>NZ_CP014844.1:1200000-1500000 GCF_001598055.1 Cupriavidus nantongensis | reverse complement strand
GCGGGCGCCGCTGCTATGCCGCACCGGCCGCCCTGGTTGCCCTGGCTGTCCTGCCCTGCCGCGCGGCCGCGCCGGTTGGCGCAAGCCGTGGTGATGCCGTCGAGTCACTGGCCCTTCCAGCATACCCGTGCCGGCGAAAGCTGCAAGGTGGTGCGGCGGGCTGCCCGTGCCATCGCACCCGCGCGGCACCGGCATCGAAGCGAAGCTAGCAAGATGCCTGCCAGCGCACGCAAGAAAACGGCCGCCGGTGAGGCCGGCGGCCGTGGTTTGCGTTGCCTTCGGGAATCCGAGGCCATGCCTACCAGAGGCACGGCCGCGTCAGTTCAGCGCGCAGCGCTGGCGCCCTGCCGCACGGTGGCCTTCAGGATGGTGTCGACCAGCGCCTCGGGTGGCTGGCGGATGTCGAGCGCCAGCGCGTCGCCAGGTTCCTCGAGCGTATCGAACTGGCTTTGCAGCAGCTCGGGGTTGAAGAAGTGCTCGGTGCGCGCGGACAGCCGCTGGCCGATCAGCGCGGCATCCCCCTTCATGAAGACGAAGGTCACGCCGCCATCGGGCGGGCTCAGCCGGTCGCGGTAAGCCTGGCGCAGCGCCGAGCAGGTGAACACATGGGTGCGACCCTCGGCGCGGGCGGTGTCGATGGCCGCGCGCATCGCGGCCAGCCACGGCCAGCGGTCTTCGTCGGTCAGCGGGATGCCGGCGTGCATCTTGGCCTTGTTGGCGTCGCTGTGGAAGTCGTCGGCGTCATGGAAGCCGCAGCCCAGCCGCTGCGCCAGCAGCTGGCCGACCGTGGTCTTGCCGCTGCCGGAAACGCCCATCAGGATATAGATCATGTCTGCTCCGTCGGTCTTGGTATCGGATGGTGGGACCATCCTTGTCGGTTGCCTGCCTGTCCTGGTCCGGTTATTGTGCGACGGATCGCAACTCGGCGGTACGGCCGTCGGCGCCGGCCACTGCGGCATCCAGTTCGGACAGGTCGAGTGCGCTGCCGCCCTCTTCCGCGATCCGCGCATGGCGCCGGAACAGGCCGAACAGGCCACGCCCCAGGCTGAACTGCGCGAACGGATCGGCCGGCGCGCGCGCCGGCGCCCGCGCCGCGAATTCGGCCTCGTCGCCCAACCATTGCAGCGTGCCGGCGACGGCGTCGACGCGGATGCGATCGCCGTCACGCACGCGCGCCAGCGCGCCGCCGGCCAGCGCCTCGGGACCGACGTGGATCACCGCCGGCACCTTGCCCGAGGCGCCGGACATGCGCCCGTCGGTCACCAGCGCCACCTTGTGGCCGGCGTCCTGCAGCGCCCCCAGCACCGGGGTCAGCCGGTGCAGTTCGGGCATGCCGTTGGCATTCGGCCCCTGGAAACGCACCACCGCGACCAGGTCGCCGCCGAGTTGGCCGCCCAGTTCGCCAGCGTCGAACGCCGCCTGCAGCGCCTCCTGCGAATCGAACACGCGCACCGGGGCTTCGACCACGCGGTGCTCCGGCGCCACCGCCGAGACCTTGATCACGCCGCGACCCAGGTTGCCCTGCATCAGCCGCAGCCCGCCCTCGGTGGAGAACGGCGCGGCGGCGGTCGCCAGCACCTGCGGGTCGCCGCTCTGGGCGGCGCCGTCGCGCCAGTGCAGCACGCCGTCCGTCATCACCGGTTCCTGCGCATAACGGGCCAGGCCCGGGCCGGCCACGGTCTGCACGTCCTCGTGCAGCAGGCCGGCCTGCAGCAGCTCGCGGATCACGAAGCCGGCGCCGCCGGCGGCATGGAAGTGGTTCACATCGGCCGAGCCGTTGGGATAGACCCGCGCCAGCAGCGGCGTGATGCGCGACAGCAAGTCGAAATCGTTCCAGTCGATGACGATGCCGGCGGCGCGCGCCATCGCCACCAGGTGGATGGTGTGGTTGGTCGAGCCGCCGGTGGCGAGCAGGCCGACCATGGCGTTGGCGATGGCGCGTTCGTCGACGATGCGCGCCAGCGGCAGGTAATCGTCGCCGCGCGCGCGCAGCGCGATCGCGCGCTGCGCCGCAGCGGCCGTCAGCGCATCGCGCAGGCCGCTGTCGGGATGGACGAAGGCCGCGCCCGGCAGGTGCAGGCCCATGATTTCCATCAGGAACTGGTTGCTGTTGGCGGTGCCGTAGAACGTGCAGGTGCCGGCGCCGTGATACGCCTGGCATTCGGCTTCCAGCAGCGCATCGCGCCCGACCTGGCCGGTGGCGTAGAGCTGGCGCACGCGCGCCTTTTCCTTGTTGGGCAGCCCGCTGGCCATTGGGCCCGCCGGCACGAACACCATCGGCAGGTGGCCGAACTGCAGCGCGCCCATCAGCAGGCCCGGCACGATCTTGTCGCACACCCCCAGCATCAGCGCGGCATCGAAGGTGTTGTGCGACAGCGCCACCGCGGTGCCCATGGCAATCGCATCGCGCGAGAACAGCGACAGCTCCATGCCGGCGTTGCCCTGCGTAATGCCGTCGCACATCGCCGGCACGCCGCCGGCCACCTGCGCCACCGCGCCGACCGCGCGCGCGGCCTCGCGGATCACGGCGGGATAGCGCTCGTAGGGCTGGTGCGCCGACAGCATGTCGTTGTACGCGGTAACGATGCCCAGGTTGGGCGCATGGTCGACGCGCAGCATGAGCTTGTCGCTGGCGGGCAGTGCGGCAAAGCCGTGCGCCAGGTTGGCGCAGGACATGCCGCGCAGCGGCGCCAGCTCCGCCTGCGCGCGCTCGCAGCGGGCAAGGTAGGCGGCACGGCTGGCGCGGCTGCGCGCAACGATGCGATCGGTAACGGCCTGAAGCTCGGCATGGACGGCGGAAGGCATGGCGTGACGGTCCTTGTGGGCGGAATGGACGTGGCGAGCGGCGCCGCAGCGACGCTATCGCCTGTAGATTTTCTACAGATCGGGCGCCATTATACCGGGCGCGCGCCGGGCGTCGACCCATCAAGGCAGACAATTCCCGCAGAAAAATCCGGAATCAGGGCAAACCCGAAGAGCACGACACGTAGCCCTTAAGGCAAGATGCGGCGCCAACCGATGTAGAATCTCTACATATTCTTCCAATACCGACACCGCCGCCTGCCGCCATGCGCGACCGCATCCTTGCCGTCTACGACACCCTTCGTCCTTCAGAACGCCGCCTGGCCGACTATGTCGCCCGCCACGGCGCCGCCGTGATCCGGCTGTCGATGCCGGAACTGGCCGAGCGCGCCGGCGTGTCGCAACCCACCATCGCGCGCTTCTGCGCGGCACTGGGCTACGACGGCTTCCGCGAATTCAAGCTGCAGTTCGCGCAGAACGTCGGCGGCGGCACCCCTTTCGTGCACCAGGATGTCGCCGCCGACGACCGCCCGGCTGACATCGCCGGCAAGGTGTTCGACCGCACCATTGCCACGCTGATGAGTGTGCGCAACGCACTGTCGGCCGACCAGATCGAGCATGGCATCCGGCTGCTCGCCGGCGCGCGCCGCATCGAGTTCTATGGCTGTGGCAACTCCGGCATCGTCGCGCTAGACCTGCAGCACAAGTTCTTCCGCCTGGGCATGCCGACCGTCGCCTATGCCGACCCGCACGTGTTCAGCATGTCGGCGGCGCTGCTGGCGCCGGGCGACGTGGCCGTGCTGGTCTCCAACAGCGGCCGCACCTGGGACATGCTGACCGCCGCCACGCTGGCGCGCAGCAGCGGCGCCAGCGTGCTGGCGCTGACCCATAGCGGCTCGCCGCTGGCCCGGCTGGCCGATGTCTGCGTGTTCTCGGACGTCGAGGAAGACAGCGAGGTCTACACGCCGATGACCTCGCGCATCAGCCACCTGGTGCTGGGCGACGTGCTAGCCGCCGGCGTCGCGCTGGCGCGCGCCGACACCGTCGCGCCGCGCCTGCAGCGCGCCAAGGCGCATCTGCGCGAGCGGCGCATCGCCGGGGCCGAGCCGGCACCGGCTCGCAGCCGCGGGCGCGCCGCGGCGGCCGAGTCTGCCATGCCGTCTACGCCCGCCAAGCCCACACCGCCCGCCGCACGCCCCGGCCGCCGCAAGGCCGGCTGACCGCTGGCGGCATCCCGCGCGCTAGCGTGGCGCCGGCGGCCGTTCCCGCCAGTAGCGCAGCTCCGCCTGTCGGAACATCGACAGCGTGTAATCCGCGCGCGCCGTGTCCATGGTCACGGCGCCGGTTTCGTCGGTGCGATAGCGCAGGATGCCCGCGCGGCCAAAGCGCTCCCAGACTTCGGCGTTCGGATGGCGATAGCGGTTGCCATAGCCCAGCTGAAACACTGCGGCCGCGGGCCCGACCGCCTCGATCCAGTCCGCGCCGGACGACGTAGCGCTGCCGTGATGCGCCACCACCAGCACGTCGGCACGCAACGCCCCTGTCGGCAAGCGCCCGATCAACGCCCGCTCCTGCGCCACGCCGATATCGCCGGTCAGCAGCAGGCTGTGCGCGGCGGCGTCCACGCGCAGCACGCAACTGCGCGCGTTGCTGGCGATGGCGGCCTGCTGCGACTGCTCCGGCAGCGGGTGCAGCACGGCAAAGCGCACGCCGTCCCACTGCCATTGCTGTCCCGCTGCGCATGGACTCCATTCGGCTGGACCAGCCTCAGGATGGTGAGCTCCCAGCAGCGGGTGGCCGGCAGGCGCACCAGTGCTGCGTGCCACCACGTCAACCGTTCCCACAATGTCCGCGACGCCGCCGGCATGGTCGATGTCTTCATGGCTGACCATCAGGTGATCGAGCCGCGTCACTCCCTCGGCGCGCAATAGCGGCACCACTACCTGCGCGCCCGCGCTGGATCCGCTGGCATAGCCCGGCCCGGTGTCATACAGCAGCGCATGCGTGCGCGTGCGCACCAGCACCGCCGTGCCCTGCCCGACGTCGAACATCACCGCGCGGAACTGGCCGTCGGCCACCGGCGGGCCGCGCGCCACCAGCATCGGCAGCATCAGCAGTGCGCCATGCCGGCGCAGGCGAGCCGAAGCCACGGGCGCCACCTGCAGCGCCACGCCAAGCGCGGCCAGCAGCAGCGCCACCGGTCCCGCGCTGGCGGCCTCCCACATCGCCCCGGGCAGCATCGAAAACCATTGCAGCACGGCAGCCAGTCCCTGCATGGCAAAGTGGGCGACCGCCATCACCGGCACGGCCAGCCACAGCGGCAGCGCGGCGCCCAGCAGCGCCAGCGGCGTCACCAGCAGGCTGACCACCGGGATCGCCAGCGCATTGGCGAACGGCGATACCACCGACACCTGGCCGAACAGCAGCAGCGTCAGCGGCACCAGCCCGATGGTCACAGCCCACTGGGTACGCGCTGCCGCGGCAAGCGCGGCCCGCAGCCGTTGCCAGCGCCCTGCGATCGCGGCGTCGCGTCCCGGCCGGGCAGCGAAGAAGATCACCGCGACGGCACCGAAGGACAGCCAGAAGCCGGGCAGCATCACCGCCCACGGATCCAGCAGCAACGCCACCAGCGCCGCCCACGCCAGCACCACCGACGCCGGCGGCGCCCGCGCCCCCCACACCGCAACCGCCGCGACGCAGAGCATGGCAACGGTGCGCAGCGCCGGGATCTGCATGCCGGCCAGCATGCCGTAGCCCAGCGCGGTGGCCACCGCCATCGCCAGCGCGGCTTGCCGCGCCGGCAGCCACAGCGGCAGCGGCCGGCGCAGGTAGCCGCCAAGGCCGAACGAATGGCGCCACAGCAATCCGGTGAACGCTGCCGCCATGCCGGCCACCATGGTGATATGCAGCCCCGAAATGGCGACCAGGTGGCTCACGCCCGTGCGCCGGAACAACTGCCAGTCGCTCGCCTCGATGCCGCGCTGGTCGCCGATCACCAGCGCGACCAGCACCGCGCCATAGCGCGCCCCGGCCGGCAGCGCGGCGCGCAGGTGGTCGCGCACGGCGGCACGCCGGGCCTCGATGCGCCAGGCCAGCCGCTCGCCGGCGGCATCCTGCGGCGGACCGAGGGCGCGGCGCACGTAGCCGGTCGCGCCATAGCCTTGTGCCAGCAGCCAGTAGGCGTAATCGAAGCCGAAGGGATTGGCGAGACCGCGCGGGCGCCGCAGCCGCAGCGTCAGCGTGAAGCGCTGTCCCGGCCTCAACTCAGGCGGCGCGTCGCGCCAGTTGAGGATGACCCGGCGCGGCAGCGGCGGGTCGGAACCGGCTGACGCTTCGACAGTGAACGCGAAGCGTGTGCCGGTGGCGGTTTGGCTGGGCAGCCCGGATACCACGCCGCGCACGTCGAGGTCGCGCGCTTCCAGCACCACCGGCAGCCATTCGCGCAGGCGCAGCTCGGCGCGCCAGGCGGCCCAGCAGAACGCGATGGCAAAGGCCAGCGCGGCCAGCGCCAGGGCCTGCAGCATGACCGGCAGGCGCCTGCCCCGCAGGGCCATGCCGATGGCGCACAAGGCCAGCAGCATGGCGCCCAGGCGCAGGCCGTGCGGCTGCGGCAGCGTCGACTGCTGCTGCAGGGTCCAGCATCCGGCCACGAATGCCACCACGAAGCGACGCATCGCACCTCTCCAGTTGATCTTGCATGACCGGAGTTGTACCCGCGCGCAGCCGCGGCAAGCTTGTCAGCCTGTCAAGAAGGCGTGGAAGTTGTGTGACCGCCAGCGAGCGGAGGCGCCATGGTGTCGGCAAACGCCGCCAGCCGCGGCAGCGCCGCCACGGCATTGCGCCAGGTCGCCTGCGCCAGCGTCAGGGCGTCGATGCCGCGCAGTTCCGCCAGCACGCGCGCCACGCCCGCCACCTGCGCCGGCGTGTTGCGGGCCTTGTGCTGTTCGCCGAACTGGTCGTCCGACAGCCAGGCCGGCGCGATGTCCGGCGCATCGGTTTCCAGCACCAGCGCCTCCAGCGGCAGCTCGGTCGCCAGCCGACGGATCTGGCGCGCGCGGCTGAAGGTGACGTTGCCGCCGAAGCCCAGCTTCAGGCCCTGCTCGACGAAGCGCCGCGCCTGCTCGTGGCTGCCGTTGAAGGCGTGGGCGATGCCGCGCTTGACGCCGAGCTTGCGCAGCTGCGCGCCGACCTGGTCCTGCGACTTGCGCACATGCAGCAGCACCGGCAGGTCGAACTCGCGTGCGATCTTCAGCTGTTCGACGTAGAGCCAGGTCTGATGGTCCGCATCCAGCCCGGCGACGAAGAAGTCGAGCCCGATCTCGCCGATGCCGACGAAGCGCGGGTCGCCCATGCTGGCGGCGACCTGGCGCCGCAGCGCGTCGAGCTCGGGCTGGCCCGCGCCGGGCGAGCACAGCGGGTGGATGCCCAGCGCATAGACGCAGCGCGGATCGCGCTGCGCCAGCGCGCGCACGGTGTCGAAATTCCACGCGGCCACCGCCGGCACCACGATGCCGCGCACGCCGGCGGCCTCGGCCGCGTCGGCAACCTGCCCGCGGTCCGCGTCGAACTCGCCGGCATCGAGGTGGCAATGGGTGTCGATCCACATGGCCGCGGCCGCGTCAGCGTTCCTGGTGCAGGTGGCCGTCGCGCAGCCGCAGCACGCGGTCGCAGCGGCCGGCGAGGTCGAGGTCGTGGGTGACGATGACGAAGCTGGTGCCGAGCGTGCGCGACAGCTCCAGCATCAGGTCGTAGACGCCGCCGGCGGTGTGGTCGTCGAGATTGCCGGTGGGCTCGTCGGCCAGCACGCAGGCCGGCTGGCCCACCAGCGCGCGCGCAATCGCGACGCGCTGGCGCTCGCCGCCGGACAGCTCGCCCGGCCGGTGGCGCGAGCGCCCGCCCAGCCCGACGCGCTCCAGCATCGCCTGCGCAACCTCGCGCGCCGCGGGCTGGGTCAGGCCGCGGATGCGCAGCGGCATCGCCACGTTGTCGAGCGCGGTGAATTCCGGCAGCAGGTGGTGGAACTGGTAGACAAAGCCCAGCGAGCGGTTGCGCACCACGTTGCGCTCGCGCTCGCGCAGCGCCGTGAAGGGCTTGCCGAGCAGCGCGACGCGGCCGGAATCGGGCTCGTCGAGCCCGCCCAGCACATGCAGCAGCGTGCTCTTGCCCGAGCCCGAGGCACCGACGATGGCCACCTTCTCGCCCGCGTTGACGCGCACGTCGACGCCGCGCAGCACCTCGACGTCGAGCTCGCCCTGGCGGAAGCGCTTGGTCAGGCCCTCGGCCACCAGCACCGGTGCACCGGTGCGCGGCAGGCCCGGAGCGGGCGTGGAAGTATCGGCTTGCAGCACGGCTTCACTCATAGCGCAGCGCCTCCGCCGGGTTGACGCGGGCGGCGCGCCAGCTGGGATAGAGCGTGGCCAGCGTGGCCAGCACGAAAGAGATGATGCCGATGGTGGCGATGTCGTTCACGCGGGGATCGGAAGGCAGTTGGCTGATGAAATAGATGTCGCGCGGCAGGAACTGCACGTGCAGCACCCGCTCGATAAAGGGCACGATCACATCGATATTGGTGGCGATCAGCGTGCCGCCGGCCACCCCCAGCAGCGTGCCGATAAAGCCGATGGCCACGCCCTGCACGATGAAGATCTTCATGATCGAGCCTGGCTGCGCGCCCATGGTGCGCAGGATGGCGATATCGGCCTGCTTGTCGGTGACGGTCATCACCAGCGTCGACACCAGGTTGAACGCGGCCACCGCGATGATCAGCGTCAGGATGATGAACATCATCCGCTTCTCGGTCTGCACCGCGGCAAACCAGTTGCGGTTCTGCTTCGACCAGTCGCGCAGGTAAAGCTCGCCCGACATGGTGCCGGCCAGTTCCTGCGCCACCAGCGGCGCGCGCTGCATGTCCTGCAGCTTCAGGCGCACGCCGGTGGGGCCGCTCAGGCGGAACAGGGTCTCGGCGTCCTGCAGGTTGACCAGCGCCAGCGCGCTGTCGAACTCGAAGTGCCCGGACGAGAACACGCCCACCACGGTGAACTGCTTGAGCCGCGGCAGCACGCCCGCCGGCGTGATGGTGCCCTGCGGCGCCAGCAGCGTGACCTTGTCGCCGACCTGGACGCCCATGGCATTGGCCAGTTCGTTGCCCAGCGCGATGCCGAAGCTGCCCGGCACCAGCGCCGCCATGCTGCCGGCGCGGAACTGGCTGCCGATCTCCGATACCTTGGGCTCCTGCGATGGCTCCACGCCGCGCAGCAGCACGCCGCGCACGGCATCGTCGCGGGTCAGCATGGCCTGCGCCGCCACGTAGGGGGCGGCACCGACCACCTCCTTGTTCTGCAGCGCCTCGGCCGCAGTCTTCTGCCAGTCCGGCAGCGCCGACGGGCCGATCACCTCGATATGCGCCAGCACCGACAGCATGCGGTCGCGCACTTCCTTCTGGAACCCGTTCATCACCGACAGCACCACGATCAGCGCGGCCACGCCGAGCGCGATGCCCAGCATCGAGATCATCGAGATAAACGAAATGAAGGTGTTGCGGCTGGCGCGCTTGCTTGCGCGGGTGTAACGCCAGCCGATCTGCCACTCGTAGGGAAATTTCAAGAGGATTCCTGTTGTTTCGGAAAAACGCCTGTGCCCGTCGGGGCGCTGCCGGCGGCACGCAGGGCAGCCGGGAGTTTACAATCTCGCCACCATGATGACGCACCTGACCCTGATTGTGCCCTTTTCCGTCCCGCCCGGCGCCGGCGACGACGGCCGCGACGATGTCGTCCCTGGCGCGCTGCTGCGGCAATTGGAGCTGCCGGCGCTCGGAAAGTTGCTGACCCGGGCCGCGCCCGGCCCGCGCGAGCGGCACGACGACCCCTTCCTGCGCAGCCTGCCGCAGGAACGCTGGCTGGCCGGCAAGGCCGGACTGGACACGGTGCGGGTGCCGCTGGCGCCCTATATGCGGCTGGCCGACAGCGCCGGCGCGGCCACCGGCACGCCGGCGGGCACCCCGGCCACCGCCGACGGCCAATCCTGGGCCTGCCTGCAGCCGGTGCACATCCATGCCGCGCGCGATCACCTGGTGCTGATGCCGCCGGGCCAGCTCGGCCTGCGCCCGCAGGAAGCCACCGCGCTGCGCGAGGCCATCGACGCGCTGCTGCAGGAATCCGGCATCGCGCTGGAAACGCCCTGCCCGCAGCGCTGGTACCTGCCCGAGGCCGTGTTCGGCCCGCTCGAGGCGACCACGCCGCTGCGCGCGGCGGGCCGCAATATCGACATCTGGATGCAGGCCGGCGAGCGCGCGCGCGACTGGCGCCGGCTGCAGAACGAAATCCAGATGACGTGGTTCGACCACCGCGTCAACCAGGCGCGCGAGGCCGCCGGCGAGGTGCCGGTCAACTCGGTCTGGCTGTACGGCGGCGGCGCGCTGCAGCCGGTGCCGCGGCTGGCCGACACGGTGCTCAGCAACGACCCCTTCCTGAGCGGCCTGGCACTGGCCGCCGGCAGCCGCGTGCTGCCGGCGCCGGCCGGGCTGGCCGGGGCAGCGGGGCTCGAAGGGTCGGTGCTGGCCATGCTCGACAGCGCCACCGAGGCGCATGTCGCCGAGGACTGGGGGCTGTGGCTGGACCGCATGCATGCACTTGATGCCGACTGGTTCGGTCCGGCGCTGGAAGCGCTGGCGGCGGGCCGGATCGGCGCCATCACGCTGGTGCTGGGGGGCGAGAACCATTTTGCCGAGTTCACCGTGCGGCGCGCCGACCTGCGCAAGTTCTGGCGCGGCATGGGCCAGCGCGGCGACTGGCGCGCGCTGCTGTCCGACCTCGCCCTCGCCGCCTGAACCGATCGCCTGAACCGATCGCCTGAACCAATCGCCCGACGCCCACTGCCGCCCCGCCCATGACCCGGATCGCCATCCGCCAGTATTCCCCCGAACACGCCAGCGCGCTGGCCGCCACCGGCCTGCACCCGACGCTGGCGCGCATCCTGGCCGCGCGCGGCGTGGCCCGTGCCGCCGAGCTGGCCACCGATTTGCCCGAACTGGTGCCGCCCGCGGCCATGAAGGGGATCGACCACGCCGCAGCCTACCTGGCCGACGCCATCGCCGCCGGCAAGCGCCTGCTGATCGTCGCCGACTATGACTGCGACGGCGCCACCGCCTGCGCGGTGGGCGTGCGCGGGCTGCGCATGCTGGGCGCGCGGGTCGAGTACATCGTGCCCAACCGCTTCGAGTACGGCTATGGCCTGACGCCGGAAATCGTCGCGCTGGCGGCGCAGCAGAATCCGGACGTGATCGTCACGGTCGACAACGGCATCGCCAGCGTCGACGGCGTCGCCGCGGCCAATGCGCTCGGCATCGACGTGGTGGTGACCGACCACCACCTGCCGGGTTCGGAGTTGCCGCAGGCCGCGGTGATCGTCAACCCGAACCAGCCGGGCTGCGAATTCCCCAGCAAGAACCTGGC
Source organism: Cupriavidus nantongensis (assembly GCF_001598055.1). Classification (NCBI taxonomy): domain Bacteria; kingdom Pseudomonadati; phylum Pseudomonadota; class Betaproteobacteria; order Burkholderiales; family Burkholderiaceae; genus Cupriavidus; species Cupriavidus nantongensis. Next base: position 1,488,748 of record NZ_CP014844.1, on the reverse strand, counting down.
GGGCGTGGGGGTGATGTTCTACGTGCTGCTGGCGCTGCGCGCCGAGCTGCGCCGCCGCGGCGTCTACACCCAGCAGACCCAGCCGCCGCTGCAGACGCTGCTGGACCTGGTGGCGCTGGGCACGGTGGCCGATGTGGTCAAGCTGGACACCAACAACCGCATCCTGGTGGCGCAGGGCCTGCGCCGCATGCGCGCCGGCCGGATGCAGCCCGGCGTCGCCGCGCTGTTCCGCGCCGCCGGGCGCGAGGCGGCGCGCGCCAATACCTTTGACCTGGGCTTCGGCCTCGGCCCGCGCCTGAATGCGGCGGGCCGGCTGGCAGACATGTCGCTGGGCATCGAGTGCCTGCTGACCGACGATGCCAACCGCGCCTGGGAAATCGCCCAGGAGCTGGACAGCATGAACCGCGAGCGGCGCGACATCGAGGCCGGCATGCAGCAGGAGGCGCTGCAGCTCCTGGAGCAGCCCATGGCCGGACTGGCGGGGCCGGATCCGTCGGCGCGCTTTACCGTCAGCGTGTTCAACGATACCTGGCACCAGGGCGTGATCGGCATCGTGGCGTCGCGGCTGAAGGACAAGTTCCACCGCCCGACCATCACCTTCGCGCCGGGCGACGACACCACCGTCAAGGGCTCGGGCCGCTCGATCCCGGGCTTCCACCTGCGCGATGCGCTCGACCTGGTGTCCAAGCGCCATCCCGGCATGCTGCTCAAGTTCGGCGGCCACGCCATGGCGGCGGGGCTGACCGTGCGCGCCGAGCGCTTTGCCGAATTCCAGGACGCGTTCGAGGCGGTCGGGCGCGAATGGCTGACCGACGACCAGCTGGCGCGCGTGATCGAGACCGACGGCGATATCGAGGACCAGTGCTTCAGCCCGGAGTTCGTCACCCTGCTGGAGCAGCAGGTGTGGGGCCAGGGCTTTCCGGCGCCGACCTTCTGCGGCGAGTTCGACGTGCTGCGCCAGAGCGTGCTCAAGGGCAAGCACCTGAAGCTGCAGCTGGGGCGCGGCAGCCAGCGCTTCGACGCGATCTGGTTCAACCACGCCGACTCGCTCGGCGCCAGCGCGCAGGTGGCCTACCGGCTCGACAACAACACCTTCAACGGCGTCACGCGCGTGCAGCTGGTGATCGAGCACGCGCAGTAGCCGGCCCCGGCTCAACCCCTCGACGGCAGGTAGCTGGCCGGATTCACCGGCTTGCCGTTGCCGCGCACCTCGAAGTGCAGCTCGCTCGGGCTCGCGCCCATGCGGCCCACGTCCTGCCCCGCCGACACCTGCGCGCCTTCGCTGACCAGCGGCTGGTCCAGGTTGCCGTACACCGTGAGCCAGTCGTCGTTGTGCTTGACGATCACCAGCATGCCGTAGCCGCGCAGGTTGCCGACGTGGATGGCGCGGCCGGCGGCGGCGGCGCGCACCGTGCCGTTGGCCGGCACGGCGATGCTCAGGCCCTTGCTGGCGGGCGGGGAGAACCCGGCCGTGACGCGGCCGTCGGCCGGCCATTGCAGGCGGATGCTGCTGGCCGGCGGGCGGGATGCCGCCCCGCTGTCGACGCGCGGCGTATCGGTCACGGCCTGGCCGGTGCCGGTCGACGCGGTTGCGCTGCCGGCCGCGGCGCCGGGCGGCCGCACCCGGATCAGCTGCCCCACCTCGATCTGGCTCGGGCTGGTGATGTCGCTGTTCCAGCGGGTCAGCTCGCGCACGCTGCGGCGGTGCTTGCGCGCGATCGAATACAGCGTGTCGCCGCGCTCGACGCGGTAGTAGCCGTCCGGCACTGGCCCGCCCGTGGTACCGCAAGCGGCCGTGAGCGCCGCCGTGGTGGCCGCCAGCAGCAGGCCCAGCGCGCGGCGCCGGCCTGGCTCGATGTCATGTCTGGTTTTCGTCATGCGTCCTGTTCTTGGTCTGTGCCGGGGGCGGCTTGCGACCCGTATTATCGCCGCGCCCGACGCGGCAGTAGCGCCCGGCACCGCCGGATAGACCGCGCCGGCGCCGTTGCGTTCGGTTCGCGGCGCCGCCGCGACGCCCCAGACCTCGCGGAACCGCGCCCGATCCGGCGCGCCGATCCGCTATAATTCGAGGTTTTCGAAGCGCAGGAACATCATGGAAGCAGAACGCCTCAACGCCATCTCCGGTGCCATCTCCGATCTCCGTTCCCGGACGGAAGATCTACGGGGGTATCTTTGACTACGATGTCAAAGTAGGAAGGCTGGACGAAGTCAACGGCCTGCTGGAAGACCCCGACGTCTGGAACAACCCCAAGCGGGCCCAGGACCTCGGCAAGGAAAAGAAGATGCTCGAGGGCGTGGTCGGCGTCCTGGGCAAGCTCACCGATGACCTCGTCGGTGCCGAAGAGCTGTTCGAACTCGCCAGGGAAGAAGGCGACGACGATACCCTCGAGTCGATCGAGGCCGACGTCAAGGGCTTCGAGGCGGTGGTGGCGGACATGGAATTCCGCCGCATGTTCGCCGGCGAGATGGACCAGGCCAACGCCTTTATCGACATCCAGGCCGGCGCCGGCGGCACCGAAGCGTGCGACTGGGCCTCGATGTTGCTGCGCCAGTACCTGAAGTACTGCGAGCGCAAGGGCTTCAAGGCCGAGGTGCTGGAAGAGTCCGAAGGCGACGTCGCCGGCATCAAGAGCGCGACCATCAAGATCGAGGGCGAATACGCCTTCGGCTACCTGCGCACCGAAACCGGCGTACACCGCCTGGTGCGCAAGTCGCCGTTCGATTCGTCGGGCGGGCGCCATACGTCGTTCTCGTCGGTGTTCGTCTACCCCGAGGTGGACGACTCGTTCGAGGTCGAGATCAACCCGGCGGACCTGCGCGTGGATACTTACCGCGCCTCGGGCGCGGGCGGCCAGCACATCAACAAGACCGATTCGGCCGTGCGTATCACGCACATCCCGACCGGCATTGTGGTGCAGTGCCAGAACGACCGCTCGCAGCACCGCAACCGCGCCGAAGCCATGTCGATGCTGAAGTCGCGCCTGTACGAGCACGAGATGCGCAAGCGCCAGGCCGAGGCCGATAAGCTCGAGGCCGGCAAGACCGACGTGGGCTGGGGCCACCAGATCCGCTCCTACGTGCTGGACCAGAGCCGCATCAAGGACCTGCGCACCAACGTGGAAATGTCCAACACCCAGAAGGTGCTGGACGGCGACCTGGACCCGTTCATCGAGGCCAGCCTCAAGCAGGGACTTTAAGGCGACTGCAAGACCGTACCCGCCGCCGGCCGGCGGCGGCACAGCAACCCATCCATCGCTGTACCGCCGCCCGCGCCATGCCGGCACGACGGCCTTTCCGACCGGGGCACCATGAGCGAAGCCAATCACCTGTACATCATCACCGGCGCCTCGCGCGGGCTGGGCGCGGCACTGACCAACGCCCTGCTGGTGCCGGGCAACCGCCTGATCTGCGTCGCGCGCAGCCGCAACACCGAGCTCGAACGCATCGCCACGCTCAGCGGCGTGCCGGTGGCCTGGCACCTGCAGGACCTGGCGCAGGCCGGCCCCGCGGCCACCTGGCTGGCCAGCGTGCTCGACACGCTCGACCTGCCGCCGACCAGCGCCACGCTGATCCTGAACGCCGGCGTGGTCGAGCCGATCGGGCCGGTCGCGGCGCTGCAGGAAAAATCGCTGGTGCCGCACCTGCTGACCAACCTGGCGGCGCCGATGACCATGACCGCGGCGTTCCTCGAGCGCACCGAGAAATTCGGCTGCCCGCGCAAGGTGCTGGCGATTTCCTCCGGCGCGGCACGGCGCCCGATCGAAGGCTGGAGTGCCTACTGCGCCGGCAAGGCCGGGCTCGACATGTTCATGCGCTCGGTCAATGCCGAATACGCCCAGGCCAAGGCGCCGCGCACCGTGCGCGCGGTGGCGCTGGCACCGGGCGTGATCGATACCGGCATGCAGGCGACCATCCGCAATGCCGATTTTGCCCAGGTGCAGCGCTTCCGCGAGCTCAAGGCCAACCAGCAGCTTGCCTCGGCCGAGGAAACCGCCGGCCGCATCGTCGCCTACCTGCACCGCCCGGATTTCGGCAGCACCGAGCTGGACGATCTCCGCAACTACTGAAGCCGCAACACTGAAGCCATACTGAACCCGCGCGCTGCCCGGCGCGCGACCGACACGACATCATGACCGAACCGAACCGCGCCCAGGCCCAGGCGCAGACCAAGGCCGCCGCCGACACGCCCGCCGTCGACGAAAACAAGATCATCGCGGAGCGGCGCGAGAAACTGGCCGCGTTGCGCCAGCAAGGCGTGGCCTTCCCCAACGATTTCCGCCCCACCCACCAGGCCGCCGCGCTGCAGGCACAGTACGCCGACACCGAGCAGGCCACGCTCGAGGCCGCGCCGGTCGAGGTCGCCATCGCCGGGCGCATGATGCTCAAGCGCGTGATGGGCAAGGCCAGCTTTGCCACGGTGCAGGACGGCAGCGGCCAGATCCAGTTCTACATCACCCGCGACAAGGTCGGCGAAGAGGTCTACGCGGCCTTCAAGCACTGGGACCTGGGCGACATCATCAGCGCGCGCGGCGAGCTGTTCCGCACAAACAAGGGCGAGCTGTCGGTGCAGGTGCGCGAGCTGCGCCTGCTGTCCAAGTCGCTGCGCCCGCTGCCGGACAAGTTCCACGGCCTGGCCGACCAGGAAATGAAGTACCGCCAGCGCTATGTCGACCTGATCGTGTCGCCGGAAACGCGCAACACCTTCCGCGCACGCACCGACGCGATCTCGTCGCTGCGCCGCCATATGGCCGATGCCGGCTTCATGGAAGTCGAAACGCCGATGCTGCACCCGATCCCGGGCGGCGCCGCGGCCAAGCCCTTCATCACGCACCACAACGCGCTCGACATGCAGATGTTCCTGCGCATCGCGCCCGAGCTGTACCTGAAGCGCCTGATCGTCGGCGGCTTCGAGCGCGTGTTCGAGATCAACCGCAACTTCCGCAACGAGGGGGTGAGCCCGCGCCACAACCCCGAGTTCACCATGATGGAGTTCTACGCGGCGTACACCGACTACCGCTGGCTGATGGACTTCACCGAGGACCTGATCCGCAAGGCCGCGATCGACGCGCGCGGCAGCGCGGTGCTGACCTACCAGGACCGCGAGCTGGACCTGTCGAAGCCGTTCCACCGCCTGACCATCTGCCAGGCGATCCAGAAGTTCGCGCCGCAGTACACCGACGCGCAGCTGGCCGATGCCGAGTTCCTGCGCACCGAGCTGAAGAAGTTCGGCGTCAACACCAACGCGCCGCAGTTCCTCAATGCCGGCCTGGGCACGCTGCAGCTGGTGCTGTTCGAGGAAACCGCCGAGAGCCAGCTGTGGGAGCCGACCTTTATCGTCGATTACCCGGTCGAGGTCTCGCCGCTGGCACGCGCGTCGGACACGGTGCCGGGCATCACCGAGCGCTTCGAGCTGTTCATCACCGGCCGCGAGATTGCCAACGGCTTCTCCGAGCTGAACGACGCCGAGGACCAGGCCGACCGCTTCCGCAAGCAGGTCGAGCAGAAGGACGCCGGCGACGAGGAGGCGATGTACTTCGACGCCGACTATATCCGCGCGCTGGAATATGGCATGCCGCCGACGGGCGGCTGCGGCATCGGTATCGACCGGCTGGTGATGCTGCTGACGGACAGCCCGAATATCCGTGACGTGATCCTGTTCCCGCATCTGCGGCGGGAGGACTGATGGCAATCGGGCGATCGATCATTTCGCATCGCTCGGTTCCAAAGCAAAAAGGCCGGCATCAAGCCGGCCTTTTTGCTTCTTCCTGATATCAGGAATTCATTCCGCTTCCTCGATCCACGCCTGCTGGATCGCTTCCAGGATCTTCTCGCCCGAGCGCGCCGGGTCGTCGGCAAAGCCGTCGAGTTCCAGCACCCAGCGGTGCAGGTCGGTAAAGCGCACGCCGGCCGGATCGACATCCGGGTACTTGTCGTACAGGGCTTCGGCGATGGCGTAGGTATCGGTCCACTTCATGGGCTTGTTCTCCGCTGAGGTCTGTGCCGGCCGCTCAGTGGCCTTCCTTGGCGTGGTTGATGGTGTACTTGGGAATCTCGACGGTCAGGTCTTCCTCGTCGACGATGGCCTGGCACGACAGGCGCGAATTGGGCTCCAGGCCCCAGGCCTTGTCGAGCAGATCCTCTTCCTTCTCCTCGGCCTCGTTGAGCGAGTCGAAGCCCTCGCGCACGATCACGTGGCACGTGGTGCAGGCACAGGACTTCTCGCACGCGTGCTCGAGCTCGATGCCGTTGGCGAGCAGCGAGTCCAGCACGCTGACACCCTTCTCGGCCTCGATCACCTTCCCTTCCGGGCAGTATTCGACGTGGGGCAAAACAATGATCTGTGGCATGTCGTTTCCTGGGTTCTGTAGTGCGGTGCAAGGCGCGGTGATCAGCCCAGCTCCTGCACCTTGCGCCCCGCCAGTGCGCTTTTGATCGAGCGGTCCATGCGGCGCGCCGCAAATTCGTCGGTACCGTGCGAGAGCTTTTCCACTGCGGCGCGGATGGCGAGATGGTCTTCGCCGGCAGCGATCTCGCGCACCGTCGCCATCAGCGCTTCCACCGCGGCGCGCTCGTCGGCGGACAGCAGGTCGCCGTCGGTTTCCAGCGCACGCTGCGTGGCCTCGACCAGGCGGTCAGCTTCCACGCGTTCCTCGGCCAGCGCGCGGCTCTTCATGTCGTGCTCGGCCTCGCGGAAGCTGTCCTGCAGCATGCGCGCGATATCGTCGTCGGCCAGCCCGTACGACGGCTTGACCGTCACCGAGGCTTCCACGCCCGAGTGCGTTTCGCGCGCGGTTACCGACAGCAGCCCGTCGGCATCGACCTGGTAGGTCACGCGGATGCGCGCCGCACCCGCCACCATCGGCGGGATGCCGCGCAGCTCGAAGCGCGCCAGCGAACGGCAGTCGCTGGCCAGCTCGCGCTCGCCCTGCAGCACGTGGATCGCCATCGCGGTCTGGCCGTCCTTGAAGGTGGTGAATTCCTGCGCGCGCGCCACCGGGATGGTGCTGTTGCGCGGGATGATCTTCTCGACCAGGCCGCCCATGGTCTCGACGCCCAGCGACAGCGGGATCACGTCGAGCAGCAGCCAGTCCTCGCCGGGAGCATGGTTGCCGGCCAGCAGGTTGGCCTGCATCGCCGCGCCCAGCGCCACCACGCGGTCCGGGTCGAGGTTGGTCAGCGGAGTCTGGCCGAAGAAGTCGCCCACCGCCTTGCGGATCGACGGCATGCGCGTGGCGCCGCCGACCAGCACCACGCCCTTGACGTCTTCGGGCGTCACGCCGGCGTCGCGCAGCGCCTTGCGCACCGGCGCCAGCGTCTTCTGCACCAGGTGGGCGGTGATCTGCTCGAAGGTCTCGTCGGTCAGCGTCAGGTGCACGATCTCGCCGGATTCCAGCACCGCGTCGATCACGGTGCTGTCCGCTTCCGACAGTGCCTCCTTGGCGGCGCGCGCACGCACCATCAGCAGGCGCATGTCCTGCGCCGACAGCGGCTGCAGGCCGGCCTGCTCGACGATCCAGCACAGCAGGCGCTGGTCGAAGTCATCGCCGCCCAGCGCGGAGTCGCCGCCGGTGGCCATCACCTCGAACACGCCCTGGGTCAGCTTGAGCACCGAGATATCGAAGGTGCCGCCGCCGAGGTCATAGACGGCGTAGATGCCTTCGGCGGCATTGTCGAGGCCATAGGCAATGGCCGCGGCGGTGGGCTCGTTGAGCAGGCGCAGCACTTCCAGCCCGGCCAGGCGCGCGGCGTCCTTGGTCGCCTGGCGCTGGGCCTCGTCGAAATACGCCGGCACCGTGATGACGGCGCCGACCAGGTCATCGCCGAGGCTGTCTTCGGCGCGCTGACGCAGCGTGGCCAGGATCTCGGCCGAGATCTCGACCGGGCTCTTCACGCCGGCCGCGGTCTTGATCTGCACCATGCCGGGCGCATCGACGAAGTCGTACGGGCTGTGCTCGATATTGGCGACGTCGCGCAGGCCGCGGCCCATGAAGCGCTTGACCGAGACGATGGTGTTCTTCGGGTCGCGCACCGCTTCTTCCTGGGCCCGGTAGCCGATATGCGCGGTACGGTCAGGCAGGTAGCGCACCACCGACGGCAGCAGCGCGCGGCCGCGCTCGTCGGCCAGCACTTCGGGAATGCTGCTGCGTACCGCGGCCACCAGCGAGTTGGTGGTGCCGAGGTCGATGCCGACGGCGAGACGGCGTTGGTGGGGCGCCGGCGACATGCCGGGTTCGGAAATCTGGAGCAGTGCCATGGTAATTCTTCGCTGTCTTGTACGGCAGGGGAAACCGCCATGCGGGGCGGCATGCGTGCGGTTTTCAGGCCGGGCGCCATTGTGTCATGGCCCCGGCGATCTTGCCGGTCAGTCTTCCAGCCGGTCGATGGCCTCGCTGGTATCGTGCTCGATCTTCTCGATAAACATCAGTTGCCGCACCGCGCCGCCGGCCGCGTCGTTGTCGCCGGCATCGAGCAGCGCGCCCAGCGCTGCGTGGCGTTCGCGCTTTTCCTGGCGCAGCTCGCGCAGCAGCGCATCGAGGCGGTCCACGTCGCGCGCTTCCACCGCGTCCTGCAGCGCCTCGCGCCATTCCATCTGCTGCATCAGGAACGCGGGCGACATCGCGGTGTTGTTCTCCGCCTGCACGTCGACGCCGCGCAGCCTGAGCAGGTAGGTCGCGCGCCGCAGCGGCTGGCGCAGCGTGCGGTAGGCTTCGTTGGCATGCGCGGCCCACTGCATCGCCACGCGGCGCTCGGCATCGCCGGCCTTGGCAAAGCGGTCCGGATGCGCCTGCGACTGTACGGTGCGGTACGCCGCGTCCAGCGCGGCCTCGTCGACGCCGTACTGCACCGGCAGGCCGAACAGCGCAAAAAAATCGTCTTTCAACTGCTTCCCCAAGAAAAAAGAGCGGCCGCGCCGCCCTTCGTCCGTGCTGCCACGCACTACCGCGCGGGCTGGCTGGCCCACGTGGCCGGCGGCTCGTTGCGGTCGCACTTCAGGCAATTCACCCGCGTGCCGATCATGGCGGCGCGGCCCGCCTCGCTCTGTGTCCACGGCCGCGACTGCCATGGCGGATCGTGCCGCACATGCTGGCCATGGCCGCAGTCGAGTTCGGCCACCCAGTGGCCTTCCTCGTCCCGGCGGAAGCCGACGATGCTGCGCTCCACCGGAACCGACCGCGTCAGCCCGCGCCCGCTGGCGTCAGACCGTGAACGACTCGCCGCAGCCGCACTCGTCCTTGACGTTAGGGTTGTTGAAGCGGAAGCCTTCGTTCAACCCTTCGCGCGCGTAGTCGAGTTCGGTGCCGTCGATATACGGCAGGCTCTTGGCATCGACGATGACCTTGATCCCGTGCGATTCGAACACGTTGTCTTCCGGCAGCAGTTCGTCGACGTATTCCAGCTTGTAGGCCAGGCCCGAGCAGCCGGTGGTCTTCACGCCCAGGCGCAGGCCCACGCCCTTGCCGCGGCGTTCCAGATAGCGCGCCACATGCTTGGCGGCCTTCTCGGTCATGGTGATCATCGTTGCGTTCCTTCGTCGGTGCCGTGGTCAGTGCGACAGGTCAGGCGGCCTTCTGCTCGGCGCCGTGCTTCTTCTTGTAGTCTTCGACGGCGGCCTTGATCGCGTCTTCGGCCAGGATCGAGCAGTGGATCTTCACCGGCGGCAGCGCCAGTTCCTCGGCGATCTGGGTGTTCTTGATCTCCAGCGCCTGGTCCACGGTCTTGCCCTTGACCCATTCGGTCACCAGCGACGACGAAGCGATGGCCGAGCCGCAGCCGTAGGTCTTGAACTTGGCGTCTTCGATCACGCCAGCCTCGTTGACCTTGATCTGCAGCTTCATCACGTCGCCGCAAGCCGGGGCGCCGACCATGCCGGTGCCGACCGCATCGTCGTTCTTGTCGAACGAGCCGACGTTGCGGGGGTTTTCATAGTGGTCGAGAACCTTCGTGCTGTATGACATTTGGCTTACCTCTTGCGTATCTTTTACGGGGGTCTTGCTGTTATTTTCGCGGGATCCGGCGGGGGCTCAGTGCGCGGCCCACTGGATCGAATTCAGGTCGACGCCGTCCTTGAACATTTCCCACAGCGGCGACAGGTCGCGCAGCTTGCCGATCTTGCTCTTGAGCAGCTCGACGGTGTAGTCGATCTCCTGCTCGGTGGTGAAGCGGCCGACCGTGAAGCGGATCGAGCTGTGCGCCAGTTCGTCGTTGCGGCCCAGCGCGCGCAGCACATACGACGGCTCCAGCGAGGCCGAGGTGCAGGCCGAGCCCGACGACACCGCCACGTCCTTGATCGCCATGATCAGCGACTCGCCTTCGACGAAGTTGAAGCTGACGTTCAGGTTGTGCGGCACGCGGTGCTCCAGGTCACCGTTCAGGTAGACCTCTTCCATGTCCGACAGGCCGTTCCACAGGCGGTCGCGCAGCATGCGGATGCGCTCGTTCTCGGTCGCCATCTCTTCGCGGGCGATGCGGAAGGCTTCGCCCATGCCGACGATCTGGTGCGTGGCCAGCGTGCCCGAGCGCATGCCGCGCTCATGGCCGCCGCCGTGCATCTGCGCCTCGATGCGCACGCGCGGCTTGCGGCGCACGTACAGCGCGCCGATGCCCTTGGGGCCGTAGGTCTTGTGGGCCGAGAACGACATCAGGTCGCACTTCAGCTTGCCCAGGTCGATCGCCACCTTGCCGGTCGCCTGCGCGGCGTCGCAATGGAAGATGATGCCCTTCTCGCGGCAGATCTCGCCGATCTGCTCGACGTCCTGGATCACGCCGATCTCGTTGTTGACCAGCATCACCGACACCAGGATGGTGTCCGGGCGCAGCGCCTGCTTGAACACCTCCATGTCGAGCAGGCCGTTGTCCTTCACGTCCAGGTAGGTCACTTCAAAGCCCTGGCGTTCCAGCTCGCGCGTGGTGTCGAGCACGGCCTTGTGCTCGGTCTTCACGGTGATGATGTGCTTGCCCTTGCCAGAATAGAAGTTGGCGGCGCCCTTGATCGCCAGGTTGTCCGACTCGGTCGCCCCCGAGGTCCACACGATTTCGCGCGGGTCGGCGCCGACCAGTGCGGCCACCTGCTCGCGCGCCTCTTCCACCGCGCGTTCCGCTTCCCAGCCGTACGCATGGCTGCGCGACGCGGGATTGCCGAACTGCTCGCGCAGGTACGGAATCATCTTGTCCGCCACGCGCGGGTCCACCGGCGTGGTGGCCGAGTAATCCATGTAGATGGGGAAATGTGGGGTGCTCATCGTTATGACTGCCTTGTAAGGGACCGCTGATCGCTGTGTTGCTGCGCTGTGTTGCTGTCTTGCCGGCGCGCTCAGGACTGCGCCAGGCTGAAAACTGAATTCACCATCCTGGCCCGGACCGGTTTTTCCTGCTTGTCGGCCTTGCCGCGCGCGGCGGCGGCGACCGGCTGCGCGGCGTCTTCGCGCATGTCGTGCAGCACGGCGGGCTGGCGCTCGCGCTGCTGGTCCACCAGGTTCTTGAGGGAAACGGAATCGAGGTACTCGACCATCTTCTGGTTCAGCGTGGCCCACAGTTCGTGGGTCATGCAGCGCCCCGAGCCGTCATCTCCGTTACAATTGCCCTTGCCGCCGCACTGGGTGGCATCCAGCGGCTCGTCCACGGCGATGATGATGTCCGCCACGGTGACGTCCTCGGCCTTGCGCGCCAGGCTGTAGCCGCCGCCCGGGCCGCGCACGCTTTCGACGATCTCGTGCCGGCGCAGCTTGCCGAACAGCTGCTCCAGGTACGACAGCGAGATTTTCTGCCGCTGGCTGATGCCGGCGAGCGTGACCGGTCCCTGGTCCTGGCGCATCGCCAGGTCGATCATCGCAGTGACCGCGAAGCGGCCTTTGGTGGTCAGTCTCATGGTGCAGGGCTCTGGGGTGATGCGTGGGGGTGAAGCTAATACTTGATCGTTTCCGTCAAGTATAAAGGTACCCGACTAATTCAGTCAACTACCCCTGCCGCACCGCACCACTTCCCGCCCCACCCTTCCCCTCAGGCCTGGCGCCCGCCTGCAGCCGCGTGCGCGGGTGCCGCGCGCGGCGGCACCAGCAGCGACAGCGGGTGTTTCAGGATGCGCCGCCGCACGGCCGCGCTCAGCTCGGCGCGATCGATGCGCCGCAAATTGCGTGACCGCAGCGCCATATTGAATGCCAGCGCAAAGCTGACCGCCACGTTGAGCATGCCCATCAGTGCAATGCCCGCCACCGCCAGCCACAGCGCCGGCATGCGCAGCGCATCCCACCCCAGCACGCCGAGCGCCGCGCCCACCGACCCGGTCGACAGCGTCACATGGCGCACTTCCATATGCGGACCGAAGAAGCTCAGGATCTCCGGCCCCAGCCCCAGCAGCAACCCCAGCGACACGTTGGCGACGATGCCCGACAGGTTGCGTTTGCAGAAGTCCGCCACCCGGGTGGCGCCGTGCGCGCCCAGCACGTACTGCAGGCGGCGGTGGTAGGCCATCACGTCGTGCACGCGGTGCAGCGCAAACCAGTTGTCGGCCCAGCCCGCGAACAGGCTCGACAGCCACAGCAGCACGCCGGTGAAGGCGGCGTACAGCGGCGTCGGCCCCAGGATCGAGAACGATTCGATGGTGGCGATCGCCTTGGCCGGCGTGATCAGGTTGGTGCCCAGCAGCCGGTGCGCCAGCCACTGCACGCCCAGCGCCACCGGGAACACCACCGCCAGGTTGCCGGCAATGGCCGCCGCGTTGGAGCGGATCATGGCAACGGTGTCGTCGACGAAGATCTCGCGCCCCTCCGGCCGCCCCGCGTTATCGAGCCGGTGCGCCAGCGCCGGCCCGGTCATGGCTGGCTGCTTGGTCGCCAGCGTGAAGTGGGCGAAATGGATGGCGAGGAAGCTGCCGGCATAGTTGAGCGACGCCAGCACGCCTTCGCTGAACTTGTCCAGGTGCAGCCCGTAGATCAGGAACTTCAGGTACACCGTGGCCACCGAGACCAGGCCGCCACCCGCCGCGGCGCGCACCAGCTCGGCATATTCGCGGCGGTCGCGCGTGATGTAGTGCTCGCCGGTCTCGGCCGAGCGCTCCACCACCTTGCGCGCCAGCTGGGCGAACGAGGTGCCGGCGAGATGCGCAATGCTGCGCCGCGCCTGGGTCGAGCGGATCAGCTCGGCCACCAGGTGCGCCGGCATGCCGGGACGGCCCGGCTCGACCCACGCCGCCAGCAGCAGCTCGATGCGGCTGAGCTGCACCTTCATGCGCTCGATCTGGAACACCACCTCGACCGACACGCCGTTTTCCTCCAGGTCTTCGTAGACATGGCGGGCGGCGGCGTGGCAACCGTCGAGCAGCGCGCGGAAGTAGTTCAGGCGATGGCCGAAGCTGTCGTCGTCGCGGCGCAGGCCGTCCTCGCGCAGGGCCTGGATGGCCTCGTCCAGGCGAAAGAACGGGGTGTCCTCGACCCGCCCCGCCAGGCGCGAGCGGATCGCCTGGCTCAGCCCGGTGGCGCGCACCTGGCTGACCAGCACCGCGATGCTGGTGGCCAGGGTCTGGCCCAGCGCCTCGCGATAGCGCGCCAGGCCCGGCGCCGCGCCGTCGGCGCGGCCGCTTTCCAGCACGCGCGCCAGCCGCGCCATCAGCGCATCGTCGATGGCCTCGACCCAGTCGGCATCGTCGTCGCCGACGAACACCAGCGCAAACAGCGCCGCCATGTCGCTGCGGTTCGGCGGCGGCGGCAGGAAGCGGCTCTGCAGCCGGCTCACCATCTCGCTGAAGAAGCCGGGATGCTGCGCCACGCCGGTATCGCAGAACAGGCCGGTGGGATCGTTCTCGCGCAGCAGGCTGCGCACCGTCTGCGCAAAGCGCGCGGCCCAGTCCGGATGCCGCTCCAGCACCTGCAGCAGGTAGCGCAGGCGCACGTGCTCCGGATGGCGGCGCGGCGCGCCGTCTTGCTGGCTGTCGGCATCGGCGCCGAGGCCGCCGTCACGGCGGATCCAGAAGGCCAGTTCGATCAGCCAGCCGTTGCGCTCGGCCAGCGGCGCCTCCGGATCGGCCGCGGCCAGGATGGCGTCGAGCTGCAGGCTGGCATTGCGCGACTCGCGCCATTTGCGGAACAGTTTGCGAAGCATGGATTCTTGTCAGGATCGAGCCACCGGCCGCGGGCGCGGGACGCCGCGGCGGGGTCAGGTAGGCTGGGAGCGGGCCGGCTCAGCCGGCCGGATGCTGCAGGCGCTGGCGCAGCTCGGCCACCAGGCCGTCGCAGGCATCCTCGATGTAGTCGAGCACGCGCTCGAAGCCGTCGCCTTCGCCGTAATACGGGTCCGGCACCTCGTCGGCATCGTGGCGGGTGGCGAAGCTCATCAGCAGCCGCACCTTGTCGCCGGCATCCGGGCGCAGTTTCAGCAGGCCGGCCAGGTTCTCGCGGTCCATCGCCAGGATCAGGTCGAAGCGGTCGAAGTCCGGCACGCCGACCTTGCGCGCGCGCAGCGCCGACAGGTCATAGCCGCGCTGCAGCGCATGGCGCTGGGTGCGCGGATCGGGAGCGCGGCCGAGGTGGTATTCATGGGTGCCGGCCGAATCCAGCTCCACCAGCGCCGCCAGGCCGGCGGCATCGAGCTTGGCGCGCAGCACGCCCTCGGCCGTGGGGGAACGGCAGATATTCCCCATGCAACACATCAGGATGGCGTATGGCTTCATCGGATCAAGGCTTGGCAAGGTGGCATGGAGGCGCGATTCTACCTGCCGCCCTTGCCGCCGGCCCGGGCGTGTGGTGGCGCCAGGCGGCTCGCGACGCTAGGCGAGCTGCTTGGCCAGCCGCTCGCCGTGCGCAAACCCGGCCACCTGCGCGGCCTCGGCCGACTTGTAGTGGTCGGTGATGCGCGAGCTGTCGGTCAGCGTGCCGGCGGCCCGGATGTTGGTGCCGGGCCGGCACACGCGCACCGTGTACGACCATTCGCTCTGCGAACGCTGCCTGACCTGCACTTGCACTTCGTGGGTTTCATAAACCTTCTTCTTCCATTCGCCGATGTCGGTCATTGTGATTTCTCCACGGAAAAAGGGCACCCGCCGGCGCGCTAGCTGACCTCGCCAGCGTCGATCGCGCGCATCGCGCCGGCCTCCGCCATCGCGATGGCGGCCTCCGGCGTGGGCGCGTCGCCGGCAATGGCCTCGAAGCTCGGGCCGGTCGGTTCGCCGAAGGCGTCGGCGATGCGCATCTGCGCGGCAAAGCCGCCGGCGGCATTCGGAACCGCGGTGACCACCACCGCGTAGCCGCCGTAGTCGAACTGGCGTTCCATCGTGCCCTCCTTCACTGCGGTCACTGGCCTGCCCCGCTGGCGCCGCCGAGGATTTCACTATAGGCGAAGCGCGCCCGGCGTTGCGGCGTATCAGGCAGGCGAGGCAGGCGGCAGTGAGCCCTCGCCGCTGGCGCCGAACACCTGCGCCTTGAGCTTGGCGAGCTGGTCGCGCACCTGCGCCGCCTGTTCGAACTCCAGGTTGCGCGCATGCTCGAGCATGAGCTTCTCCAGCCGCTTGATCTCCTTCGAGACCTGCTTCTCGCTCATCTCCTCGTAGCGGGCCTGCTCCTGCGCGGCCTGCAGCTCGGCGCGGGCGTCGCTGACGTTGTAGACGCCGTCGATGATGTCCTTGATGCGCTTGACCACGCCGCGCGGCGTGATGCCGTTGGCTTCGTTGAAGGCGATCTGCTTGGCGCGGCGGCGCTCGGTCTCGTCGATGGCCTTCTTCATCGAGTCGGTCATGCGGTCCGCGTACAGGATCGCGGTGCCGTTGACGTTGCGCGCGGCGCGGCCGATGGTCTGGATCAGCGAGCGCTCGGCGCGCAGGAAGCCTTCCTTGTCGGCGTCGAGAATCGCGACCAGCGAGACCTCGGGAATGTCCAGCCCCTCGCGCAGCAGGTTGATCCCCACCAGCACATCGAAAGTGCCCAGGCGCAGGTCGCGGATGATCTCGACGCGCTCGACGGTATCGATGTCCGAGTGCAGGTAGCGCACCTTGACGCCGTTCTCGGTCAGGAACTCGGTCAGCTGCTCAGCCATGCGCTTGGTCAGCGTGGTCACCAGCACGCGCTCGCCGGCCTCGACCCGGACATGGATCTCGGACAGCAGGTCATCCACCTGCGTGGTCGCCGGGCGCACCATGATGACCGGGTCGACCAGCCCGGTCGGCCGCACCACCTGCTCCACCACCTGGCCGGCGTGCTCCTGCTCGAACTGTGCCGGCGTCGCGGAGACGAACATCACCTGGCGCATCTTGCGCTCAAACTCATCGAACTTGAGCGGCCGGTTGTCCAGCGCCGACGGCAGCCGGAAGCCATATTCGACCAGCGTGGTCTTGCGCGCGCGGTCGCCGTTGTACATGCCGTTGAGCTGGCCGATCAGCACGTGCGACTCGTCCAGGAACATCAGCGCGTCGGGCGGCAGGTAGTCGACCAGCGTCGGCGGCGGGTCGCCGGGGCGCGCGCCGGACAGGTGCCGCGAATAGTTCTCGATGCCCTTGCAGAAGCCGAGCTCGGACAGCATCTCGAGATCGAAGCGCGTGCGCTGCTCGAGCCGCTGCGCTTCCACCAGCCGGTTTTCCTTGTGGAAGAACTCGAGCCGCTCGCGCAGTTCGTCCTTGATCGCCTCGATCGCGCGCAGCACGGTCTCGCGCGGGGTCACGTAGTGGCTCGACGGGTAGACCGTGAAGCGCGGGATCTTCTGCCGCACCCGCCCGGTCAGCGGATCGAAGAAATGCAGCGACTCGACTTCGTCGTCGAACATCTCCAGCCGCACCGCCATCTCGGCGTGTTCGGCCGGGAAGATGTCGATGGTGTCGCCGCGCACGCGGAAGGTGCCGCGCTGGAAGTCGGTCTCGTTGCGGGTGTACTGCATCGCGATCAGCCGCGCGATCACGTCGCGCTGGCTGATCTTGTCGCCGGCCCGCAGCGTCAGGATCATCTGGTGGTATTCGGTCGGGTTACCGATACCGTAGATCGCCGACACGGTCGCGACGATGACGGTGTCGCGGCGCTCCAGCAGGCTCTTGGTCGCCGACAGCCGCATCTGCTCGATATGCTCGTTGATCGACGAGTCCTTCTCGATAAACAGGTCGCGCTGCGGGACGTAGGCCTCGGGCTGGTAGTAGTCGTAGTAGCTGACGAAGTACTCGACCGCATTGCGCGGGAAGAACTCGCGGAATTCCGCGTAGAGCTGCGCCGCCAGCGTCTTGTTGGGCGCGAACACGATGGCCGGCCGCCCCATGCGGGCGATCACGTTGGCCATGGTGAAGGTCTTGCCCGAACCGGTGACGCCCAGCAGGGTCTGGAACGACAGGCCGTCTTCCACCCCCTCCACCAGCTGCCGGATTGCCTCGGGCTGGTCGCCGGCGGGCGGGAACGGCTGGTACAGCTGGAACGGGGAGCCGGGAAATGTGACGAATTTGTCTTCGTCCAGGGCCGGCGCGGCTTCGGCAAGGTTCGTCATAGGGGCGTGACTAGGGAAATACCTGAGGAAAACGGGCGGATTACGCTAGAATCTTGGGGTTGTCAGCCCCCGCTTCAAGCCAAGAAGAGCGCGGCCGGGCCTGCCAGCCTCCAGCGCAGTACGGAGCATTCTACGCCTTCCGTTTTTCACATAGCCGACCACGAGATTCCAAATGAGTTTGTTTTCTGCCGTCGAGATGGCCCCGCGCGACCCGATCCTGGGCCTCAACGAAGCCTTCAATGCCGACACCCGCGCGACCAAGGTCAACCTGGGCGTTGGCGTGTACTTCACCGACGAAGGGAAAATCCCGCTGCTGCGCGCCGTCCAGGAGGCAGAAAAAGCCCGTCTGACCACCGCCACCCCGCGCGGCTACCTGCCGATCGAAGGCATCGCGGCCTATGACCAGGCAGTGCAGACGCTGCTGTTCGGCAAGGAATCGCCGCTGATCACGGAAGGCCGCGTGGTGACGGCCCAGGCACTTGGCGGCACCGGCGCGCTGAAGATCGGCGCCGACTTCCTGAAGCGCCTGTACCCGGACGCCAAGGTCGCGATCAGCGACCCGAGCTGGGAAAACCACCGCGCGCTGTTCGAATCCGCCGGCTTTCCTGTGGTCAACTACGCCTACTACGACGCCCCCAGCCACGGCCTGAATTTCGCCGGCATGGTGGAATCGCTGAAGTCGTTCCCGGCCAACACCATCGTCGTGCTGCACGCCTGCTGCCACAACCCGACCGGCGTCGACCTGTCGCCCGAGCAATGGAAGCAGGTGGTGGAACTGGTCAAGGAACGCAACCTGATCCCGTTCCTGGACATGGCCTACCAGGGCTTTGCCGACGGCATCGACGCCGACGGCGCCGCGGTGCGCCTGTTCGCGGACTCGGGCCTGCCGTTCTTCGTGTCGAGCTCGTTCTCGAAGAGCTTCTCGCTGTACGGCGAGCGCGTCGGCGCGCTGTCGATCGTCACCACCAGCAAGGAAGAAGCGCAGCGCGTGATGTCGCAGGTCAAGCGCGTGATCCGCACCAACTATTCCAACCCGCCGACCCACGGCGGCACCGTGGTCGCGACCGTGCTGAACAGCCCGGAACTGCGCGCCATGTGGGAAGAAGAACTGGCCGAAATGCGCGACCGCATCAAGCTGATGCGCCACGCGCTGGTGGACAAGCTGGCCGCCAAGGGCGTGCCGGGCGACTTCTCCTTCGTCAAGGCCCAGCGCGGCATGTTCTCGTACTCGGGCCTGACCTCGGCCCAGGTCGACCGCCTGCGCAACGAGCACGGCATCTACGCCGTCAGCACCGGCCGCATCTGCGTGGCGGCGCTGAACAGCCGCAACATCGATGCGGTGGTCGACGCAATCGCGGCCGTGATGTAACCCCGCCATCAGTTGCCGCGCCGCAACGGCGGGCAACTGGCGTGCGCATCACAAAGCAATAGCAAAAAAGCGGCTTCGGCCGCTTTTTGCATTTGTTTGCGATGTTGTAGGACGTTGTCACCGAAAAATCAGGCCTATGCCTTATTGTGTTCCGCGCATACGGAAGTACTTTAAGGTATATGCTGCAAAGCAAGATCGTTAGCACGGTCGTTCGATTCAGGCATAATCGGCGCCACGCGATCCAAGGTGTATTGTCAGTACATTGTTACTTGGTGGTACGCATCCTCAGTAAGACCAGGCAGAAACGGCATGCTCTATCAATTGCATGAGTTCCAGCGCTCGATCCTGCACCCGCTGACCGCGTGGGCCCAGGCGACCGCCAAGACCTTCACCAACCCCCTCAGCCCGATGTCGCTGGTACCTGGCGCACCCCGCCTGGCCGCCGGCTACGAACTGCTGTACCGGCTCGGCAAGGAATACGAAAAACCGGCGTTCGATATCAAGTCGGTGCGCTCCAACGGGCGCGACATCCCCATCGTCGAGCAGACCGTGCTGGAAAAGCCCTTCTGCAAGCTGCTGCGCTTCAAGCGCTATGCCGACGACCCCGAGACCATCAAGCTGCTCAAGGACGAGCCGGTGGTGCTGGTGGCCGCGCCGCTGTCGGGCCACCACGCCACGCTGCTGCGCGACACCGTGCGCACGCTGCTGCAGGACCACAAGGTCTACGTCACCGACTGGATCGACGCGCGCATGGTGCCGGTCGAGGAAGGCGCCTTCCACCTGTCGGACTACATTTACTACATCCAGGAATTCATCCGCCATATCGGCGCCGAGAATCTGCACGTGATCTCGGTGTGCCAGCCCACGGTACCGGTGCTGGCGGCGATTTCGCTGATGGCGTCGGCGGGCGAGAAGACGCCGCGCACCATGACCATGATGGGCGGCCCGATCGACGCGCGCAAAAGCCCGACCGCGGTCAACTCGCTGGCGACCAACAAGTCCTACGAGTGGTTCGAGAACAACGTCATCTACACCGTGCCGGCCAACTACCCCGGCCACGGCCGCCGCGTCTACCCGGGCTTTTTGCAGCATGCCGGCTTTGTCGCGATGAACCCGGACCGGCACCTGTCGTCGCACTATGACTACTACCTGAGCCTGGTCGAGGGCGATGCCGACGACGCCGAGGCGCACGTGCGCTTCTACGACGAATACAACGCGGTGCTCGACATGGCCGCCGAGTACTACCTCGACACCATCCGCGAGGTGTTCCAGGAATTCCGCCTGGCCAACGGCACCTGGGCCATCGACGGCAAGCCGGTGCGTCCGCAGGACATCAAGGGCACCGCGCTGATGACGATCGAGGGCGAGCTCGACGATATCTCCGGCGCGGGCCAGACCGCCGCCGCGCACGACCTGTGCGCCGGCATCCCGAAAAACCGCAAGCAGCACCTGAACGCCGAGCGTTGCGGCCACTACGGGATCTTCTCGGGCCGGCGCTGGCGCGAGGACATCTACCCGCAGCTGCGCGACTTTATCCGCAAGTACCACCAGGCCCCGGTGGCCGTGGCCAGCAAGTAAGAAGAACGCCCGCGCAAGCGGGCGTTTCTGCATGGCCGCGCTGCCGGCGGCTCAAGGCTTCTTCAGGTAGCTCAGCAGCATGTCGATGTGCAGTTCGGCAAAGCGCTCGTGCTCCTGCTGCGACGCCACGTCGCGGCCGATCACGGCGCTGATGGTGTAGCGGTTCGACAGCACGTAGTAGCCCAGCGCGGAAATCGTCAGGTAGAACTGCGGCACGTCGATCTGGTCGCGGAACAGTCCCTGCTGCTGGCCGCGCCGGATCACGTCGGCGAGCACGTCGACCACCGGGTTGATCAGCTGCTGCAGTTGCGACGACTTCTTCAGGTGCCGCGCCTCGTGCAGGTTCTCGCTGTTGACCAGGCGGATGAACTCGGGGTGCTCGTAGTACCAGTCCCAGACGAAGCGGGCCAGCGTGCGCACGCCCTCGACCGGGTCTTCGTCGACCAGGTGCAGCTGCTCTTCGGCGGCGCGGAAGTTGGCGTATTGCTTCTCCAGCACCGCCAGGAACAGGCCCTCCTTGCTGCCGTAGTAGTAATACAGCATGCGCTCGTTGGTTTCCGCGCGCCGGGCAATCTGGTCGACGCGGGCGCCGGCCAGACCACCCTTGGCGAATTCCTCGGTGGCCGCAGCGAGGATGCGTCGGCGCGTCCCTTCCGGGTCGCGTTTGGTCTTGGGCTCTGTTGACATGAGGTGTGGTCGATCGTTGCGCGGATTATGGCACAGGCCGGAATGCGGCAATCCGGCCGCGCGACGCGCATCATCGCCGTTTCTGTCCGCCGGCGAAATCGGGGATAATCCTTGCGGCGCGAAAACCGCAGGGTCCGCAGAGACCCCGGTGCGGAAGGTGCCGAAGGGGGTCGCCAGCACATTGTCCGCCCCGTAAGGGCCGCCGTTATGTCGCCAACCGCTCACAGCATCGCGCAAATTTCGTGCTTTGCCCGAGGCCGCGCCGCGCCGTGAAGCGCTGGCGCTGGTTTTTGACCCCGCTCTTGTCCCCCTGAATTGCTGTCCGTTGTCGTGAATCCCGCCGTCAAGTCCCTCGCTGACCGTCTCGAGGCGCTGCTGCCGCAGACCCAGTGCACCAAGTGCGGCTTCAGCGGCTGCCGCCCTTATGCCGAGGCCATGGCCAGCGGCGCGGCCGCCTGCAACCGTTGTCCGCCCGGCGGCGCGCAGGGCATCGCGCGCCTGGCCGCGCTGCTCGGCACCGAACCGCTGCCGCTCGACCCGGAGCGCGGCAGCGAGCAGCCGCGCGCGCTCGCCCGCATCGACGAGAGCCTGTGCATCGGCTGCACGCTCTGCATCCAGGCCTGCCCGGTCGACGCCATCGCCGGCGCCGCCAAGCAGATGCATACCGTGATCCCCGAGCTGTGCACCGGCTGCGACCTGTGCGTGCCGCCCTGCCCGGTCGACTGCATCGACATGGTCCCCGTCACCGGCACGCGCACCGGCTGGGACGCGTGGTCGCAGACGCAGGCCGATGCCGCGCAGGCGCGCTACCTGGCGCGCAACGCGCGGCTGGTGCGCGAGCGCGAGGAAAACGATGCGCGCCTGGCCGCCAAGGCCGCCGCCAAGCTCGCCGCGGTCCAGGCCGAGGCACCGGAGAACGACGCCGAGCGCGCCGCGCAGGAACGCAAGCGCGCCATCATCCAGGCCGCGATCGAACGCGCGCGGCAGAAGCAGCAGGCCGCACGGCCGCGCAATACCGACAACGTGTCGGCCGCGGTGCAGGCGCAGATCGACGCCGCCGAAGCGCGCCGCGCGCGCGCCGGGCTGACGCCGCAGGCCGATCCCGATACCGCGCAGGACCCGGCCATCGACCCGAAAAAAGCATCATGAACGCTGCCAAGTGCCGTGCCATCTTCGAGACGCTGCGCGAAGTCAATCCGGCCCCGACCACGGAACTGGAGTACAGCTCGCCGTTCGAGCTGCTGATCGCCGTGCTGCTGTCGGCGCAGGCCACCGACGTGGGCGTGAACAAGGCCACGCGCCGGCTGTTCCCGGTCGCGCATACCCCGCAGCAGATGCTGGAACTGGGCGAAGCCGGGCTGAGCGAATACATCAAGACCATCGGCCTTTACAAGACCAAGGCCAGGCATGTGATCGAGACCTGCCGCATCCTGGTCGAGCGCCATGGCGGCAAGGTGCCGGCGGAGCGCGAAGCGCTGGAGGCGCTGCCGGGCGTGGGCCGCAAGACCGCCAACGTGGTGCTCAATACCGCGTTCGGCCAGCCCACCATCGCGGTCGACACGCATATCTTTCGCGTCTCCAACCGCACCGGCCTGGCGCCGGGCAAGAACGTCGACATCGTCGAGCAGAAGCTGCTCAAGTGCGTGCCGCATGAGTTCCTGCACGACGCCCATCACTGGCTGATCCTGCACGGCCGCTACGTGTGCAAGGCGCGCAAGCCGGAATGCTGGCACTGCGCGATTGAAACGCTGTGCGAGTTCAGGGAGAAAACCCCGGCGCCGCAGCTGTAGCCGCTGCCAGGTCAGGTGCCGGGTCGGGCGCCGGGTCGGACGGATGCGCCAGCACCAGCGCCAGTTGCAGCGCGGTGCGCGCGACCACGTCGACATCGGGGCTGTAGCCGTGGCGGATCCAGCGCACCGCAAGGTGGACCACGCCGCCCGCGACGCCCGCCGTCAGCAGCGGATCGCGCTCGCGTCCCGGCGGCAGCAGCGCCTGCGCCAGCAACCCGCCGAATTCATCCAGCGAATCGGCCAGCGCGCCGTCGACCAGCTTGCTGACGCCGCGGATTTCCACCAGGAACACCCGCGCCGAGCGCGGTTCGCGCTGCAGCGCGCCGAAGTAGGCGCGCAGCATCGCCAGCGCCCGTTGCGCGCCGTCGTTGCCGGCGGCCTCGCCCGCCTGCGCCAGGGTGTGCAGCAGGCGCTGCGTCACCGTTTGAAACGATGCCAGCAGCAAGGCCTCGCTGTTGGCGAATGACTCGTAGAAATAGCGCTCGGTCAGGCCCGCGGCCTCGCACACTGCCTTGACGGTGGCGTTCTGGTAACCGCGCTCGCCGTAGACCTGCACGGCCGCGGCAATCAGTTGCGCGCGGCGCTGGGCACGGCGCTCTTCGGCTTCGGCGCCACGATAGCGGCGCGCGGGGGTCAGCTCGGGGGTCATGCGCGCCATTATGGCATTCCCTATGGTCACGAAACTTGCCGGATCGCTTCTGACAATCTATGTTGTCAGAAGTGTCACTGACCGGATGCCCCCCATGCGCGATGCCAGTTCCGATGACGCAGTTCTCGATGTGCTGATCGTGGGCGCCGGCCTGTCCGGCATCGGCGCGGCGCGCCAGCTGCAACGGCGCTGCCCCGGCAAGCGCTACGCCATCCTCGAGGCGCGCGACGCCATCGGCGGCACCTGGGACCTGTTCCGCTACCCCGGCATCCGCTCGGACTCGGACATGTACACGCTGGGCTACCGCTTCAAGCCCTGGCGCGGCGCCAGGGCCATCGCCGACGGTCCGTCGATCCGCGCCTATATCCGCGAGACCGCCACGGAAGCCGGCATCACGCGCCAGATCCGCTTCGGCCACCGCGTGGTCAGTGCGGCGTGGGACAGCGCCGACGCATGCTGGACCGTCGAAGCCGACCGCAGCGCCGACGGCAGCCGGGTGCGGCTGCGCGCGCGCCTGCTCTATGTCTGCGCCGGCTACTACAGCTATGCCGAGGGGCATCGTCCCGCGTTCGACGGCGAGGACCGTTTTCGCGGCCGCATCGTGCATCCGCAGTTCTGGGACGAGTCGCTGGACTACGCCGGCAAGCGCGTGGTGGTGATCGGCAGCGGCGCCACCGCGGTCACGCTGGTGCCGGCGATGGCCGGCCGCGCGGCGCACGTGACCATGCTGCAGCGCTCGCCCACCTATATCGTGTCGCGCCCCGGCGAAGACGCCATTGCGCGCACCCTGCGGCGCGTGCTGCCGGAGCGGCTGGCCTACACCGCCACGCGCTGGAAGAACGTGCTGCTCGGCATGACCTTCTTCCAGCTGGCGCGGCGCCGGCCGGAACGCGTCAAGGCGCGCCTGGTCGGCATGGCCGCCGCGCAGCTGCCGGCGGGCTTCGACGTGGCGACGCATTTCACGCCGCGCTACAAGCCCTGGGACCAGCGTCTGTGCCTGGTGCCCGACGGCGACCTGTTCCGCGCGCTGCGCGACGGCCGCGCCTCGGTGGTGACCGACACCATCAGGCGCTTCACCGAACACGGCATCGAGCTGGCCAGCGGCAAGTCGCTCGACGCGGACATCGTGGTGACAGCCACCGGGCTGAAGCTGAACATGCTGGGCGACATTGCGCTCACCGTCGATGGCCAGCTGCGCCGCCCCGCCGACTGCCTGGCCTACAAGGGCATGATGCTCAGCGACGTGCCCAACCTGGTGCTGGCGTTCGGCTACACCAACGCCTCGTGGACGCTCAAGGCCGACCTGACCGCCGAATACGTCTGCCGCCTGCTGCGCCACATGGACCGCCATGGCCATCGCATCGCGGTGCCGCGCGCGCCCGCCGCGGTGCAGCCGACGCCGTTCCTCGATTTCACCTCGGGCTATGTGCAGCGCGCCGCCGGCGTGCTGCCGCGCCAGGGCGACCGCAAGCCGTGGCGCGTGCACCAGAACTACCTGAAAGACCTACTGACGATACGGCACGGACGCATCGCCGATGGCGTGCTGCAGTTCGGCGCGCCACTGCCGCTGCGCGAGCCGCGCAACGCGCACGAGGCAACCGGCGCCAACACCGTCGCAGCGGTCGCCGCCAGCGAGGTGCAGCCATGACTGTCGCGCTCATCGCGCTCGCCGTGCTGCTGGCGCTGCTCCTGCTGTCCGGCATCGCACTATGGCTGTACACGTGGCGCACCGCCCGGCGCATCGAAGCCGCGATGCCGCCGCCGGGCCGCTTTGTGGACGTGCCCGGCGCGCGGCTGCATGTGGTCGAGCGCGGGCAAGGCCCGGCGCTGCTGCTGGTGCACGGCCTGTCGGGCCAGCTCGAGAACTTCGGCTACGGCATGATCGCGCCGCTGGCCGAGAGCTTCCGCGTCATCGCCGTCGACCGTCCCGGCGCTGGCCATTCCACGCGCACGCCGGGCAGCGCCGCCGACCTGCCCGCGCAGGCCGACGCGCTCGCCGCGCTGTGCGACCGGCTGGGCCTGGAACGGCCACTGGTGGTGGGCCATTCGCTGGGCGGCGCCATCGCGCTGGCACTGGCGATCCGGCACCCGGAACGCGTCGGCGGCCTGGCGCTGATCGCGCCGCTGACGCATCCGCCCAGGGAGATCTCGCCGGTGTTCAGGGCCATGACCGTGCCGCGCGCATGGCAGCGCTGGCTGCTGGCGTGGACCCTGGTGGTGCCGATGTCGATCCGCCATCGCGCCGAGGTCATGGACATCGTATTCGGCCCCGACCCGGTGCCGGACGACTTCCCGACCCGCGGCGGCGGCCTGCTGGCCTTGCGCCCGCGCCATTTCCTGGCGGCGTCGGAAGACCTGATCGGCGCCGCGCACAGCCTGCCGGCGCTGCTGCCCAACTACGGCACGCTGCGCGTGCCGGTCAGCGTGCTGTTCGGCCGCGACGACCGCATCCTGGACTTTGCCGAACATGGCGAAGCGCTGGTGGCCAGGGTGCCGGGCGCCACGCTGACGCTGGTCAACGGCGGGCATATGCTGCCGGTGACCGCGATCGATACCACTGTCGACTTCGTGCGTGCCGCCGCGGCGCAGATGCAAGTGCCCTCGCCGCGGCCGCGTCAATTCGCTTGATCCAGGGAGACCGCCCATGACCACCGCGACCGCTTCCAACCCCTACAAGCAGGATCTCTTCGCCGCATTGCGCGCCGTGCGCAAGCTGATGGCGGACGGCAACGACACCGAGCAGGTATTCCGCATCATGCGCGCGCTCAACGGCCCGTCGATGCCGCGCAACTTCAGCCGCCTGCTGGCCACGCACGACGGGCGCCGCATGGTCTACCAGCGCATCGAACTCGCCGAACGCCTGTCCGATCCCGCTTACGTGGCGCGCTTCGCGCCGGGCACGGTCGGCGCCGCCTATCGCGCCTTTCTCGAACAGACCGGATACAGCGCGGACGGCCTGGCCAAGGTGTCGAACCTGGACCAGGAGCCGGTGCTCGAGGACGCCTACCTGTGGTTCGGCCGGCGCACGCGCGATATCCACGATATCTGGCACGTGCTGACCGGCTACCGCGCCGACGAAAGCCTGGGCGAAGCCGCGCTGGTGGCGTTCAGCTATGCGCAGACGGGCGGCAGGGGCTGGGCCATCATCGCCATCGCGGCGTCGCTGAAGAGCCTGCGCGTGACCGGCAGCCTGGCCTTTGCGCGCGCCGTGCTGGAGGGCTACCGGCTGGGCCGCCGCGCCAGCTGGCTGCTGGGCGAGGATTACGAGAAGCTGCTGCACGAACCGATCGACGCGGCGCGCGCACGGCTCGGCATCGGCGAGCCGCGCCGCTATCTGGCCTGCAACCCCATGCAGGAATGGACCGCCTGATCGCTGCGCCAGGCAAGGCTCAAAAAAAAAAGCGACCACCGCGGGTCGCTTTTTTTGTTCGCTGGCAAGCAGCGCGCTCAGACGATGCGGCAGGCTTCGTCGAACGACAGCCGCGGGCCGCGCGGGAACAGCTTGTCGGCCACGCCATAGCCCAGGTTGCACAGGAAGTTGACCTGCCACTTGCCGTCCGGGAAGAACGCCGCGTTGACCTTGTCGGCATCGAAGCCGCCCATCGGGCCGCAGTCCAGGCCCAGCGCGCGTGCCGCGAGGATAAAGTAGCCGCCCTGCAGCGAGCTGTTCATCAGCGCGTCGCGGGCGATCTTGGCGTCGTTGCCGGCGTACCAGGAGCGGGCGTCGGCGTGCGGGAACAGCTTGGGCAGCTGGTCGTGGAAGGCAGTGTCGAAGGCGATGATCGCGGTCACCGGCGCCGAGCGCGTCTTGTCGACGTTGCCGGCCGACACGCACTCCACCAGGCGCGCCTTCTCGGCGGCGCTCTTGACGAACACGATGCGCGCGGGGCTGCTGTTGGCAGCGGTCGGGCCGAACTTCATCGCTTCATAGATCTGGTGCAGCACGGCGTCATCCACATGGCGGTCCTGCCACACATTGTGCGTGCGGGCCTCGGTGAACAGTTGCGCCAGCGCGGCTTGGTCGATCTGGGACATGCGCGTCCTTTCTGAACGAGAGGTGGAAGAAGGCAGCGATTGTACCCAAGCGCCGGTGCGCCCCACGCCAGCGCCTTTGAGCAACCTGTTCAATTCTCTTGCATGTCCGCCCGCGCCGGCGCCGGGGCGCTGCCGCGACGGGTCAGCCACAGCACGCCCGCCAGGATCAGGCCGCCGCCCAGCGCCTGCGCCGCGCCCAGCCGCTGCAGCCCGGCAAAGAAGGTCAGGATCGCCAGCACCGTCGACAACAGCGCGATCCCCGCCAGCGCCAGCCAGCCGCCAGCATCGGCCGGGAACTGCGGCGGCGTGCCCGCGCCGGCGCGCAGCGCGCCGACGACGCCGTAGACCACTGCCGCCGCGGTGCAGATCACGGTGGTGGTAGCGATCGGGTTGACGCCGGCGGTCAGGCGCGCGCCGACGATGATGTAGACGGAATAGATCACCGCCGCCGCCAGCCCCAGCGCGATCCCCAGCGGCGAGCCGGCGCCGCCGCCGACGGTCAGCCCGGCACCCACCGAGCACAGCACCAGCGCCACCACCGCGGCGGTGGTCAGCCGCTCTTTCAGGAAGACGGCGGCGAGGATGGTCACGAACAGCGGGTACAGGTACAGCAGCAGCGCCACCAGGCTGGCCTGCGCATGGTTGAGCGCGCTGAAGAAGCAGAACGACTGGCCGACATAGCCGATGCCGCCCATCGCCGCCAGCGCCAGCACGCGCCGCCACGGCGGCAGCGCGATGCCGCGCGTGCGCATCACCCACGCCAGCGCCGCGGCGGCCAGCAGGAAGCGCACCAGCAGCAGGCCGTACACGTCCGCGCCGGCGGCGTAGGCAAAGCGGGCGAAGATGGCCATGGCGCCGAAGGCGCTGGCCGAGACCGCGATCAGCAGCACGCCGGCCAGCTTGTCGCGGGCAGCGGTCGGGGCGGTGGGGGCGCTGGGGGCGGCAGGGCTCATCGGGCAGGCAGGAAGTCGGCGATCCCGCATTCTACTTGGGACCATCGCCGTCATTTCGGCCACCGGTCGGGCCGCCGGCAAGGGTCGCCCCCGTCGTCTACAATGGCGCCACCATGTTCAATCCCTCACGAGAAGAAGTCCGCCGGTTCTTCTGCGATGCCTGGCAGAAGCAGATCGCAGGCGGCGTGCTGACCCCGCTGGAAGCCATCGCCGTCGACTGGATCGGCGAGCACCCCGAGTACCACGAGCTGTTGCGCGACACCGAAGGCGCACTGGCGCAGGACTACACACCCGAGCAAGGCCAGACCAATCCCTTCCTGCACCTGGCAATGCACCTGTCGATTTCGGAGCAGGTCTCGGTCGACCAGCCGCGCGGCATCCGCCAGGCCTACGAGGCGCTGGCGCGCCGGCTCGATTCCCCGCACGAAGCCCAGCACCAGGTGATGGAATGCCTGGGCGAGATGCTGTGGCAGGCGCAGCGCAGCGGCCAGCCGCCGGACGGCGACCACTACGTCGACTGCGTCAGGCGCCGCGCCAACCGCTGACGGCGCACCACGGGTACGCGCAAAAGTGCAGCGTACAATTCCTCACAACCCTTTTGGGCGTGCGTGGTAGGCTTTGGGCTCCGAGTTTTCCCCTAGTTGCGTTGCCATCACCCGGCAACGTCGCGCATCTTCATGCCCCCTACTGCATTTTTCTCGCGGCAGCGCCTGGCGCCAGCCAGCCGCGCCGTCGCCCCCCTCTGCCTGTCGCTGATGCTGGCCTGGCCGCTGTCCGGCCATGCCGGCGTGGCACTGCTGCAGCCGCCGCGCGTGATCGACGGCAACCAGCCGCTGACGCTGACCCTGGTGGTGTCGGCCGACACCGCCACGCGCCGCTACCGTATTCCCGACACACTCGAGGTGACCGCCTCCGGCGACCTGCTGGCGCCAGTGCGCCTGGTGCTGTGGCGCGAAGTCTCCGGCCCCGCCGTGGTCAACCTGCGCCGTGGCGAGCATCGCGCCATCCGCTACACCGTGACACTGCCGCCGGTGCTGCGCGGCCAGGTGCGGCTCGATGCCACCGGCATCGACGCCGCGCCGGTGCTGGTCACGCTGAACCGGCTGCCGCAGCCGGGCGAAGCGGCCACGTCGACGCCACCGGTGGCCAGCCAGGCGCCGGCCGCGGCAGACACTCCCGACGCCGCCGACAGCGCGCCCGTGCCGGTGACCGGGATCACCACGGCCGAAGCCACGGCCCCTGCCCCGGCCGACCTGCGCGACAGCGCCCGGCTGTCGTTCCACGACCCGATGTACTTCATGGTCGGTGCGAACGGCGGCGCCAACGCAAAATTCCAGTTCAGCTTCAAGTACCGCATCTTCGAGGGCGAGGACCCTGCCTCGAAGCGCCTGTTCGACAACCTCTACTTCAGCTACACCCAGTTCTCGCTGTGGGACCTGAACGAGGATTCGGCGCCGTTCCGCGACACCAACTACCGGCCCAGCCTGTTCTACTACCTGTCGGATACCGGCGTGCGCAACAGCGTGATCAGCCGGATGTCACTGGCCACCGGACTGGAGCATGAATCCAACGGCCGCAACGGCGTGGAGTCGCGCAGCATCAATACGGTGTTCGTCAAGCCGACCTTCTATTTCGGCGACCAGAACGACTGGCACTGGCGCGTCGCGCCCAAGCTCTACGCCTATGTGGAAAAGGCCGACAACCCGGACATCGCCCACTACCGCGGCTTCATGGACCTGGGCATCGCCTATGGGCGGCCGGATTCATGGGAGTTTTCGGCGACGCTGCGCAAGGGCACGCGCAAGTGGTATGGCAGCGTCGACGCGCAGCTGACCTACCCGATGGCGCGGCTGATCCCCGGCACGGCCGGGTACCTGATGGCGGGATATTTCGTCGGCTATGGCGAGAGCCTGCTCGACTACAACCACAAGCTGCCGTGGCAGTTCCGCATCGGCTATGCGCTGACGCGCTGATGCGCTGATGCAATGAGACGCGGCCCGCGCTAGCCCGCCAGCGGCTTGCCGCTGGCCTTCAGGCGCGCATTGGCCACGGCCGCGGCAAACTCCCCGTGGCCGTGCCAGCCGGTGGCGCGGCCGAGCTTCTTGCCGTTCTGGAAGAACATGAACACCGGGATGCCGTGCAGGCCGAAGCGCCGCCCCAGTTCCGGGTGCGCATAGACGTTGGCGTGCAGCCAGTGCAACTCCAGCGCGCGCACCGGCCCGGGATTGGCCAGCATGGCCTTCTTCGCCATTTCGCAGTTGAAGCAGTCCACGCCCCAGAAGAACACGCACACCAGCGCATCGCCGGCCGCGGCGATGGCGCCGTCGATGGAGGCGTCGTCGACCTCGCGCATGGCAAAGGCGTCAAAGGCGCGGTGGTCCAGATGCGGGGCCGCGGACGGGTCCGGCGCGCCGGCTTGCGGTTCGGTGCTCATGGTTGGCTCCTGATGCGGTTCGGCCCGGATGCGGCGCTCGCCGATGACGAACGCCCGGGGCTGCAAGCACCGGGCGTCGCGTCGTGACGGGACGGCGTTGGCGGCGGCTTACTTCGGCGCCGCCACCGTGACCAGCGCCGGGCGCAGCACGCGGTCGGCAATGGTGTAGCCGCGCTGGAGCACGGTCACCACGGTATTGGGCTCCTGCTCCGCCGGCACCATCGAGATGGCCTGGTGGCGGTGCGGGTCGAACTTCTCGCCTACCGGGTTGAGCTCGACGATCTTGCCGCGCTCGAAGGCGGCGGCCAGCTGGCGCGCGGTCAGTTCCACGCCTTCGCGCAGCTTGGCGATATCGCCGGAGCCGTCGGCCAGCGCGGCCTGCAGGCTGTCCATCACCGGCAGCAGGTTGTCGGCAAAGTTCTCGATCGCGAACTTGTGCGCCTTGGCGACATCTTCCTGGGCCCGGCGGCGGATATTCTCGCCTTCGGCCACGGCGCGCATGTACAGGTCGTAATGCTCGCTGGCCTTGGCTTCCAGGGCGGCCAGCTGGGCCCCCACGTCGTCCGCGGCGGTCGCCGCAGTGTCGGGCGCGCCGGTCTCCGGGCTGGCGGTGGCGGCGTTGGTGGCATTGGCCGCCTCATCGCCCGCAGGCGTCGCAGTCTGGTTGGATGGCGTCTGCTTCTGGTCTTCCATGTCGATCCGTATCAATGCAGTGTCGCGGCCCGCCGAGGGGCTGGCCGCGGGTGGTAAATCGGCGTGTGCCCGACACAGGTGGTGGCAGCCCGCCGCATTTCAAGAGTGGCGCCGGCGCGACGCCGAAACACACGGTTACAAAGCGTCGCCTGTTGCAATCGACGCCTTATTGCTTTGCGTCAGCGCGCTCACTAAGATTCTTAGTAAGAAAAATGACAAAAATGGCGAGGGCCCAGGAGATGGTTCATTTTTGTGCCGCTTCCGAAAGGTTGGCCATGCATAAGCTCCCAGTCGTGACGCTGTGCCTCGTGGCCGCACTGGCGGTCATGACCGCCTTTATCTGCCTGTCCGGCGCCTTCACCCCGCGCGATACGGAGTATGGCAGCGGCAAGGCGGTGTTCAAGCACTACATCGTTCCCTTCGTCAGCCCGGGCGTGGCGCAGGAATAAGCTGTCCCCAACTGGCTGTCCATCGCGCGGCGGCACCGGCAACGGTACCGCCGCGCTGCCGTCTCAGCCGTTGAAGTCGTCGATGCGGCGGCGGTCGCGCTTGGTCGGCCGGCCCTGGATCTGGGCCGATGGCTCCGGCTGCAGGCGCCGGCGCTCGGCGTCGGCGGCCCGGCGCGACTGGCTCTCGGCACTTTCCTGGTACAGCGTCTGCGCCACCGGCGCCGGCCCGCGCGCCGCGGCGATGCCCTTCACTTCCAGTTCCCAGCGCTGCTGGTGTGCCTCCAGCGCAACCTTGTCGCCGGGCTTGACCTCGCGCGAGTTCTTGCACAGCTGGCCATTGACCGTGACCTTGCCGCGCTCCACCGCTTCGGCCGCGAGCGAGCGCGTCTTGAAGAAACGCGCGCACCACAGCCATTTGTCGATGCGCTGGCGCGCATCCGCGTCGAAATCCACGTTCATGCCGCCGCTCCCCGCGCCTGCGCACGCGTGCGCCGCGCTTCCAGTTCATGCGCATGCGGCGTGGCCAGCGGCCAGCCCTGCAGGTGCTGCAGCGCGATCTCCGCCATCGCCGCTACCCACGGCGCGGCATCGTTCATGCATGGAATGAAATGGAAATCCTTGCCGCCCGCGACCTTGAACTCAGTCTGGCCTTCCATGGCGATTTCTTCCAGCGTTTCGATGCAGTCGGCCGGAAAGCCCGGGCAGAACACGTCGACGCGCCCGGCGCCGACCTTGCCCAGTTCCGCCAGCGTGGGCGCGGTATAGGGCTGCAGCCACTCGGCCTTGCCGAAGCGCGACTGGAACGTCACCTGGTACTGCCCCGGCTGCAGGCCCAGTGCCTCGCCCAGCAGGCGGCCGGTCTTCACGCACTCGCAGTGGTAGGGATCGCCCAGTTCCAGCGTGCGCCGCGGCACGCCGTGGAACGACAGGATCAGCTTGTCGCCCCGGCCGAAATCCGGCATGCCATGCTGGGCCCAGTACGCGCCGACCTGCTGCTGCAGCGCCGCGATATACGCTGGATGGTCATGGAAATGCTTGACCAGCCGCAGCTCCGGCTGGTTGCGCCACTGGCCCATCACCCGGAACACTTCGTCGAAAGCGGTGGCCGTGGTGGTGCCCGAGTACTGCGGATACATCGGCAGCACCAGCACCTGCTCGCAACCCTGGCGGCGCAGCGCTTCCATCACCGAGGCGATCGACGGGTTGCCGTAGCGCATCGCGCACGCCACCGTCACGTCGTGGCCGTTCTGGTGCAGCAGCCGCTGCAGCGCGTGCGCCTGGCGCTCGCTGTAGACCAGCAGCGGCGAGCCCGTCATATGGGCCTCGCGCAGCCAGATCGATTCGTACTTGAGCGCCGACGCGCGCGAGCGCAGCGGCAGGATCACGCCGTACAGCAGCGGCAGCCACGCCGCGCGCGGGATCTCGACCACGCGCGGATCGGACAGGAATTGCTTCAGGTAGCGCCCCACCGCCTTGGGCGTGGGGGCATCGGGGGTGCCCAGGTTGACCAGCAGGATCGCCGTGCGCGGCGCCTGGCCGTGCTGGTAGGCCGGTTCGGGAGAAAACGTCATGTCGCTTCCGGGGTGGCGCGATGCCGGGACGGGGCGGGCCCGGCGGGGATGGTGCCGCCGCTCAGAGCGGAACGCCGGACCACTAGTTCTGGCTCAGCGCGCTCGACAGCAGCCGCGCGGTAATGTCGACGATCGGGATCACGCGCTCGTAGGCCATGCGCGTGGGGCCGATCACCCCCAGCGTGCCGACGATCTGCCCGTCGACCTCGTACGGCGCGGTGATCACCGCCATGTCTTCGATCGGCACCAGCTGGCTTTCGCCGCCGATAAAGATCTGCACGCCCTGCGCATGGCTGGACACGTCCAGCAGCTGCAGCAGGCTGGTCTTGTGCTCGAACACGTCGAACAGCCTCCGCAGCTTGTCCATGCTCGAAGCCAGGTCGTCGACTTCGAGCAGCTTGCGCTCGCCGCTGATATAGACGTGGTCGTCGTCCTCGTCCTCGGCGGTGCTGCCGGCCTCGACCGCGGCCTGCATCAGCTGCGACATGTCGCGGCGCAGGTCCTGCAGCTCAAGCCGCAAGTGGCTGCGCACGGTGTCGAAGCTCATGCCGGCATAGTGCGAGTTGAAGAAATTGGCGGCCTCGATCAGCTGCGCCGGCGTGTAGGGGAGTTCGGTCTGGATGATGCGGTTCTGCACGTCGCCCTCGGGGCTGACGATGATCAGCAGGATGCGCTTGTCCGACAGCCGCATGAACTCGATCTGCCGGAACGCCTGCGCGCGGCGCGGCGTCATCACCACGCCGGCAAAGTGCGACAGGTTGGACAGCGTGCGCGCCGCCGCGGTGATCATCCGCTGCGGGCCCAGCTGCTGGCCGCCCAGCTGGTCCTGGATCTGCCCGGTCAGCTCGGCCAGGTCGGCGTTGCGCTCGAGCGGCTTGGCGGTCAGCATCGAGTCGACGAACAGCCGGTAGCCGCGCGGCGTCGGGATGCGGCCTGCCGACGTGTGCGGGCTGGCGATAAAACCCATTTCCTCGAGATCGGACATCACATTGCGTATCGTCGCCGGCGACAGGTCCAGCCCCGAGTACTTGGACAGGGTGCGGGAACCGACCGGCTGGCCCTCGGCAATGTAGCGCTCGATCAGGGTCTTGAGCAGCGTTTTGGAACGTTCATCCATGATGCCCCGATTTTACGCAAGTTTTGGACCTTCTGGCGGACCGGCCCGATGTGCCGCCAGATGGGCTGTCGGATGGGCCGCCGGCGCCTGCTGACAACGGTCACGGCGGTATGGTCTAATCCCGGCATGTCCGCCCCAGCCAAAGCCAGCGCCGTGCGCACTCCATTCAAGACCGTCGCCCTGGTGGGCAGGTACTCCACCGCCGGCATCGAAGGGCCGCTGGAAGAGATCGCCTCCTATATCCTGCGCAACGGCCAGGATGTGGTGTTCGAGCGCGAGACCGCGCTGGCCACCGGGCTGACCGCCTACCCCGCCCTGTCCGCCGAAGAGATCGGCACGCAGGCCGACGTCGCCGTGGTGCTGGGCGGCGACGGCACGCTGCTGGGCATCGCGCGCCAGCTGGCCGGTTATGACGTGCCCCTGATCGGCGTCAACCACGGGCGGCTCGGCTTCATGACCGATATCGCGCTGGAAGACGCGCACACCGTGCTGCCCGACATGCTCGACGGCCGCTACGAGTCCGAGACCAGGCTGCTGCTGGCCTCGCGCGTGGTGCGCGACGACATGGACATCTTCTCCGCGCTTGCGCTTAACGATGTGGTGGTGAACCGCTCCGGCATCTCCGGCATGGTCGAGCTGGCGGTTTCGGTCGACGGCCACTTCATGTACAACCAGCGTTCCGACGGCCTGATCGTGTCGACCGCGACGGGCTCGACGGCCTACGCGCTGTCGGCCGGCGGGCCGATCCTGCATCCCACGCTGTCGGGCGTGGTGCTGGTGCCGATCGCCCCGCATGCGCTGTCGAACCGGCCGATCGTGCTGCCGCACGACGCCGAGGTCACGATCGAGGTGGCGAGCGCGCGCGACGCCAGCGTCAACTTCGACATGCAGTCGCTGACCTCGCTGCTGCCGGGCGACCGCATCGTGGTGCGGCGCTCGCACAAGACCATCAACCTGCTGCACCCGGTGGGCTACAACTACTACGCCACGCTGCGCAAGAAGCTGCACTGGCACGAATACCCGTCCGAAGACAACCGCCTCTGAGCGCCATCCAGCCGCCCCTCAGCCCGAGCCCGACCGTTCATCGGACCGACCACCCTTCTCCGCCACGATGCTGCGCAGCCTGTCCATCCGTGATTTCGTCATCGTCGACACCCTCGACCTGGACTTCGCCTCCGGCTTTACCGTGTTCACCGGCGAGACCGGCGCCGGCAAGTCGATCCTGATCGACGCCCTGGCGCTGGTGCTGGGCGAGCGCGCCGATGCCGGCGTGGTGCGCGAAGGCGCGCCGCGCGCCAGCGTCAGCGCCACCTTCTCGACCCATCCCGCGCTCGATGCCTGGCTGGCCGAGCGCGAGCTCAACAGCGAAGAAGACGGCGGCGTGCCGACCGTGCTGCTGCGACGTACCGTCGATGCGGGCGGCCGCAGCAAGGCCTTTATCAACGGCGCCGCCGCCACCCTGGCGCAGCTGCGCGAAGTCGGCGACCAGCTGGTCGACATCCATGGCCAGCATGCGCACCAGCAGCTGCTGCGCCCCGATGCGCAGCGGCTGCTGTTCGACGCCCACGCCGGCCTGACCCAGCAGGCCGCCGCGGTGGCCGAGGCCTGGCGCGCCTGGCGTGCCTGCGTGCGCCAGCGCGAAGCGGTCGAGCACCAGTCGCGCGAGATGCAGCTCGAGCGCGAGCGGCTTGAATGGCAGGTGGGCGAGCTCGACAAGCTCAATCCGCAGCCCGGCGAATGGGACGAGATCCAGTCGGAGTACAACCGGCTCTCGCACGCCGCCGGCCTGATCGACGGCAGCCGCGCCGCGCTCGACGCGCTGTCCGAGGCCGACGGCTCGGTGCTGTCGGCGCTCAACGGCATCGTGCACCGGCTGCAGCAGCTGGCCGATGTCGACCCCGCGCTGCGCGACGTGCTGGCCGCGCTCGAGCCGGCGCAGGTGCAGGCCGAGGAAGCCGCGCATTCGCTGACGCGCTATGTCGACCGGCTCGAGCTCGACCCCGAGCGGCTGCAGGTGGTGGAAGAGCGCATGCAGGCGCTGCACGCGACCGCGCGCAAGTACCGCCTGCCGCCCGAGCAGCTCGCCGACGAGCTGGTCGCGCGCCGCCAGCAGCTCGACGACCTGCAGGCCGCGCAGGACCTGAACAAGGTGATGGCGCGCGAGGCCGCGGCCAAGGCCGCCTACCTGACGCTGGCGCAGCATCTCAGCCATGCCCGCAAGCAAGCCGCGCAGGCGCTGTCGGGCGCGGTCACGGACGCGATGCAAGGCCTGTCGATGGCCGGCGGCAGCTTTGTCGCGGCGCTCAATGCGCTCGACGAAGGCCAGAGCTACGGCCTCGAGCAGGTCGAGTTCCTGGTGGCGGGCCACGCCGGCGTCAGCGCGCGCCCGCTGGCCCGGGTCGCGTCCGGCGGCGAACTGGCGCGCATCAGCCTGGCGATCTCGGTGATCACCAGCGAAGCCTCGCCCACGCCGACGCTGATCTTCGACGAGGTCGACACCGGCATCGGCGGCGCGGTCGCCGAGGTGGTCGGCCGGCGCCTGCAGGAACTCGGCCGCGCGCGCCAGGTGCTGTGCGTGACCCACCTGCCGCAAGTGGCGGCGCAGGCCGGCACGCACCTGCTGGTCAGCAAGGAAACCACGGCCGAGGCCGACGCCTCGGTGACGCGCTCGCGCATCCGCGTGCTCGACCCGGCCGGCCGCGTGGTCGAGACCGCGCGCATGCTGGGCGGCGCCACCGTCACCGCCACCACGCTGCAACATGCCGAGGAGATGCTGGCGCAGGGCATGGCCGACAGCGGCGCCGGCCAGCCCGCGCGCGCGGGCAAGGACGGCAAGCGCAGCCGCCGCGCGGCCGCCGGCTGAGGCTCGCGCCACCTTGCGTGGCATCGCGCTAATTTACTTATCGACAGGAGCTTCCCATGACCCGCCCAGTGCCGCATACCGGCCACCGCCCGCGCGCCTCGCTGCGCGCGGTGCTGGCCATTGCCACCGCCGCCTCGGCCGCACTGCTGGCGCTGTCCGCCTGCCAGGCGCAGCACAGCGCTTCGGCACCGCCGCCCGGCAGCATCAGCGACGACCGTGCGCTGGGCGACATCATGGTCCGCTTCAAGCCGCCCGCGGTGGACATGTCCGAAGACGCGGGCAAGCTGCTGGCCGAGATCAAGGGCCCGATCCGCTACGTGGTCAAGCGGCCGATGTCGGGCGGGGTCTGGCTGGTCACGGCGATCTCGCCGTCTGCCGACGCCACCATAGACCAGGCCGTCGACACGCTGCGCGCGACGCCGCGCATCGAGACCGCCGAACCCGACCGGCTGCTCAAGCCCAGCCGCAATATCCCCACCAGCCGCGACATGCCGGCGCGCTAGCGTGGGGCCGAATCTGTACGGAATGCCGCATTAACGAACGCGAACGATGCCAAAGCCGCCCTTGCACAAGCCGGCGGCATCGTATTCGCTACATAACATGCCCACGCGCCGGCCCGGCCCGCGCGCGCTACGCCCCAGGGAGGAGAAATCCATGCCGCACTCCGCGCTGTCCGCGCTGTCCGCGTTGTCCGTTCCTTGCCGCAGCTTCGCGGCCCGCCGCTGGCGGGTCATCGCCCTGGCCGCCGCCGCTGCATGCGGCGCGGTCCCGACCGGCACGGCGCTGGCAGCCGGCGTGCAGTCCGCACCGGCCTATACCGGCCATATCATCGTGCGCTGGCGCGATGGCAGCACCGCGGTCGACGGCAGCGGCAAGTCGCCCGCCGCCGCCGAGGCCCTCAAGCAGCTGAGCGAACGCACCGGCATCGCCTTGTCGCAACGCCGGGCCATGGGCGGCAACCTGCAGCTGCTGCAGGTCGCCGACGCCCTTGCCGCCGACCCCGAAGCCGCAGCGGCGCGGCTGCGCCAGGACCCGCGCGTGGCCGACGCCGTGCCCGACCGCTGGCTGCGCCTGCACGACACCCTGCCCGACGATCCCGAGTTCCAGGTCAACCAGCCGTACCTGAAGGGCACCGGCACCGCGGTCGGCGGCGTCAACCTGCCGCGCGCATGGGACCGCACCCGTGGCAGCACAGGCATGGTGGTGGCGGTGGTGGACACCGGCATCCTGCCCCATCCCGATCTGCAGGGCCGGCTGCTGTCCGGCTTCGACTTCATCAGCACCACCACGGTTTCCAATGACGGCACGGCCGCGACGGCGATCCGACCGATGCCGGCGACGGCCTGCCGGCTGGCTTCACCTGCCCGGGCAGCAGCACATCCACGCCCGAGCCCACCAATAACAGCTGGCATGGCACGCGCGTGGCCGGCGTGCTGGGCGCAGCGACCAACAACGCGCGCGACATCGCGGGCGTCGACTGGAATGCGCGCATCCTGCCGGTACGGGTCTCGGGACGCTGCGGCGCGCTGCTGTCCGACACCGTCGACGGCATGCGTTGGGCCGGCGGCCTGCCGGTGCCCAACGTGCCGGACAACCCGAACCCGGCGCGCGTGGTCAATATCAGCCTGGGCGGCGGCACCTGCAGCAGCATCGAACAGCAAGCCGTCAACGACCTGAATGCGCGCGGTGTGGTGGTGTTGGCCGCGGCCGGCAACAACCGCGGCGCGGTCGAAGCGCCGGCCGACTGCAACGGCGTGATCGCGGTCACCGCGCACGCCAACGACGGCGAGAACGCGAGCTATGCCAACGTCGGTCCGCAGGTGGCGATCAGCGCGCCGGGCGGCGGCTGCGGCAACTCCCAGGTGGTCGACGGCTCCCCACCCCGCTGCACGGTCACGCCTTCGGTGATCCGCACGCTCAGCAACGACGGCAAGACATCGCTGGGCAACTACGTGGTGGCGTCGTCGGCAGGCACCAGCTTCGCCACGCCAATGGTCTCGGGCGTGGTGTCGATGATGTTCGCGCTCAACGGCTCGCTGACGCCCGCGCAGGTCACCGCGGCGCTGAAGAGTTCGGCGCGCCCGCATCCCTCCGGGACGTTCTGCACCACCAATCCCGGTGTGTGCGGCGCGGGCCTGCTCGATGCCGACGGCGCGCTGCTGGCCGCGCTGGCCATGCCGCCGGCCCCGGCCGCGCCGGCACCGGCTGCGGATGGCGGCGGTGGCGGCGGCGCGGTGCCGCTGTGGAGCGCGTTGCTGCTGGCGGTAGCGGGACTGTTCAGCTTCGCACTGCGCCGTCGCGGCTAGCGGCCACGGTGATAATCAGGCGGCGGCGTCGTTATCGCCCGCCGGCCGCCGCGCCAGCCACCACTCCTGCAACACCCAGCACAGCAGGCCGGCCACGGCGCCGGCCGCATGCGCCACGCGCACCACGCCGAAGCCCCACGCCGGATCGAACACCACCGGCGCCAGCCACGACTGTTCCACCCAGACCTTGGCCAGCACGCCCAGGCACAGCAGCACGCCGGTGATGCGCGCCAGTCCCGGCGCGCGCAGCAGCCCCAGCGCGCCCCACAGCGCCAGCCCGTGCAGCGCGCCCGAGAGCCCGCCGTACCAGGCAATCGCCGGCACGCGCAGCAGCACCAGCTGCACCGCAATGCCGCACGCCACCAGCACCAGCAGCAGGCTGCGCACCCGCGCCACGCGCGCGCAGATCGCCAGCACGCCGGTGGCGGCAAGCATGTCGGCCAGCCAGTGATGGCCGTCCAGGTGCACCCACATCGCCGTGGCCAGGCGCCACCACTGGCCGTCCGCCCGCACCGCATCGCGCAGGTACAGGCCATGCGCGTGCCACCACGGCAGGAAGGTGAACGCCGCCGACAGCGCCCATACCAGCGCCACCGCCGCCAGCAGCCCCGGCCACGATGCGCCGGCCGGTGCCGGCGGCGCCGCGGCGTCAGTCCTCACCGAACACGGCCCGCCACAGCGTGCCCACCGCCGCGACCTGCGCGGCCATCGACGCCGGCGCCACGCGCGCATGGACCTGGCCGTCGAGGCGCAGCTGGTGCTGGCGCGCGCGGAACAGCCGGTAGGCGTCGCCCACCGCCAGCGCCAGCGTGGCATCGATCAGGCCCAGCTCGCCGGCCTCGCGCAGCAGCGCGATATTGCCGGCGTTGCGCGTCAGCTGCGGATGCGCGCGGCTGTGCAGCAGCACCAGGTACTGCACCGTGAATTCGATATCGACCATGCCGCCGCGATCGTGCTTCAGGTCGAACAGCTCGGTGGGGTTGGGATGGCCTTCGGCCACCTTGCGGCGCATCTGCGCGATCTCGGCGCGCAGCGCCGCGGCGTCGCGCTCCTGGCACAGCACCTCGCCGCGCAGCGCCTCGAAGCGCGCGCCGATGGCGGCGTCGCCGGCGCAGAAGCGCGCGCGCGTCAGCGCCTGGTGTTCCCACACCCACGCGGTGTTGTCGCCTTCGCGCAGCTGGTAGCGGCGGAACGCGTCGAAGCTGGTCACCAGCAGGCCGGCCGCACCATTGGGGCGCAGCCGCGTGTCGACGTCGAACAGCGCGCCGGCCGCGGTATGGCTGGTAAGCCAGGTGATCAGGCGGCGCGCATAGGCGGCATAGACCTCGGGCGCGCGCTCGTGCTCGTCGTCGTAGAGGAAGATGATGTCGAGGTCCGAGGCATAGCCCAGCTCCTTGCCGCCCAGCCGGCCATAGGCGATCACGGCGAAGCGCGGCACCTCGCGGTGGCGCGTGGCGAGCTGGCGCCACACCGTTTCCAGGGTCGCGTCGAGCATGGCGTCGGCCAGGTCCGACAGGCGGTCGGCCACCTGCTCGACGGTCAGCATGCCCTGCAGGTCCTGCAGCAGAACGCGGAAGGTCTCGGCATGGTGCTCGCGGCGCAGGATGTCCATCTGCTGCTCGACCTGCCCTTCCGCAGCCAGCAGCCGCTCATGCAGGCGCTTGCGGAACGCGGCCCAGTCGGGCGCGCCGGCGAGCGCGTCGCTGTCGAGCAGCTCGTCCAGCAGTTGCGGATGGCGCGTCAGGTAGGCCGCGGCCCAGCGCGAGGCGTGCAGCGTCTGCGCGACGCGGTCCATCGCCTGCGGGTATTCGGACAGCAGCGACAGGTAGGAGGCGCGCCGGCTGATCGCCTCGAGGAAATCGATAAAGCGCCCGATGGTGCTGTCGGGATCGTCCTGGCGCGCGGCCAGGTCGAGCGCGCGGTTGACCAGCTGGTCGAAGCGCGCGCGGCTGGCTTCGGACAGCGCGCGATAGCGCAGCGACGCGGCGATCGCGCGCAGCCGGTCCAGAAGCGCGTTGCAGTCGGTAAAGCCGGCAGCCTGCAGCCGCGCGCACGGCACCGCGCTGTCGTCCGCGCTGTCGGCCGCACCCTGCGACGGGTCCTGCCGCGGGTTGTCCTGCGCACGCGCGGCGCTGTGTTCCATGACGATGTCCGGCCACAGCGCCTCGCACGGGCCGGCGTCGGGGTCGGAGAAGGTGGCTTCGAACTGCTGCGCGACCGGCTCCTGCAGCTCGGCCAGCCGCGCCAGCAAGGCCGCCCAGTCGGCGCAGCCCATCATCTGCGCCACCGCGCGCTGCTCGTCGGGTGAGGTCGGCAGGTGATGGGTCTGGGCGTCGTCGCGGTATTGCAGCCGGTGTTCGAGCTGGCGCAGGAAGCGGTAGGCGTCGCCCAGCTGGGCCGCCTGGCCGGCTGGCAGCAGGCCGCGCTCGACCGCCACCGCCAGCACCTCGAGCGTCGGCCGGATGCGCAGCGCGGGATCCTGGCCGCCGCGGATCAGCTGGAACACCTGCGCCATGAATTCGATCTCGCGAATGCCGCCCCGGCCCAGCTTGATATTGAACGAGCGCTGGTTGACCCCATGCCCGGGCAGGCCGCCGCTGCGCTTGGCGGCCTCGCTGCGGATCTGCGCATGCAGCGAGCGGATCGCCGCGATCACGCCGTAGTCAAGGTAGCGCCGGAACACGAACGGCGAGGTCAGCCGCGCCAGCAGCCCGGCGGTGCGCTGCGCGTGGGGCGAGTCCAGCGCCGACACCACGCGGCCCTTGATCCAGGCATAGCGCTCCCACTCACGGCCCTGCACCACCAGGTATTCCTCGAGCATGCCCAGGCTGCAGGCCAGCGGCCCGGCATCGCCGTTGGGACGCAGCCGCATGTCGACGCGGAACACGTAGCCATCGGCGGTCACGTCGGCGAGCAGGTTGATCAGCCGGCGGCCGAGGCGGATGAAGTACTCGTGGTTGGACACGGTGCGCGGGCCGCCCTGGGTCTCGCCATCTTCGTCGTAGAGGAAGATCAGGTCGATATCGGACGAGACATTGAGCTCGCGCCCGCCCAGCTTGCCCATGCCCACCACCACCAGCTCCTGCACCTCGCCACTGTGGGCGCCGACCGGGCGGCCGAAGGTGGCGGCCAGATCATCGCCCAGCACCGCGAGGCCGTGCTGGATCGCCAGTTCGGCCAGGTCGGTCATGGCGCCGGTGACCTCGCCCAGCGTGGCCAGGCCGCGCAGGTCGCGCTCGATCACCGCGCACATGACCTCGGCGCGCAGCCGGCGCAGCGCGCGCTTGGCGGCATCTTCGACGTCGGCCGACGGTGCGTGCAGCGCCTGCAGCCGGGTTTCCATCCAGGCGCGCGTGAGCGGCTGCGTCACCGCGGCGGCGAGGATTTCCGGCAAGTCCGGGCGCGCCTGCAGCACGCGCCGCGCGTAGTGCGAGTACGCGGCCGAGTACAATACGTCGCCGCCTGCCCGGGCGCCTGCGCCATCCGGCTGCAGCGCCTGCGCCGCGGTGACGGCAAAGGTGCCGGCAGACATGGTGCCGGGGCCCTGCCCCGGTGCGACCGGCGCCGCCTGGGCGGGTTCCGGTGTGGCGCGCGCGCCACGTTGGTCAGCGGCGTCGCCGGCGGCGGAACTCGTCGGATCAGAGGCAGTCATTCCAGTATTTGAAATGCGAGCAAAAGTGCGAAAGGTGCGGCCAGGGGTACCCCGCCGCGGTGCGCGCAGCTTGCATTTCTTGTTTTAGCCGGCCGGGCACCAGATTGGAGAGCGGCTAGTATTGTCGGATAATCTGCGCATGTCCAGCCGCGCCCCACAACCCGCTGACGGTTCTCCCCCCAATGGCGGCGCGGGCGGGCACGAGGCCGCCACCACGCTGCCCGCCACCCCCGCCGGTTCCCTTGGCATTGACACCCCTGACGCCCCCCGGCGGAACTCCGCGTGGGCGCGCGCCGGGGCGCTCGGCCGCGCCACCGCGCGCGCCGCCGCGGCGGCGGTGCGCCACCCGTTCTGGCGCGGCCTGGCGCGCGCGCTGGTGCGCGTGGCGCTGGTGCTGGCGGTGCTGGCGCTGGCGGCGGGGCTGCTGATCCGCTTCGTGCTGTGGCCGCAGGCCTCGGCCGCGCGCGAGTGGCTGGAACAGCGTGGCTCGCAGGCGCTGTCGGCGCAGGTCAGGATCGGCTCGCTCGATACCTATTGGGACGGCTGGCACCCCGCCTTCCGCGCGCGCGGCCTGAGCGCGGTGGACGGCCAGCAGCGCGCGCTGGTGTCGGCGGCCACGCTCGACGGCAAGCTGGCGTGGCGCTCGCTGGTCAGCAT
Source organism: Cupriavidus nantongensis (assembly GCF_001598055.1). Classification (NCBI taxonomy): domain Bacteria; kingdom Pseudomonadati; phylum Pseudomonadota; class Betaproteobacteria; order Burkholderiales; family Burkholderiaceae; genus Cupriavidus; species Cupriavidus nantongensis. The sequence goes on along the minus strand of NZ_CP014844.1, from coordinate 1,444,500 downwards.
GAACCTGCAGTTCGTCAGCCTCAGCGCCAGCGGCACCGACATCCTGGTGCGCCGCACACCCGAGGGCCGGCTGCTGGTCGCCGGCATGGTGGTCGATGCCACCGGCGGCCAGCAGGACGACGACCGCTTCCTGGGCTGGCTGATGTCGCAGGGGCGCGTGGCACTGTCCGACGGCAAGCTGCGCTGGCTCGATGAAAAGGCGCGGCTGCCGCAGCTCGACATCGGCGAGATCCGCCTCGACACGCGCCGCGACGGCGCGCGCCACAGCTTCCACCTGGAAGCGCGCTCGCCGGCACTGGGCCCGCGCCCGCTCGAGGTGAACTCGACCTTCCGCGACGACTACCTGCACAGCGCCGGCAACTGGCGCCACTGGACCGGCCAGGCCAGCTGGGACCTCGGCCAGCTGCAGCTGCCGGTGCTGCAGCGCTACCTGGCGATGTTCGAGCGCGTCGCCAGCGGCACCTTCAGCACCGACGGCAGCATCGAATTCCGCGACGGGCGCATCGTGCGCAGCCAGACCCGGCTGCGCGCCAGCGGCGTCGACCTGCAACTGGCCGGCGCCGCCGCGCCGCTGCGGCTGGCCAATGCGCAGGCGCTGCTGCTGCACCGGACCGAGCGCGACGGCAGTAACCTGCTGACGGTCGACACGCTGCTGTGGCAGCCGCTGCAGCCTCAGCAGCCGGCGCTGCCCGACGCCGCCAACGCGCCCACGGCGGCCGACGGCAGCTGGCGCGAAGGCATGCGCAAGGTCGCCATCGGCTGGGCCCGAGCCAGGGACGGCACGCTGAGCAAGTTCTCGCTGAAGGCGCCGTCGCTGGACCTGAACACGGTGCGCGCGCTGGCCACCTCGATGCCGATCGATACCGCGGTGCTGCGCCAGCTGCGCGCGCTGCAGCCGGCGGGCCATATCGACAACCTCAACGTCAGCTGGACCCGCGCGCGCACCGGCATGCTCGAGCGCGGCGGCGGCAAGCCCCACTACAGCATCCAGGGCACGCTGCGCGAGGTCTCGGTCAACGGCCAGCCCGCGGTGCCGGCGCTCGACGCCGCCGGGCATCCGCGCCTGGGCACGCCGGGCTTCTCGCGCCTGTCCGGCACCTTCAGCCTCGACGACCAGCAGGGCACGGCGCGCTTCGAGGGCAACGACGCGGCGCTGGTGCTGCCGGGGCTGTTCGAAGACCCGCGCCTGCCGTTCGACCAGATCGCCGGCGACGTGCGCTGGCAGCACCGCGACGGCAAGCTCGCGGTGACGCTGGACGGCGTGCGCTTTGCCAATGCCGACGCCGCCGGCTCGGTGCGCGGCACCTGGCGCGAAGGCGGCGACGGCGTCTCGGGCATCGCCAACCTGGCCGGCGAGATGAGCCGCGCCAGCGTCGCGCGCGTGCCGCGCTACCTGCCGCTGAGCATTCCCGCCGCGACCCGCCATTACCTGTCCGGCGCGCTTGCCGGCGGCGAAGCCGCCGGGGTCAGCTTCGTGCTGCGCGGCGACCTCGCGCACTTCCCGTTCCACGCGCCGCACGAGAAGGCGGGCGAGTTCCGCGTCGAGGTGCCGATCGAACGCGTCAGCTACCAGATCGCGCCGCACGACGCGGGCCACGCGCCGGCCCACGCGCCAGCCCACGGCGCCAGCGCATCGTCGTGGCCGGTGTTCACCGACATCGCCGGGCGCGTGGTGTTCGACCGCGGCGGCATGACCTTCCTGGCGCGACGCGCCACGGTGCAGGACATTGCCGGCGTCACGCTGCACGATGTCAGCGGCCGCATCGACGACCTGAGCCCGCGCGGCAAGCTCGCCATCGACGGCAGCGCCACCGGACCGGTGCAAGGCTTCGTGCGCTACATCAACGCGTCGCCGGTGCGCGAATGGACCGGGCACGTCGCCGACGCGGCCCGGGCCGGCGGCAATGGCGACCTGAAGCTCAAACTCGAGATGCCGCTGGAGCACGCCGACGCCGCCAGGGTCGATGGCCGCTTCCGCTTTCCCGGCAACGATGTCGTGCTGAGCCCGCAGCTGCCGCCGCTGGGCAATGCCAGCGGCGTCATCACCTTCAACGAGCGTGGCTTCGGGCTCGAGAACCTGCGCGCGCGCTTTCTTGGCGGCGAGCTGCGCCTTGCCGGCGGCACGCAGCCGGACGGCGCCACACGCGTGAGCGCCACCGGCCAGGCCTCGGCCACGGGGCTGCGCGAGGCCGCCGCGGGCACGGCGCTGGCGCCGCTGGCGGCGCGGCTGGAAGGCGCCACCGGCTACAGCGCGGTGATCGGCGTGCGCGAACGGCAGTTGCAGATCCAGCTGAACTCTGACCTCAACGGCATGGCGCTGCAGCTGCCGGCGCCGCTGACCAAGGCCGCCGCGCCGTCATTGCCGCTGCGCGTGGAGCTGCGCCCGGCCGCGCATGGGGCGAATACCGCCGGCAGCGCGCGCGCCGGCACCGACGAGCTGGCCGTGCAAGTGGGCAATGTGCTGAACGCCCGCTACCTGCTGCGCCGCGATGGCGGCGGTAACAGCAGTAGCGCCAGCAACGGCTTCGAAGTGCTGGCAGGCGGCATCGGCGTGCAGCAGGCGCCGCCGCCGCCGGCGGCCGGCGTCAGCGCCGCGGCCACCTTCGACCGGCTCGATATCGATGCCTGGCGCGCGGCCTTCGCCCTTGGCGGCGGCAGCACGGCTGGCGCGGGCGCGGGTGCCGACGAGGCGCCCTCGCCATTCCTGCCCAACCGCATCGCGCTGCGCGCGCGCACGCTGCACGGCATGGGCCGCACGCTGGACGAGGTCGCGCTCGATGCCAGCCGCGAGGCCGACGGCTGGAACGCCAGGATCGAGTCGCGCCAGGTGGCCGGCGCGGTGCAATGGCGCCCGGGCGCGACGGCTGCCGCCGGTTCGCTGCGCCTGCGCCTGGCGCGGCTGAACGTGCCCGATGCCAACGACGAGCACAACGTGGTCGATGCGCTCGCCAGCAGCATCGACACCTTGCCCGCGATCGACCTGGTCGCCGACCAGTTCATGCTGCGCGGCCACGACTTCGGCAAGCTCGAAGTCAGGGCGCATACCGAGACCGGCGCCGGCGGCACCGATCCGGTCTGGACCCTGGACAAGCTGCAGATCGAACAGCCCGGCGCCACCCTGACCGGCAACGGCAGCTGGCGCGTGCCGCGCCGCCTGCGCGCCGACGCCAGCGCCGAGCGCCGCACGCTGCTGTCGTTCGCCATCGACGTGCGCGATGCCGGCGCGACGCTGGACCGGCTGGGGCTGCCGCATACGCTCAGCGACGGCAAGGGCAAGCTCGAGGGCCGCGTGGCGTGGCGCGGCTCGCCGCTGTCGATCGACTACCCGACGCTGACCGGCAAGCTGTCGCTGGACCTGGAAAACGGCCAGATCCTCAGCGTCGAGCCGGGCGCGGCGCGCCTGCTGGGCGTGCTCAGCCTGCAGGGCCTGCTGCGCTTTGCCACGCTGGACTTCCGCACGCTCTCGGGGCGCGGGCTGCTGTTCGACAGCATCGCCGGTACCGGCACCATCGAGAACGGCGTCGGCACGATCCAGGACTTCAGGCTGCGCAGCCCGCAGATCATCGCCAGCATGAGCGGCACCGCCAACCTGCTGCGCGAGACCCAGGACCTGCACGTGGCGGTGGTGCCGCGCATCAACGCCACCACCACGTCGATCGCCGCGGCCTTTATCAACCCGGCGCTGGGCATCGGCACGCTCGCGGCGCAGCTGCTGTTCGCCGACGAGTTCTCCAAGATGTTCACCCAGCACTACCGGATCTCGGGCAGCTGGGCCAACCCACAGGTCGGCAAAGTGGAGGACAATAAGGCGCAAGGCCCGACCTTCCAGAACCGCGCGGACCCGGCCTTCCCGCGCTAGAAGAAGATGCCGCCCCCCATGACGCCTGCCACTCCACCCAGCCCTGCCCCGTTCCGCGTTGCCGCCGTGCAGACCGTGACCGGCACTTCGCTCGACGCCAACCTGGCGCGCGCCGAGGCGCGCATCGCCGAGGCCGCCGCCGGCGGCGCCGAGCTGGTGCTGCTGCCCGAGTACTTCTGCATCATGGGCCGCGCCGAATCCGACAAGGTCGCGGTGCGCGAGCACGACGGCGACGGCCCGGTGCAGCAGTTCCTGGCCGACGCGGCACGCCGCCATGGCATCTGGCTGGTCGGCGGCACGCTGCCGATGTGGTGCGACGACCCGCAGCGCGTGTACAACACCTCGCTCGCCTTCAACCCGCGCGGCGAGCGCATCGCGCGCTACGACAAGATCCACCTGTTCGGCTTTACCCGCGGCACCGAAAGCTATGACGAATCGCGCACCATCCTGGCCGGGCGCACGCCGGTCAGCTTCGACGCGCCGTGCGGCCGGGTGGCGATGTCGGTGTGCTACGACCTGCGCTTTCCGGAGCTGTACCGCGGCCTGGCCGCCGACGGCGGCACCAGCCTGATCCTGATGCCGGCCGCCTTCACCTACACCACCGGGCAGGCCCACTGGGAAATCCTGCTGCGCGCCCGCGCCATCGAGAACCAATGCTATGTGCTGGCGGCGGCGCAGGGCGGCAAGCACGAGAACGGCCGGCGCACCTGGGGCCATTCGATGCTGGTCGACCCGTGGGGCGAAGTGCTGGCGATGCTGCCCGAAGGCGAAGGCGTGGTCGGCGGCGTGATCGACCCGGCGCGGCTGGAGGAAGTCCGGCAGAACCTGCCGGCATTGCGGCACCGGGTGCTGTAGCATGTACGCAACTGCGGGGGCCGATGGCGCCCCCGCCAACAGGATCGATTGCCGCGCCGGCCAGCCCGCGCGGCCCAAGGAAAAAAAGGACCTCTCATGAACGCCGGCGATCTCGGAATCCGCAACCTGGCCACCGCGCAGCAACTGCTGCTGGCACCGTACGGCCTGGACGAAGCCAGGCTCCAGCGCGTGCTGGCCGATATCTTCACGCACAAGGTCGACTACGCCGACCTGTACTTCCAGTACACCCGCAACGAGGCCTGGAGCCTGGAAGAAGGCATCGTCAAGTCGGGCAGCTTCAGCATCGACCAGGGCGTGGGCGTACGCGCGGTCTCGGGCGACCGCACCGCGTTCGCGTATTCGGATGAGATCAGCCTGCCCGCGCTGTCGCAGGCGGCAGCCGCCACGCGCACCATCGGCCGTGCCGGCAGCGGCCGCGTCAAGGTTGCCGGCCAGCTGGCCACGCATGCGGGCCGCAACCTGTACACGCCCAACGACCCGCTCGACTCGATGAGCGCGGCGGAAAAGGTGGCGCTGCTGGAGCGCATCGAGCGCATGGCGCGCGCCAAGGATCCGCGCGTGGTGCAGGTGATGGCGGGCCTGGCCGGCGAGTACGACGTGGTGCTGGTGGCGCGCAGCGACGGCGTGATCGCCGCCGACGTGCGCCCGCTGGTGCGGGTCTCGGTCACGGTGATCGCCGAACAGGGCGGGCGCCGCGAGATCGGTTCGTCCGGCGGCGGCGGCCGCTATGCCTACGGCTATTTCACCGACGACCTGCTGCAGCAGTACGTGGACGAGGCGGTGTCGTCGGCGCTGGTCAACCTGGATGCGCGCCCGGCCCCGGCCGGCGCCATGACGGTGGTGCTGGGCCCGGGCTGGCCCGGCGTGCTGCTGCACGAGGCGGTCGGCCACGGGCTGGAAGGCGACTTCAACCGCAAGGGCTCGTCGGCGTTCGCCGGGCGCATGGGCGAACGCGTCGCGGCCAAGGGGGTGACCGTGGTCGACGACGGCACGCTGGCCAACCGCCGCGGCTCGCTCAACCTCGACGACGAAGGCAACCCGACCCAGTGCACCACGCTGATCGAGGACGGCATCCTGCGCGGCTATATCCAGGACACGCTCAACGCGCGCCTGATGAAGATGCCGGTCACCGGCAACGCGCGCCGCGAAAGCTATGCCGCGCTGCCGATGCCGCGCATGACCAACACCTACATGCTCAACGGCGACAAGGATCCGCAGGAGATCATCGCCAGCGTCAAGCGCGGCCTGTATGCGGTCAACTTTGGCGGCGGCCAGGTCGACATCACCAACGGCAAGTTCGTGTTCTCGGCGAGCGAGGCCTACATGATCGAGGACGGCAAGATCACCTACCCGGTCAAGGGCGCGACGCTGGTCGGCAACGGCCCCGAATCGCTCAAGGACGTGACCATGATCGGCAACGACATGCGGCTCGATTCGGGCGTGGGCGTGTGCGGCAAGGAAGGCCAGAGCGTGCCGGTGGGCGTGGGCCAGCCGACGCTGCGCATCGAGAATATGACGGTGGGCGGGACCGCCTGAGGCCGCTGGCGAGCTCCCTGTCGCGCTTGCGCGAGAGGGAATGGCCCAGCAGCGGGCAAGACCGCCGCACGTCCTGCCATGGCTGCGGCGACACTTGCCAACCCTGGCAAAAGGCGCTATAAAGATGCTTCGTCGCGCGGCCAGCAGCCAATGCGCAATGAAAATTACCGAAGCGCCGCGCAATTTCCTGCCTTTCTGCCACGCAGTGCAGCATAAATCCGGCGCCCGCGAAGTAAATCGTTTCAAGCTGACCCAAGCCAACGCCTTTTCCCGCCATGTCCGCTAAGTTTTACTTTTACTTTTTTGGCGATCTCACACCGCTGGCGGATAGGGAGGGATGGCTGTAAGCAGCGCCCCGAATACAAAAAAAACCGCCAGCGACCCTGGCGGTTTTTTTATGCCCTTTGTTTTCCCACACCCTCACGACCTCACAAGAATCCTGGAGCCATCATGCTGAAGAACACCGACGACCTGCGCATCCGCGAACTCAAGGAGCTGCTGCCGCCCGCGCACCTGATCCGCGAGTTCGGCTGCTCCGAACAGGCTTCGGACGTCATCTACGGCGCGCGCCAGGCCATGCATCGCATCCTGCACGGCATGGATGACCGGCTGATCGTCATCATCGGCCCGTGCTCGATCCACGATACCCGCGCCGCGCTCGAATACGCCAAGCTGCTCAAGGTGCAGCGCGAGCGCTTCGCCGGCGAGCTCGAGGTGGTGATGCGGGTGTATTTCGAAAAGCCGCGCACCACGGTGGGCTGGAAGGGTCTGATCAACGACCCGCACATGGACGGCAGCTTCAAGATCAACGACGGCCTGCGCACCGCGCGCGAGCTGCTGCTGACCATCAGCGAAATGGGCGTGCCGACCGGCACCGAGTACCTCGACATGATCAGCCCGCAATACATCGCCGACCTGGTCAGCTGGGGCGCGATCGGCGCGCGCACCACCGAGTCGCAGGTGCACCGCGAGCTGGCGTCGGGACTGTCGTGCCCGGTCGGCTTCAAGAACGGCACCGACGGCAACGTCAAGATCGCGGTCGACGCGATCAAGGCCGCGTCGCAGCCGCACCATTTCCTGTCGGTGACCAAGGGCGGGCACTCGGCGATCGTGTCGACCTCGGGTAACGAGGACTGCCACGTGATCCTGCGCGGCGGCAAGGCGCCCAACTACGATGCCGCCAGCGTGCAGGAAGCGTGCGACGCCATCGCCAAGGCCGGCCTGGCCTCGCGCCTGATGATCGACGCCTCGCACGCCAACAGCAGCAAGAAGCACGAGAACCAGATCCCGGTGTGCGCCGAGATCGGCCGCCAGATTGCCGCCGGCGACCAGCGCATCATCGGCGTGATGGTCGAATCGCACCTGGTGGCCGGGCGCCAGGACCACGTGCAGGGCCAGCCGGTCGAAGAGCTGACCTACGGCCAGTCCGTCACCGATGCCTGCATCGGCTGGGACGACTCGGTCAAGGTGCTCGAGGGCCTGGCCGAATCGGTGCGCCAGCGCCGGCTGGTGTCGGGCAGCGGCAACTGAGTCGCCATTGCAGTCACGACGGCGGGCACCCGGCCCGCCGTGCTACATCCGGCTGTCGTGCATCGCGCCGCCGCTGAGGTCGGCCAGTTCCGGCGTCACCTCGGCGTAGCGCAGCAGTTTCCCGCCATGGCGGGCAGCGAAGGCGGCTGCATCGCTTTCCGTCCTGAAGCTCGCCAGCGTCGGCCCCATCGCGCCGTGGCGCCGGCTGCCGGCGACGTAGATGCCAGTGGTGGCGTCGAACCAGTGGCCGCGCGGCTGCTCCCAGTCGGCGCGCGCCATGTCCTGCACGAACGCCGCGCGCACCGGCCGCAGCTGTTCCGGCCGCAGCAGCGCGTGGAACATCTCTACCGGATCGCAGAACCAGTGCGGGCGCGCCTCGCCCGCATAGAACACCTGCGCCTTGGGCCCGGCGTAATCGGCCAGCAGCATGCCGTCCAATGCGCAGGCGGTGGCGGCGTCGAATTCCTGCGGCTGTGCCGGGGCCTCCGGCTCGCGGCCGCAGCCGGCGAGCAGCACGGCGCCGCCGGCAAGGGTCAGCAACAGGTGGCGGCGATGCCATGAGAACTGGGAACACAGCGGGGTACACATTAGCGGAAACTCCTGGCGGCAAGGCCCAGCGGCACGGCGATCCACGCCAGCAGCGCCGCGCCGGTCGGCCACGGGCTGGCCAGCGCGGGCGGCACGATGCTGGCAACGCCCCCGGCGCTGCGCAGCTGGTCCAGTGAAAAGGCATTGACGATGCGAAACAGGTCGGCGGGGTTGAGCAGCAGCAGCCACGCGATCCAGTCGGTGGCGGCATGCTGCGCGTCCGCGCCGCTGCCGGCGACCAGCATGCCGAGCAGCAGCAGGTCGAACACCAGCACGAAGAAGAACCACAGCCCGATCGCCAGCCCCGACGCCTGCGCGCGGTCGCGGCTCAGCACCGACAGCCACAGCGCCAGGCTCAGGAACGCCAGCCCGAGCAGCACCGCGCTGGCGACAAAGCCGAAGTAGTGATACAGGCCCGCCCAGCCGAACTGGCGCGCCAGCAGCAGCGCCATCAGCGCAAAGCCGCCGGCCGTGGCCAGCACCAGCGCGGCGGCCAGGCCGAGGTACTTGCCCAGCAGCAGCTCGCCGCGCGTCAGCGGCAGCGACAGCAGCAGGTCGAGCGAGCCGCGCTCGCGCTCGCCCACCACGGCGTCGAAGCCGAGCAGCAGCGCGATCATCGGCACCAGGTAGATCACCAGGCTGGCCAGGCTGGTGATGACGAACTCCAGCGAGCGCGGGCCCAGCACGCCCTGCTCGGCCCCACCGAAATAGCCGATCGCCAGCGACAGCGCGGTGAACACCGCCGCCACCGCCAGCACCCAGCGGTTGCGCATGCGGTCGCGGAATTCCCTGCCGGCCAGCGTGGCCACCTGCCGCGCGTCGAACCAGTCGCCCATGCCTACCCCTTCATTCCGAGAAAAAGATCCTCGAGCGACGGCTCGTGGATCTCCAGGTCCAGCAGCCGGCCGGCGAGCGGCTGCAGCGCGGCCAGCACCGCCATCTTGGCGGCGGGCGCACAACGCACGGTCAGCGCGCCGGGCGGTGCATCGTCGATATACAGCGGGGGCAGCGCAGGCAGCGCGCGCAACCGGCGCAGCGCCTCGTCGCGCGCGCCGGCCTCGGTCCGCAGCACCAGCGTCAGCGGCAGGCCGGCCCGGGCGCGCAGCGCCTCGAGGCTGCCGGCGGCCTGCAGGCGGCCTGCGGACAGGATGGCGAAGCGGTCGATGCGCTGCTGCAGCTCGGCCAGGATGTGCGAGGTGATGACGATGGTGACGCCACGTTCGCGCAGCGTGTTCAGCATGGCGTAGAAGTCGCGGATCGCGGCGGGGTCGAGGCCGTTGGTCGGCTCATCGAGGAACAGCACGCGCGGCGTGCCCAGCAGCGCCTGCGCAAAGCCCAGCCGCTGGCGCATGCCTTTCGAATACTCGCGCACCGGGCGCGCGGCGGCAGCGCACAGGCCCACCTGCTCGAGCATCGGCGCGCACGCTTGCGCCTGCACGCCCTTCAGTCGCGCAAAGAAGCGCAGCGTCTCCAGGCCGCTCAGGTTGTCGTGCAGCACCAGGTGTTCGGGCAGGTAGCCGATGCCGCGGCGTGCCGCACGAAAGGCGCGGCTGCCCACGTCGGCACCCGCCACGCGCAAGGTGCCGTGCGTCGGCGGCAGCAGGCCCAGCATCATCCGGAACAGCGTGCTCTTGCCCGCGCCGTTATGGCCGATCAGCCCGAGCAGCTCGCCCTGCCCCACGCTCAGGCTGACATCGTCGACGGCGCGCAGCGCGCCGAAGTGCTTGCTGACGCCGGACAGCACGATCGCATCCATGGCCGGATCAGCGGCTGGTGTCGGCGGGCTCATGCCATTGCCTCCAGTTGGCGCGGGCCGGACGCATGCGCGGATATTCGTCGACTACCCCGGGCGCCCGGATCACCGGAAACTGGCGCCCGGCCAGCCGCAGCGCCTGCAGCGCGGGGCTGCCCAGCAGCAGCGTCACGCCCGGATAGCGCCAGCTGAGCCGGTCGACCAGGTCGTTGGCCCGGTACGGGATATCGCCCACGCCATCGGCATCGCGGTCCCAGCCCAGGTAGTTGCTCCAGTAGTTTCCCAGCTGCTTTTCAGCCGGACTGCGTCCGCCCCAGGCCTCGTCGCGCGCGCCGACATAGCGCACCGGCTCGCGATTGCCGATGAAGTCGTTGCCCTGCACCACGTTGCGCGTCGATCCCGCCGACAGGTGCACGCCGATGGCGTTGCCGAGCACCAGGTTGCCGCGCAACTGCGCATACTCGACATCGTAGATAAAGAAGCCGCGCTGGTTGTGCGCGACCACATTGCCTTCGATCACCGAGTCCTGCAGCGTGCGCAGCATGATGCCGTGGTCGGCATTGGCCCAGGTGCGGTTGTTGCGCACCACCTGGTCGCGCACTTCCATCAGCGCCAGTCCGCCGCGGTTGCGGTAGCTGTCGTTGTGCTCCCACAGGTTGTGGTACGAGTTCATGTAATGGGTGCCGTAGCGGCTGTGGTGCAGCCGGTTGCCGCGGAACACGGCATGGTGCGAGACATCGACGTAGAGCGCATCGCGCACGAAGCTGATGTGGTTGTCGAGAATGCGCGCGCCGCGCGTGTTGTAGAGCTGCACGCCGTTGCCGCGCTGCGCCGAGTTGTAGTCGCGCTTGCCGGTGATGGTGTTGGCCTCGACGCGGACCTCGTCGGCCTTTTCGATCCACAGGCCGAACAGGTTGTAGGTCAGCTCGCAGTGCCGCACTACCGCGCGATGCGCGCCGGGCTGGATGTAGATGCCGGCGTTCTGGTCCTTCAGGCTGTCGCCGGAGTCGCGCACGATCAGTCCCTCGACGGTCACGTCGGGCGCCGCGATGCGCAGCGTATCGCCACGCAGCGCGCCGCTGAGCGTGGGCCGCGCGATGCCGCGCAGCACCAGCGGCCTGGCGACGGTGAAGTTGCCGGTGTAGTGGCCGCGCGCGATCTCGATGGTGTCGCCGGCGGCCGCCGCATCGATCGCCGCCTGCAGCGACTGGCCGGGCTGCACGCGCCACGTCGCGGCCGCCGCGCCGGTCATGCCGCAGATCAGCCATAGCAACGGGATACCGCACTGCAGCCTCATGCGCCCAGCATCCCCATCGCCTTCAGCGCCAGGAACAGCGCGGCACCGATCAGCAGGTTCTTGAAGCCGACATAGCTGAGCATGTCCATCACGGTGGCGCGCCGATGGCGACCGCGCCACCATGGGCCATCCTTGACATAGCGCTTGGCCGACAGGCGGATCAGCACTTCGTAGAGGCTCCAGCCCAGCCACCAGCCGATCACCGCGCCGGCGCGCAGCTGCCCGCTGGCTGCCAGCGCCCACGCCACGGTTGCCGCCAGTGCCACCGCCACGCCCGCCAGCTGCAACGCCGCGGCGGAGCGCCAGCCCTGGCCGCTCCAGGGCCACAGGTGGTCCCACAGCTCGGCGAAGCAGCGCGCGGCGCCCGTGGTGGCGGCGTAGGGCGGCGTCACGGGATCGGTCGGCAGGCGCGGATCGGGGCCCGACGGCTGTGCCGCGGCGGCCGCCACCGGCACCAGCGGAATGAAATACCCGTCGCGCCCCACCGGCGTCAGCGGCAGCCCGTCGCGCTCGCGCCGCTTGCGCTCGCGCGCCAGCGGCGGGCAGCCGTGCGTATCGGTGTAGAGCACCATGCAGTCGAGGCAATGCAGGCATTCGCGCTGGTCGATGCGGCCATCGGCATCGATCGCCTGCGCGCCGCAGCCCGCCGCGCATGCCTTGCAGCGGTTGCAGTCGGGCTTGCGCCGCAGGCCAAACCAGCGGAACGTGCTCGGCATGGCCAGCGCCGCGCCGAGCGGGCACAGGTACTTGCAGTAAGGCCGTTCTATCAACAGCGACAACCCCAGCAGCGCGCACGCGAACAGGCCGTAGGGCCACGCGCGGTTCGCGATGCCGACCAGGAAGGTGGTCTTGAACGGCTCGATCTCCGCCAGCCGCTCGGCCAGCCCCATCGAGAACACCGACACCGTCAGCAGCGCGAAGAACACGCCATATTTGACCCACTTGAGCCGGTCGTGCCAGCGCCGCGGCAACTGCCGCTGCCAGCGCTTCAGCCCGATCAAGCCGCCGAGCTTGTAGATCGCCTCGGACAGCGAGCCGAACGGGCACAGCCAGCCGCAGAACAGCCCGCGCCCGAACAGCAGCACCGTGACGATGATGAAGATCCAGAAGCAGAAGATAAAGGGATCGCTCAGGAACAAGGCCCAGTCCCAGCGCAGCAGCAACGCATGGAACCACGTCAGCACCTGCGTCACCGAAGGCTGCGCCATCGCGCCAAACCCGACGAAGACGATGCTGATGGCCCAGACCGTGTACTTGAACGCATTGACCGGCCACTTGCGCTTGTGGGTGGCGCGCCGCGTCAGGCGGTCGCGCAGCGCGTAGACCAGCGTGACCGCGCCCAGCAGCGCCACGAACAGCGCGATGGCGCCGGCCTGCCGGCGCCACACCTTGCGCCACGGCGCCTCGGGCACGTCGAGATGGGGGCGGCCGCCCTGCAGCAGCGCCGCCGGCAGCCAGTACGGCGCGTCGAAGCTGGCAAAGCTGCGCGTGCCGGTGGCGCGGTCGACCCGGTTGCCGAGGAACGACAGCTTCCACGGATACGCCGCCGAAAACGCCGGCGAACGGATCACGAAGATCGCCGACTCGGTCGGCGCCGGCGCGCCCGCCGCGGCCACGCCATAGAGGTTCAGGTAGTCGAGGTCGCGGAAGGTGAAGGCGTCGGCGTCCTGGCGCACCTGCACCCGGTCATAGATGCCGCCACGCACGAAGCCCGAGCCCTTGAACGACTCGTTGCCGGCGGTGCGGATCACGAAGATGGCGTGCTCGCCTGGCCGCAGTTGCGCGCGCAGGCCCTGCCAGCCGGCATCGCCGAGCACGCTGCGCGCGATATCGGGATGATTGAGGTCGCCGAACCACAGCTCGATAAACGGCCCGCCGCCGCCCGGCAGGCCGACCTGCGCAGGCTGCACCAGCAGGCGCTGCACCGCGCCCATCGCCACCAGTTGCGACCAGCTGTAGTGCGTGCCGCTTTCAACGTAGCGCGCCGGCGCGCGCTGCGTCGGCGCCAGGATGCCGACCTGCCGCGCCACCGCCGCACCCGCCGTGGTCAGCACCTGGTTCTGCGCGATCACCGTCACCGTGGCGCCGGAAATCGCATCGACGCCGACCACGCCTTCGTCGGGTCGCGACTGCCCCACTTCGATCTTGTCGGCGACCGACTTGCCGACGTACTGCCGGTTGAAATCGAGCAGCGCCGACTCCGGAATGCCCAGCAGCAGGATCGGCTCCGAATGCTTCAGCACCTTGACGCCGGCATAGCGGCCCTGCGTGTCCATGCCGATCAGCGTCACCACCGGCTTGCCCGAATATGCCGGCGTGTCGGTGATGTCGGTCGACAGCATGACGTAGCCGAGCAGCTCGCGCTTGCCGCCGGAGCCGGTGCGGTAGCCCTCGACATAGGGCGGCTGGCCCATGCGCTGCGAGAATTCGGTGGCGCCGGGCAGCACCTGCGCGCATGGCACCAGTGCGCACAGGTCGGCAGCCGTGGCCAGTTGCGGCGGCAGCTCGGCCTCGTAGGCGCCCGCATGCGCCGGCGCGACCAGGCCAAGCGCGAGCAGCCACGCGGCCACGATCGCGACCAGTCCTTTGAAGATTGCGTCCATCATGGAAAGGCAGCAGGCATGGCGTCGCGCGCGGCCGATGCGCCGCGCGCAACGCTACGCCAGGCCGGCTCAGGCCTCGACGATCATGCGACTGCGCATCTCGAGATGCAGCGCGTGGCAGAAGTGGGTGCAATAGCACCAGAACACGCCGGGCTTGTCGGCAACGAAGGTCACCGACGCGGTCTCCTGCGGATTGACGATGAAGTTGATGTTGTACTTCGGGATGGCAAAGCCGTGCGTCAGGTCCTCGATCTTGTCGAGGTTGGTCAGGACCAGCGTGACCTCGTCGCCCCGCTTCAGCTTGATCTCGCGCAGGCTGAACACCGGCGCCTGCGAGGTGAGCTTCACCGTCACCTTGCGGCCGTTGCGGAACACGCCCGATTGCTGCGCATCCTTGATTGCCAGCGGGAAATCGTCGAGCGCGTAGACCTGCTTCGGCCGCAGCAACTCGCGCCGGAAGATGATGAAATCGTGCGGTTCGCTGTGCACGGGATGGTCCGCCAGCAGCACCATCTTGTCGCCGGAGATATCGATCAGCTGCTCGTTCTCGGCGTGCAGCGGGCCCACGGGCAGGAAGCGGTCCTTCGAGAACTTGCAACCCACCGCCAGCAGTTTGCCGTCGGCGGCGACGGTCTCGGATTGCGAGGCATTGAGGTGGCCGGGCTGGTATTGCACGTCGAGCCGGTCGACCACGTACTTGGCGCTCTTGTCGCCACGGTGGAAGCGGATCGCCGCGTCGATATTCCACTTGACCACCTGGCTGTCCAGGAACAGCGTGGTGTAGGCATTGCCGCGGCCGTCGAAGGCGGTATGCAGCGGCCCCAGGCCCAGTTCGACTTCCGCGACGATGGCGTCGTCCAGCTTTGCCAGCTTGCCGTCGAACCAGTCGAGCACCCTGGCCAGCTCGATCACCGTGGCGGTCGGCGACAGCTTGCCGGCGCAGACGAAGTACTTCTGGTCGGGGCTGGCGTTGACCCCGTGCGGGTTCTTCGGCACCGACACATAGGCGGTCAGCGCCGTGGCCGGGTCCTGGTTGGCGGCATGCGTGCCGTCGACAACCGGCACCTTGGAATCGCCGATGGTCCTGAACTTGCCGGCCTTCACGGCTTCTTCGATGCGGGCGATGTTGAAGAACAGGCAGGCATCGCGCTCGGCCGACATCATGTCCTCGAAGCGCACGCCCATTTCCACGTTGTACTGGTTGGTCGCGGCCAGCTTGCCATCGTACGAGGTCGCCACCAGGTCGCAGTTGCCGTCGATCAGCACCTGCCAGCGCACCGCCATGGTCTCGGCGTCGACGCAGGTGAACAGCGAGCGGTACTTGCTGCCGTCCTCGGTCGGCGTATTGGGCAGCGGCACGCCGAACTCGGCGCCGCAGAACACGCGCGTGGTGTAGTTGATGCTGGCGTCGACCGGATCGCGCTTGTCCGGGAAGATGCCGTGGAAGCCCTGCACATTGGGCAGCTCGGTGATCTTGTCGCAGATGAAGTAGTCGAGCCGGATGCGCGCCAGCCGGGCATTGATCTTGTCGTTGATCCAGGCGTAGCGGCCGTCGTAGTTGCCGTCCTTGTACGAGGCATGCACGTGATGGGTATCGCCGACGGTGTACTGCAGGTGGCCGTCGGCGCGCGTGCCCATCACGCGCTTCGATTCATTGGTGATGCCCCACCCCGTCAGCGCGTCCGGCACGAAGCACGGAATCCGGTGCAGCTCGCGCCCGGACGGCAGGCCCAGCACGCGCATGTCGCCGGCATGGCCGCCGCTCCACAGCCCGTAGTAGGTGTCGAGCTCGCCGGGCTTCAGGTGCACCGTGGTGGCCGTGGTGGCCGTGTTGCCGGCATGGCCGGCATGGCCGGCGTGGGCACCGGCGCCGCTGGCGGCCGTGGGCGCGACCGGCGCGCCGCCGTTGTCGGTGCACGCCGCCACGCCGGCAAGGCCGGCGAGCGCCGCGGTATTGATAAAGCGCCGCCGTCCGGGCGCGGCCGGTGCATCGTGGGGTGGCAGGGGATGCTGCGTGTGCCTGGTCATCTTCGTTCCTCGAACCGTCATGGCAAAGGCGGAGTCCGCTCCGCCGGCTTGCTGCTTGCTTTGTGTTGTGGTGGCTTGCTGCTGCCGGCTACAGATGGTCGAAGCAGATGGCGCGATCGAGCTTGATGATCGTCATGGTTCTTTTAAATATTCATTATCGATGCATGTTTTTCTCCGGCGGCGCGGACAGAATGGCGGCACGGCAAGGCTCACCGCCGCTTTCGCGATCGATACCCTCCTCGTCATGCGCTTCAAGACCCTACTGCCTGCACAGTCTTCCCTCCACCCCATCGACCACAGGCGCCGCGCGCTCGTCCGCGGCGCCGCGAGCGTGCCGCTGCTCGCCACCGCAATGTTCGTGCGGCCGGCGCTGGCCGATCCCTCGGTCACGCGTGCATCGCGCCGCCTGCTGGGCACGCGCGTCGACATCGTCGTGCAGGACAGCTGCCACGCTGCGGCGCAAGCCGCCATGTCGGCAGCCTTTGCCGAGATGGCGCGGCTGGAACGGTTGATGAGCCGCTATCGACCCGACAGCCAGGTCAACGCGCTGCAGCGCGCGGCCGGCCGCCACGCGCTGCACGTGGCGCCGGAACTGATGGCGGTGCTGCAGGCCGCCGCGGCGGTTTCGGCTCGATCGCGCGGTGCCTTCGATATCACCGTCGGCGCGTTCGCCGGCTGGCGCTTCGGCGCGGATGGCAACCGCTTGCCCGACGCCGCCGAACTGGCGCGCGAGCGCCCGCTGGTGGACTACCGGCAGGTGCGGCTCGACGCCCGGCGCGGCACGGCCATGCTGGCCCGCCCGGGCATGCGGCTGGACCTCGGCGGCATCGCCAAGCTGCCGATCCTCGATGCGGGGATGCAGGTGCTGCGGCGGCACGGGCTGGCCAACGCGATGATCAACGGCGGCGGCGATGTGCTGGCGATGGGCCAGTTGCAGGGGCGCGACTGGCGCATCGGCCTGCGCGATCCGCTCGCGCCGGCGCGGCTGCAGGGCGTGCTGCAGGTGCGCGATGCCGTGGTGGCGTCGTCAGGCGACTACGAGCGCTGCTTTGTCTCTGGAGGGCGGCGCTATCACCATGTGCTCGATCCCGCCACCGGCCTGCCGTCGGCCGGGCCGCACGGGATCACGCTGGTGGCACCCACCGTGGCCGCGGTCAACGGACTGGGCGCCGCGCTGATGGTGGCCGGCCAGGCGGCGTGGGCACGGCTGGCCGGCGGCAGCGCCGGCATCGACGGGCTGATCGTGGGCGACGGCGGCCGATGGATGTCCGCCGGCATGGCGCAACGGCTGCGGCAGGCCTGAGCGCGCGCGCCGCGGGCGAAAAAAAACCGCTTCGGGCGAAGCGGCTTCGTTGCCTGCAGGCGGCCTGGCCGCCGGCGGTTACTTCTTCAGCACCAGGTCGCCCGGCAGCGACTCGATGTAGGCGGCCATGTCCTTCAGTTCCTTGCGCGTGAACGGACGCGGCTTGCCGTCCTTGTCGGTGACCGCCGGGTTGGCGTTGACCTGGCCGGCCATGATCGCGTTGGAGCGGCCCACCAGCGCATTGCCCGACACCTGGTAGGACATCAGCGCGTGATACAGGTAGTCGGCATGCTGGCCGGCCAGCTTGGGGTAGTCGGGAGAGATCGGCTTGTTCATGCCGGCGCCATGGCAGGCCACGCAGTTGCCCTTTTCGACCAGGGTCTTGCCGTTGGCAAGGTCGGCGGCAAAGGCCGGCATGGCGGCAGCACCCAGCACGAGTGCGCCGAGCGCGAACGAAAGCGTCTTGAGCGTCTTCATGTGGGGTCTCTTACTTGAGGGAATTGTTCTGCGTGCCGGCGTTCTGCTGCGAGTAGTAGGCCGCCACGTTGGCGATGTCCTGCTCGGTCAGCGTCGCGGCGATGCTGCGCATGGTGGGGTGCTTGCGCTCGCCCTTCTGGTAGGCCTTCAGCGCGTTCTCGATGTACTTGGCGCTCTGGCCGCCCAGCAGCGGCACTTCATAGATCTCGGGGAAGGACGCACGGTAGCCCGGAATGCCGTGGCACCCGATGCACATTGCAACCTTGTCCTTGGCAGCGTCTCCATTGCCCTTGACTTCCTGTGCCTGCACGGCCGTTGCAGCCGCGCCCAGCACCACCATCGTGAGGAGCTTTTTCATTGTCTTTGCGGATTGGAAGTTAAACCGTGTGACCTGCCCTGCCGGGCGGAGACGGTTTCAGAATGCTTCTGCGGAGCAACCAGGGCGGCCGGTCGGTTGGCCGGGGTGCAACCCGCCAGAGATGTCGCATCCGGTCGGTTTGCCGGGGAGTGGAACACCATTCTGGAACCACCTCGCGCAATCGCCGCGACCCGGAAGGGCCGCTGGGACTTCTGAACGCGGACTGCCGGATACTGGAGAACTGGACGTGGGGGCGCGTCAAACCGCCGCATTGTACCGCAGCCGGCACCTGCCAGTCCAGCCAGCGGCCGGTGCCGGCGGAACCCTGTCGGCGCGCCCCAACACGAACCGCAAAGGTCTTTTATACTGGCCCATTCCGGGAATCCGCACGACCGTTCGCGAACGCTGCGCCAGCGGCACGCGGGCACCCGCCAGGAATCCTGTTTTCCATAACGAAAGCGCGCATCACAGCGCGAAGAGACCGCGCCCAGCACGCCAACCCGGCCCTCTCCCGCGAGCGGCCGCCACCTCAGGTTGCCTCATGTCAAACACCGCCAACGCCCAAGCCTCCTCCCAGCCGGTCCGCTTCGAAGGCAGCGACCAGTATGTTGCCACCGACGACCTCAAGCTCGCCGTCAATGCCGCGCGCACGCTGCAGCGCCCGCTGCTGATCAAGGGCGAGCCCGGCACCGGCAAGACCATGCTGGCCGAGGAAGTCGCCGCCGCGCTGGGCATGCCGCTGCTGCAATGGCATATCAAGTCGACCACCAAGGCGCAGCAGGGCCTGTACGAGTACGACGCCGTGTCGCGCCTGCGCGATTCCCAGCTGGGCGACGACCGCGTCCACGACATCCGCAACTACATCGTCAAGGGCGTGCTGTGGCAGGCCTTCGAGGCCGATGAGCAGGTCGTGCTGCTGATCGACGAGATCGACAAGGCCGACATCGAATTTCCCAACGACCTGCTGCGCGAACTCGACCGCATGGAGTTCTATGTCTACGAGACCCGCGAGCTGGTCAAGGCCAAACACCGGCCGCTGGTGATCATCACCTCGAACAACGAGAAGGAGTTGCCCGACGCCTTCCTGCGCCGCTGCTTCTTCCACTACATCAAGTTCCCCGATGCCGAGACCATGCAGCAGATCGTCGACGTGCACTACCCCGGCATCAAGCGCGAGCTGGTCGCCGCCGCGCTGGAATCGTTCTACGAGATGCGCAACCTGCCGGGCCTGAAGAAGAAGCCGTCGACGTCCGAGCTGATCGACTGGCTCAAGCTGCTGATGGCCGAGGACATCCCGCCCGAGGCGCTGAAGAGCCCGGACAAGAAGGCCGCGATCCCGCCGCTGCACGGCGCGCTGCTGAAGAACGAGCAGGACGTGCACCTGTTCGAGCGCCTGGTGTTCATGAACCGCGCCAACCGCTGAGCGCACGGCCAAGCCCGATGACCGACACGACCACCACCCCCGCATTGGCCCAACCCGTGACCCTGGTGGGCCGGCATGCCACGCTGGAACCGCTGCGCCCCGAGCACGCCGACGGCCTGCGCGCCGCCTGCGCCGATGGCGAGCTGTGGAAGCTCTGGTACACCAGCGTGCCGGCGCCCGAGCGCATGGAGGCCGAGATCGCGCGGCGCCTGGACCTGCAGCAGCGCGGCACCATGCTGCCGTTCGCGGTGCGCGACGCGGCCGGCGAGCTGGCCGGCATGACCACCTACATGAATATCGACGCGGCCAACCGGCGCGTCGAGATCGGCTCGACCTGGTATGCGCGCCGGGTCCAGCGCACGCCGCTGAACACCGAGTGCAAGCTGATGCTGCTGGGCCATGCCTTCGACCATCTCGACTGCATCGCGGTGGAATTCCGCACGCACTGGATGAACCAGCAAAGCCGCGCCGCGATCGCCCGCCTGGGTGCGCGGCAGGACGGCGTGCTGCGCAACCACATGCGCATGCCCGACGGCACGCTGCGCGACACCGTGGTGTTCTCGATCATCGCCAGCGAATGGCCGGCGGTGCGGCAACACCTGCAATTCCAGCTCGAGCGCCCGCGCTGACGCGGCGCGCCGACTGAAAGCGAGGCACCATGCTGATCGATTTCTTCTTCTCGCTGCGCCACGCCAAGCTGCCGGTATCGGTCAAGGAATACCTGACCATGCTGGAAGCGCTCAAGGCGCAGGTCATCACGCCCTCCATCGACGAGTTCTACTACCTGTCGCGGATGACGCTGGTGAAGGACGAGAAGCACTTCGACAAGTTCGACCAGACCTTCGCCGCCTACTTCAAGGGCGTGGAGAGCCTGGTCGACTGGAAGTCCGACATCCCGCTCGACTGGCTGCAGAAGACGCTGGAGCGCGAGCTGTCGCCCGAGGAAAAGGCGAAGATCGAGGCCATGGGCGGCCTCGACAAGCTGATGGAGCGCCTCAGGCAGCTGCTCGAGGAACAGAAGGAAAAGCACGAGGGCGGCAACAAGTGGATCGGCACCGGCGGCACCTCGCCGTTCGGCCATGGCGGCTACAACCCCGAGGGCATCCGCATCGGCGGCCCGTCCAAGGGCAACCGCACCGCGATCAAGGTGTGGGAGGCGCGCACCTACAAGGACTATGACGACCAGGTCGAACTGGGCACGCGCAACATCAAGGTCGCGCTGCGCCGGCTGCGCCGCTTTGCCCGCGAAGGCGCCGACACCGAACTGGACCTCGACGACACCATCCACTCCACCGCGGCCAACGCCGGCCTGCTCGACATCAAGCTGCGGCCCGAGCGCCACAACAAGGTCAAGGTGCTGATGCTGATGGACGTGGGCGGCTCGATGGACGACCACATCAAGCGCGTCGAGGAACTGTTCTCGGCCACCAAGACCGAGTTCAAGCACCTGGAGTACTACTACTTCCACAACTGCCTGTACGACTACGTGTGGAAGAACAACCGCCGCCGCCACGCCGAGAAGCTGGCAACCTGGGACCTGCTGCACAAGTACACGCCCGACTACAAGATCATCTTCGTCGGCGACGCCACCATGAGTCCGTACGAGATCCTGCAGCCCGGCGGCTCGGTCGAGTACAACAACGCCGAGGCCGGCGCGGTGTGGCTGAACCGGATGACCGAGCAGTTCCCGCACTTCGTCTGGCTCAACCCCGAACCGGAAGGACTGTGGCAGTACCGGCAGTCGATCACCGTGATCAACCAGCTGATGAAGGGACGGATGTTCCCGGTCACGCTGGCGGGGCTGGAGCAGGCGATGAAGGTGTTGTCGAAGTAGGGCTGGTCACTGCCAGCGCCTGCCGGTTTTGCTCCCTCTCCCGCTTGCGGGAGAGGGAGCACCCCAGCGCAATTCGAATTCCCTGGTTGTTCTCTTCTCGCCTCAGTCCACCGAAATCCCAGCCTGCCGGATGAACTTGCCATAGCGCGCACGATCCGCATTCTGCCGCTCGGCAAACGCCTGGATGCTCAGCGGCGCCACGGCGCCACCCAGCTTGTTGACGTTTTCCTGCAGCTGCGCGCCGGCGAGGGTGCGGTTGATCTCGCGGTTCATGCGCTCGACGATCTCCGGCGGCGTGCCGGCGGGCGCATAGACGCCGAAGGTCGAGTCGCCGTCCACCTCCGGCAGGCCGGCTTCAGCCAGCGTCGGCACGTCCGGGTATTGCGCCGCGCGCTTCGCGCTGGCCACCGCCAGCAGCCTGAGCTTGCCGCTGGCCACGTGCTGCAGGCCAGGGCCGGGATCGAACATGAACTGCACCTGTCCCGCCAGCAGGTCACTCAATGCCGGCGCGGCGCCCTTGTACGGCACGTGCACGGCGTCGAGCTTGCCGGCGCGCTTGAACATCTCGGCAGCGATATGCGGCGTGCTGCCGTTGCCGGCCGAGCCGTAGCTGAGCTTGCCCGGATGCGCCCGCAGATAGGCGATGAACGCGTCCAGCGTCTTGGCCGGCACCGACGGATGCACCAGCAGGTAGACCCGCACCAGCGCCACCGACGCGACCGGGGTCAGGTCCGCGAGCGGGTCGTACGGCATCTTCTTGTAGAGGAAGGGGTCGATGGCCACCGCTCCGCCCGAGGTCAGCAGGAAGGTATAGCCATTGGCCGGCGCCTTGGCCACGGCATCGCCGCCAACGATGCCGTTGGCGCCGGGGCGGTTGTCGATCACCACCGGGCGCTTCAGCGCCTGCGACAGACCGGGCGCGATGCCGCGCGCCAGCGTATCCGCGGCGCCGCCGGCCGGGAAGTTGACGACCAGCCGGATCGGCTTGTCCGGCCACGCCTGCGCAGCGGCCGGCGCGCTCGCGCCAGCCAGCAGGCCCAGCGCGCACGGTGCGGCGCAAAGGGCGCGCGCAATACGGTGGGGGAATCGCATGATGGTTGTCTCCTGTCTTCTGTTTTCTTTTCTGTGCTGCCTGCCCGTGCGCCCTGCGGCGATCCTCAGAACGGATACTGCCGGGGCGTGGTCTGCACCGTGATCCAGCGCAGCTCGGTGAAGGCATCGATGCCAGCCTTGCCGCCAAAGCGGCCATAGCCGCTCGCCTTGACGCCGCCGAACGGCATCTGCGCCTCGTCGTGCACGGTCGGGCCATTGACGTGGCAGATGCCCGATTCGATGCGGCCGGCCACCCGCAGCGCGCGCGCCACATCGGCGCCGAACACGGCCGCCGACAGCCCGTAGGCCGAATCGTTGGCGCAGGCAATGGCCGCTTCCACGCCGTCCACGCGCACGACTGCCTTGACCGGCCCGAACGATTCCTCGCGATAGATCTCCATCTCCGGGGTCACGTGATCCAGCACCGTGGCCCGCATCAGCGTGCCGGTCGCCTTGCCGCCGCACACCAGGCGCGCGCCCTTGGCCAGCGCGTCGTCGATCATCGCGTTGCAGCGCTCGACGGTGCTGATGTCGACCACCGAGCCCAGCACCGCCGGGCCGGTGCGCGGATCCGCCAGCGGCAGGGCGTCGGCGCGCGCGGCAAAGCGCGCCACGAAGGCGTCCGCGATGCTGGCATCGACCACGATGCGCTCGGTGGACATGCAGATCTGGCCCGAGTTGGCAAAGGCGCCGAAGATGGCGCCGTCGACCGCGGCCTCGAGGTCGGCATCGTCCAGCACCACCAGCGGGGCCTTGCCGCCCAGTTCCAGCACCGCGGGCTTCAGGTGCCGCGCGCAGGTCTGCGCGATCAGCCTCCCCACGCGGGTCGAGCCGGTAAAGTTGACGCGGCGCACGCCCGGGTGGGCGATGATGGTTTCGACCACCGCGGCGGCATCGGCCGGGGCGTTGGTGACAAAGTTGACCACGCCTGGCGGAAAACCCGCTTCCGCCAGCGCATCGACGATCAGGCCATGCGTGGCCGGACAGACCTCCGAACCCTTCAGGATGACGGTATTGCCGCAGGCCAGCGCCGTGGCCACGGCGCGCACGCCGAGGATCACCGGTGCGTTCCATGGCGCGATGCCCAGCACCACGCCCGCGCCCTGCCGCACCGCCATGGCCAGGCTGCCCGGCACGTCAGAGGGGATCACCTCGCCGTTGATCTGCGTGGTCAGCGCGGCGGCCTCCTGCAGCATGCCGACGGCAAGGTGCACATTGAAGCCGGCCCACATCGCCGACGCGCCGGTCTCTGCCGCCATCGCGGCGGCGAGCGCTTCGGCCTTGCCTTCGAGCGCCTGCGCGGCGGCCATCAGCAAGTCGCGCCGTTGGCCCGGACCGGTGTCGCGCCAGGCCGGGAAGGCGCGCGCGGCAGCGTCGGCTGCGGCCAGCGCATCGGCGGCCGTGGCGGCCGGCGCCCGCGTGGCCACGCTGTGATCGAGCGGGTTGCGGCGCTCGAAGGTGGCGCCGTCGGCGGCCTGGCTGCGCTCGCCGTTGATCAGCATGGTGATGCTTTGCATCGTCTCGTCTCCTGGAAGGGGTACTTGGTCTGTCGTCCGGTGCCGCGGCTCAGGCCACCTCGATTTCCACCACGGTCGGCACACGCATCCGCAGGGCCGCCGCCAGCGTTTCTCGCAATGCGGCGGCGTCGGTCACCCGTGCCGCCTCGCAACCATGCCCGAGCGCGATCGACACGAAATCCAGCTCGGGCAAGGCCGTGCCGACCAGCGCAGCGCCGCTGCCAAAGCCAAAGCTCGGCGCAAATTCCTGCAGGGCGGCATAGCGCCGGTTGTTGAGCACGACGAACGTGATCGGCAGGCCGAGTTGCGCGGCACTCCACAGCGCCTGGATCGAATACATGCTGGAGCCGTCGCCGACCAGGCCGATCACCTTGCGCCCCGGCTTGCCCAGCGCGACGCCGACTGCCGCGGGCAGGCCGTAGCCAAGCCCGCCGCTGCACATCGTATAGAAGGTCTCGCTGCGCAGGATGGGCAGGTGGCGTTGCATCACCGGGCGCGCGCTGGGCGCTTCCTCGACCACGATGGAATCGGGCCCGCGCAGTTCGGCCAGGGTCTGCAGGGCATAGGCGACGCTGATCGGCGCGCCGCGCGCCCCGGGCTCGGCGCGCGGGGCCGGCACGCGCGGGCGCGGGGCTTCGCGCCGCGGCGGCGCGGGGCGCGCCAGCAGGTCGGCCACGCCCTGGCGGATGCTGCCGACTGCGGCAGTGCCCACCGGCGCCCATGCGGCGATATTCGGATCGTCAATCAGTTGCACCACCTGCGCCCCCGCTGGCGCATGGGGGCCAAACCCCTCGACGTGATAGGTGAAGGCCGGCGCGCCCAGCGCGAACACGAGGTCGTGGCCCGTCAGCAGCCCGACGATCTTCTCGCGCATCGCCGGCAGGAAGCCGGCAAACAGCGGATGGTCTTCCGGAAAGCCGCAGCGCCCCGACATCGGCGCCACCCACACCGCCGCCTGGTGCCGTTCCGCCAGGCGCACCACATCGTCCCAGGCGCCATCGCGGTCCACCGCGGCGCCCACCACGAACGCCGGCCGGCGGCTGGCATCCAGGGCCGCGCCGATCTGCGCCAGCAGCCCGGGCTGTACGCGGCTTTCCGTGCTGACCGTGCGCGGCTGCACCGGCTCGCATGGACGGGCCCAGTCATCGACGGGAATCGAGATCAGCACCGGCCCGCGCGGCGGCTGCATGGCGATGTAGTAGCCGCGGGCAATGGCCAGCGGCACGTCTTCGGCACGCGCCGGCTCGCAACTCCACTTCACATAGGGCTTGGGCAGCTCGGTGGCCTGGGCCGAGAACAGGAAGGGCTCGAACGGCAGGATCGAGCGCGCCTGCTGCCCGGCCGTGATCACCATCGGGGTGCGGTTCTTGTGCGCGGTGAAGATGCTGCCCATGGCATGGCCGACACCGGCCGCCGAGTGCAGGTTGACGAAGGCCGCATTGCGGGTGGCCTGCGCATAGCCGTCGGCCATGCCCACCACCACGGATTCCTGCAGGCCAAGGATGTAGCGGAAGTCGTCGGGGAAATCGAGGAACAGCGGCAACTCGGTGGAGCCGGGATTGCCGAAGATGGTGGTCATGCCGAACGCGCGCAGCAGGTCCAGCACCGCGGTCCGCACGGTGGTGGCTGCGGCGCAGGTGGCAGGCAAGGCGGAACTGTTCATGGTGGCGGAAGCTCCAGTGCGGATCAGGAAACAAGGCTTGCCGGCCAGTATGGACAATCAACCC
Organism: Cupriavidus nantongensis; assembly: GCF_001598055.1. Lineage (NCBI taxonomy): Bacteria > Pseudomonadati > Pseudomonadota > Betaproteobacteria > Burkholderiales > Burkholderiaceae > Cupriavidus > Cupriavidus nantongensis. Next base: position 1,418,699 of record NZ_CP014844.1, on the reverse strand, counting down.
TTGCCCTGTAATTGCCGTTTTGGGGCAAAGTCATTACGATTCGGCATGACCCTCGATCTGCGCCAGCTCCTCGCCTTTCTCGCGGTGTGCGAACACGGCAGCCTGGGCCGCGCCGCCGCCCAGCTGAACGTGACCCAGCCGGCCCTGAGCCGTACCATCCAGCGGCTGGAAGCCCAGCTGGATGCGCCGCTGTTCGAGCGCTATGCCACCGGCATGGTGCTGACAGCCTATGGCGAAGCGCTGCTGCCGCATGCCAACCTCTTGCGCCACGAGGCCGAGCACGCCACCGAGGCCGTGCGCGCGCTGCGCGGGCTGGCCGCCGGCACCATCCGCGTGGGCGCCGTGGCCAGCGTCGCCAGCGTGGTGCTGCCGGAGGCGATCGAGGCGGTGCTGGCACGCTGGCCGGGGCTGCGCGTGCGCATCGTCGAAGGGGTGGGAGACTTCCTGGCCGATGCGCTGCTGCGGCGCGAGATCGACCTGGCCATCGGCATCGCCCTGCCGGAAAACGAGGAAATCTGCGCCGTGGCGGATGTGGCCTGGAGCGACAGCAGCTTCGTGGTCGCCGCCGCCGGGCATGCACTGATGGCCCGGCCGGCGCTGCGGCTCGCGGATACGGCCGGTTGCCGCTGGGTCATGCCGCCGCGCGGCACCGCGCCGTTCGACGAACTGCAGCGGCTGTTCGCGCGGGCCGGGCTGGCGCCGCCGGACATCGTCGCCGAAACCCGCTCGATCATTGCGCTCAAGGCGCTGGTGGCACGCGCGGGCTTCCTCAGCTGGATGGCCGCGCCAATGTACGAGGCCGAGCAAAAGGCCGGCATGATCCTGCCGCTGCCCATCGAAGGCGCCCGGGCCCCGCGCCGGCTGGCAGTGTACCGGCGACGCCACGGCATCCTGCCGGCGCCGGCAGCGAAGCTGCTGGAGCAGTTGCGCCGGCTGACCTCGGATGTGGACTGACGTTCAGGCGGGCCGCGCCAGGTCCGCCCCCTCCATCACCCACGCCCTGAACGTGCGCAGCGCCGGCAGGTGCTGCTTCTGCTCCGGATAGCAAAGGTAATAGCCCTTCTTGGCCAGCACCTGCGCGGGATGCGCCACCACCAGCGCGCCGCTGGCCAGCTCTGCCTCGATCAGGCAGCGCGGGATCAGCGCGATGCCCAGCCCCGACAGCGCCGCCTGCGTCAGCAGCGAGAACTGGTCGAAGCGCGCCCCGCTCCACGCGTCGCGCGTGGGCAGGCCGAGCGTGGCGAACCAGTCGGGCCAGGCCTCGGGCACGGTGGTGTGGTGCAGCAGCGGATAGCGCAGCAACGCCGCCGGCGTCGGCGCGACGCCATCGGGCTCGGCCGCCAGCAGGCCGGGCCGGCATACCGGCAACACCTCGCGGCCGGTCATGTAGTCGGCCAGGCTGCCGGGCCAGACGCCATCGCCGAAGCGGATCGCGGCATCGAGCTCCGGCTCGGAAAAATCGTAGCCTTGCGCATGCGGCACGAACTCCAGCGTCACCTCCGGATGGCGCGCGAAGAACTGCGGCAGGCGCGGGATCAGCCACTTGGCGCCCAGCGTCGGCATGCTGGCGATATGCAGCACGCCGCCCCGCCCCTGCCCCGCCATCAGCTCCACCGTGGCGGCTTCCAGCTCGTTCAGGCTGGGCCCGATGCGCTCGAGGTAGCGCTCGCCCGCGGGGGTCAGCACCAGCCGCTGGCGCACCCGCTGGAACAGCTCGACCCCAAGGTAGGCCTCGAGGCTGCGCACCTGCTTGCTGACCGCGCCCTGCGTGACATGCAGCTCGCGGGCGGCTACGGTAAAGCTGTTGTGTCGCGCCGCCGCCTCGAAGGCGTGCAACTCGGTCAGCGACGGACATAGGCGTCGCATAAATCACCTCTACTTCACGACCAAATGGAATGAGCTAGGGATTTTATTTCGTTTGCGAGGGTCGTGCTTGCACGAGCAGAATCGTGAAAACGCCTTTGTCTCTTACTTGATACCTTTCGCCACAAAGACCATGCAACGTCGCCACCTGCTCCGCGTCCTGGCCGCCGCCTCGGCCACCCTTGCCACCGGCCTGTCGTTCAGCGCCGCCGCCCAGTCCGGCTACCCGACCAAGCCGATCACGCTGGTGGTGCCGTTCCCCGCCGGCGGCACCACCGACATCGTCGCGCGCATCGTCGCCGACAAGCTCGGCCAGCAGCTGGGCCAGGCCGTGGTGGTCGACAACCGCGGCGGCGCCGGCGGCAGCATCGGCACCACCTTCCTGTCCAAGGCCGCGCCGGACGGCTATACGCTGGGCATCGCCACGGCCTCGACCCACGGCATCAACCCGGCGGTGTACCCACGCCTGTCCTACGATGCCACCAAGGACTTCACCACCATCACCAACCTCGCCTCGGTGCCGAACGTGATGAGCATCCACCCGTCGGTCAAGGCCACCGACATGAAGGCCTTCATCGCGCTGGCGCAGGCGCAGCCCGGCAAGCTGGCCTATGGCTCGGCCGGCAACGGCAGCGTTTCACACATGATGGGCGAGCTGTTCAAGCTGAGCAGCAAGACCGACCTGCTGCACGTGCCGTACAAGGGCGTGGGCCCGGCGCTGAACGACGCGCTGGCCGGCCAGGTGCAGGTGCTGTTCGACAACCTGCCGTCGTCGCTGCCGTTTATCGAGGGCGGCAAGCTGCGCGCGCTCGCGGTGGCCGCACCCAAGCGCGTGGCCGCGCTGCCCAATGTGCCGACCTTTGCCGAACTCGGCCTGGGCGAAGTCAACGACGCCGCCTGGTTCGGCCTGATCGCGCCGGCCAACCTGCCGGCCGACCTGCAGAACAAGCTGCATGCCGCCGCGGTCAAGGTGCTGGCACTGCCGGAAGTCAAGGCCAAGCTGGAGAAGCTCGGCGCCACGCCGGTGGGCGACACCCCGGCGCACTTTGCCGCGCAGATCAAGAGCGAAGTGGCCAAGAACAAGCGCGTCGCCGCCGCCGCCAAGATCTCGCTCGACTGAACGCACCGCACACCATGACCGACACCGACCGAACCAGCGCGGACAGTCCGTTCTGCCTGTACCAGCCCGAGGGCGAGCCCGCGGCGCTTTTCCTGGACTCGCCGCACAGCGCGACCACCTACCCGACGGACTTCCGCCCCGATCCCGCGCTGCCGCTGCCGCTGCTGCGCCAGGCCGAGGACACCTTTGTCGACGAGCTCTACGCCGGCGCCCCGGCGCGCGGCATCCCGCTGCTGTGCGCGGGCTTTCCGCGCAGCTACCTCGACGCCAACCGCGCGCTCGAGGAAATCGACGAAGCGCTGCTCGACGCGCCCTGGCCCGGTGCGAAACAGGAGACGGCCAAGACCCGGCTGGGCAAGGGCCTGGTCTGGCGCGTGCTCGACACCGGCGAAGCGATCTACGACCGCAAGCTGAGCGTGGCCGAGGTGCAGGCGCGCATCGAGCGCTGCTACCTGCCCTACTACGCGCAGCTGCAGAAGCTGGCCGAGCGTGCCGTCGCCAGCCATGGCAGCGCCTGGCATATCAACTGCCACTCGATGCCCAGCCACGCCGCGCCGTTCGCGACCGAATTCCCCGGACTGGAGCATCCGGATTTCGTCGTCGGCGACCGCGACGGCACCACCTGCGACAAGCGCTTTACCGACCGGGTCGAGGGGCTGCTCAAGGAGATGGGCTACGAGGTCTGGCGCAACCACCCGTACAAGGGCGTCGAGATCGTGCGCGTGGTCGGACAGCCGCAGGCCGGCCGCCACAGCCTGCAGCTGGAGGTCAACCGCAAGCTCTACATGGACGAGGCCGGCCTCACGCATACCGCCGGCTTTGCCAAGCTGCGGCACGACCTGAACAGCCTGCTCGACGAACTGCTGCGCTTTACGCGCGCGATGCCGTCGCGCGTGGCCTGAAACCGCCGCGGCCTCGGGCACGGCTTCGCCGCCGGAGCCCGGGTCAGAACATTCCTGCGCGCGCCGGGATCACTTCGCGCAGGCGGTGGCGTGTCGGCCGGGCTTTAGAAGAATGGGTAACAAGATTTAGGAACTTTGGCAGATGGGTTTCCTCTATCATGGCAATCCTTTGCGAACCCATCCTGGCTGCCGGCCCCTGGCGCCGGCAGGCAATCCCAGGCAAGCCCACACGCTCACAACGCTAACACCGTGATCCGACGAATCTCCGCAATGCTCGGCAGCCGGCTGCGCATGGTGGCCGCCGCCGTAGCCGGTGCGATCGCGCTGGCAGGCTGCGCCAACCTGCCGGACGAAGCCGCCGGCACCGCCGCCACCCCGGCGCCCGCTCCTGCAACCGCCACACCCGCACCGGTCCCAGCCCGCCCCGCCGCTGTCCCCGCCCCGGCAGCCTCCGCTTCGCCTCCCACCAAGACCATCAACCTGCCCGACCGCGGCCGCGTCAGCCTGTCCGAGTACCGCGCGCGCATGCGCGAACAGCTGATGAAGACCGAGAACGCCAGCAGCGACGTGGCCGACTGCGCCGCGCACGCCAGCTGGGTGGTGCCGCGCTCGGCCACCTACGATGCGCTGAAGATCCCCACCGGCGCGCTCGCCGCCGGGCAAGCCACCACCGAACCCTGGAGCGGGCGTTTCTCGCCGGGCAAGCAGGCGGTGCCGGTCAGCTCGGTGGTCACCTTCGCCGCCACCGCGCACAAGCGCAAGGGCAGCGACGACTGGCAGCCGGTCAAGGTGCGCTGCGGCTATGACGACGGCATGATGCTGGCGTACGAGCTGCTCGACAGCAGCGGCGCCACCATCAGCGAGCCCGCCGCCGCACCGGCGGTGCCCACCGCCACGCGCACCTCGGCCAGCAAGAGCCGCAAGGCGGCCAAGGGCAAAAGCACGGCGTCGAAGTCGGGCAAGGCTTCGGCATCGAAGTCGGTGAAGTCCTCTTCGACCAAGTCGACATCGGCGAAGGCGGGCAGCAAGAGCAAGAAGAAGCAGTAGGGCCTCCGTGCAAGCGCATCATGCTTGCCATGCGCCTGCCCTCACCCCCTGCCCCTCTCCCGCAAGCGGGAGAGCAACTGTGTTTAAAGTCAAGGTTTGACGGACGGCATAGCATGCTTAGTCGGGTCCCACACTGCGCCGTCTCTGGCCATCGCATTCAGGATGGTAAGGAGCTTGCGCATGCAGGCAACGATGGCAACTTTCTTGGCCTTGCCGGCCGCCAGCAGGCGCTGGTAGAACGAAGCAATAGCCGGGTTATAGCGCTTGGCCGACAGCGTAGCCATGTACAGCACCGCGCGCACTTCGCCACGTCCGCCCCAGATGCGGCGTGGACCTTGCCGTTTGCCAGAGTCATTGGCCAGCGGAGCAACACCGACGAGCTTGCCGATGGCCCTTCGCCCCAGCTTGCCCAACTCCGGCAGTGCCGCCAACAACGTCATGGTGGTCACCGCGCCGACACCTTTGACCGCTTCAAGCAGCGCACGCTGGTCTTTGAAGTGCTTTTCGATGTGCCAGTCCACATCCTTGTCGATTTGGCCTATCTGTTTGTCCAGCGTGCGAATCACCGCCCGGATGCTGCGTGCTGCCTCTGGCGACGCCTTTTCCAAGCGATTGCCTTCGGCCACACGCATCTCCAGCAACTGCCTGCGGCGCGTCATCAGCGATGTCAGTTGCTCGCGATGCGCTTCCAACCGGGCTGTGACGTACTTTTGGCGGTCCTGATGGCGCGCCAGCACGTTGGCGAAGTCTCGCAAACACCGGGCGTCCACCTGGTCGGTCTTGGCCAACATGCCCATCGACTTGGCAAAGTCGCGGGCCTGGCGCGGATTCACGCGCGCAACTTCAAGACCGGCCTGCTGGAGCGTACAAACCAGCCCACGCTCATAACCACCGGTGGCCTCAATCACCACCAGATCAACTTCGGACGCTTTGAATTTCCCGGCCAGCTCGTTCCATCCCGAGGCGTCATTGCTCAAGCGCAGACACTGATCGTTCCAGGAAGCATCGAGATGCTCTTTGGATACGTCAATTCCAGCGTTGGGCCGTGGTCCTTGGTTCGATTCCCTGCCTTGCGGATGCATACTCGGTATTGCCAACTGTTCGGGTTACACGAATTGGATAGAACGGGCCGGTGCGTTGACCAAGTGCTCTCCCACGAGCTGCGAACTCTGAGGGGTTTCAGGTTTGGCGCACCAACCACGAAAAACAAGCAATCCTACATTGACGACTCTGCCGGTCGCTACTCTTCTTGAATGCCTTCAGAACAACGTTCCGAGAACATACAAGGGGAGAAAACCACCAGCAAGCCGATGCCTCAGCCCAGGTAATCCAATATCGCCTGCAGCATCGCCGTTCCCAGCAGCGCGCTGCGCGCGCCATTCCATCCCACCGCCGGATCCGGCAGGTCGGCGTTGTCCTTGAACGGCATCTCCAGCGTCAGCGCCAGGCAGCCGTAGGTATGGCCGATGTACTTCGACGCCAGCTTGAGCGCGTCGGCGTTGTACTTGCTGGCCGCATAGCCATGCACGTCCTGGAAATCCGGCGAGGCCCGCTTGAAGGCCTCGATAAAGCGCTGCTGCTCGCGCCGGCGCGCTTCGGTGAAGCCCGGCAGCATCTCGCTGCCGGCGACGAAGTTGTACGGCAGGCCCTCGTCGCCGTGGATATCGAAGAACATGTCGCAGCCGCTGGCCTCGATCGCGCGGCGCACGTGGTAGACCTCGGGGCTGGACTCCGGGCTCGGCGCCATCCACTCGCGGTTCAGGTTGGCACCGGCGCCGTTGGTGCGCAGGTTGCCGCGCGCCGAGCCGTCGGGGTTCATGTTCGGCACGATATGGAACACCGCGCGCTCGAGCAGCTTGCGCGCGACCGGGTCGCCCGCCCACATGCCGGTGCCGGTCAGCCGCTGCAGCACGCCTTCGACGAACCACTCGGCCATGCTCTCGCCCGGGTGCTGGCGCGCGATCATCCAGATGGTGGACTTGCCCGGACCGGGTTCGCCGATGGTGACGCGCGTCATGTCGCGGCCGTCGACGGTGCTGCCCAGGTGCGACAGCCGCGCCAGCGGCGAGCGCTGGCAGCTTGCCAGCAACGACAGGTGGCGCTCATCCGGATACGGCTCGAAATACGCGAACCAGATGCTGTCGTGCTCGGGCGTGACTTCCACGGTCATCACCTGGCCGTCGAAACGCGTCGGCACGCGGAACCAGTTGGCGCGGTCGTACGACGCCACCGCGCGGTAGTCGCGCCAGCCGTCCGGATAGGTGCAGTCGCCCGCGTTCAGGAAATGCATGCGGCAGGCCTGCCCGGCCGCGCCCTGCAAACGGAAGTGGAACCACTGGCGGAAGTCGGCATGCGAATCGGCACGGATGCGCAGGCGGATATCGTCGGCGCGGTCGAGCGCCTCGACCTCGATGGCTCCGGAATCGAAATGCGAAGAGATATGCAGCATGGCTGGCGGTCTCGTGGCGATGGGTTCAGGACCCGTGGTCAGTCTTCGAGGCGACGGCGGAACACCCAGCGGGTCGCGTCCGAGGCCGCCTGGTCGAAGGCATAGCCATCTTCGGCGAAGCGCTTGAGCTTGTCCGGCTCGGTCACGCGGTGCGTCACGGCGTAGCGCGCCATGGTGCCGCGCGCCCGCTTGGCGTGGAACGAAATGATCTTGTAGCGGCCGCCCTTCCAGTCCTCGAACACCGGCGTGACGATGCGCGCCTGCAGCACCTTGGGCCGCACCACCTTGAAATACTCTTCCGAGGCCAGGTTGACCAGCACCGGCGCGCCTTCCTGCTTGAGCTGCGCCATGTCGGCGTTGAGCAGCTGCGTGACGTCGTCGCCCCAGAACGCGTACAGGTCCTTGCCGGCGGCATTGTCCAGGCGCGTGCCCATTTCGAGCCGGTACGGCTGCATCCAGTCGAGCGGGCGCAGCACGCCGTACAGGCCGGACAGGATGCGCAGGTGCTTCTGCGCAAAGCCAAGCTCGTCGGCCGACAGCGATTTCGCGTCGAGGCCGTCGTAGACATCGCCGTTGAAGGCCAGCACCGCCTGCTTGCTGTTGGCCGCGGTGAAGTTCGGCGACCAGTCGGCGTAGCGCGTCACGTTGAGCACCGCGAGCTTGTCGGAGATGTCCATCAGCGCGCCCACGTCCTGCGGCGCGAGCCGGCGCAGGCGCTCGATCAGCGCGGCGGAACGGTCGATAAAGCGCGGCAGCGTGTGGGACTTGATGCGGGCGGGAGTCTCGTAGTCCAGCGACTTGGCGGGAGACAAAACGATGAGCATGGCAAAATCGCGGCAGTAGCCAAGGACAAACAAGCCCAGATTGTAGCGAATGCGCCTCGACACCACCGCAACCATCCCGCCCGCCGGCACTGCCGGGGACGCCGGCCGCCCCGCCGGCATCACATCCGCGCCGCGCGTGGTGCTCGACTCCAATATCTGGGTGGACCTGCTGGTGTTCCAGGACCCGCATGTCGAGCCGATCCGCGCCGCGCTGGAAGCCGGCACCATCGCCCCGGTGATCCGCGCCGACTGCCGCGAGGAACTGCGCCGGGTGCTGGCCTATCCGCAATTTGCCCGTTTTGAAGTCGATATCGGCGCCGCGCTGGCCACCGTCGACCGCCTCGCCAGTCTCGAAGCGCCGCCGCCGCAGGCCGACTGCGATGCGATCCGCCTGCCGCGCTGCAAGGACACGGATGACCAGAAGTTCGTCGAGCTGGCCCACTTTGCCGGCGCCGCCTGCCTGGTGTCGAAGGACAAGGCCGTGCTCAAGCTGCGCAGCCGCCTGCGCCGCAGCAGCGGCGTGGAAGTGATGACGCCGCCGGCATTCGGCGCCTGGCTGGCCGCGCTGGGCCCGGCCACGGCCGCCGATCCGCTTTAGAATGGCGGCTCGCGGCGCCGCCCTGCGCCGCCGCACGCCTGACCGCCTACCGTTCCCACTGCATTGACTCGCGCTCTATGTCCGCAGACACCACGCTCGCCCCACTGACGCCGCCGCCGTCGCGCCTGCCCAACGTCGGCACCACCATCTTCACCGTGATGTCGGCGCTCGCCGCCGAAAAGAACGCGGTCAACCTGGGCCAGGGCTTCCCGGACTTCGACTGCGACCCGAGCATCGTCGATGCCGTGGCCGCTGCCATGCGCGCCGGCCATAACCAGTACCCGCCGATGGCGGGCGTGCCGCGGCTGCGCCAGGCCATCGCCGCCAAGATCGCCAGCCTGTATGGCCACCAGTACAGCTGGGACACCGAGATCACTGTCACCGCTGGCGCCACGCAAGGCATCCTGACCGCGATCCTGTGCGCGGTGCATCCGGGCGACGAAGTGATCGTGCTGGAGCCGTGCTACGACAGCTACCTGCCGGCGATCGAACTGGCCGGTGCCACCGCGGTGCCGGTCGCGCTGGAAGCGCCGGCGTTCCGCGTGCCCTTCGACAAGCTCGCCGCCGCGATCACGCCGCGCACGCGCATGATCCTCGTCAACACGCCGCACAACCCTACCGGCACGATCTGGCGCGCGGGCGACATGGACCAGCTGGCGCAGATCCTGGCCGGCACCGACATCCTGCTGCTGTCGGACGAGGTCTACGAGCATATGGTCTACGATGGCCAGCAGCATCAATCGGTGTCGCGCCATCCCGAGCTGGCGCGCCGCAGCTTCGTCATCTCGAGCTTCGGCAAGACCTATCACGTGACCGGCTGGAAGGTCGGCTACGTCGCCGCGCCCGCCGCGCTGATGGCCGAGTTCCGCAAGGTGCACCAGTTCAACGTGTTCACGGTGAATACGCCGGTGCAGCACGGCCTCGCCGACTATATGGCCGACGCCGCGCCCTACCTGCAGCTGTCGGCGTTCTACCAGGCCAAGCGCGATTTCTTCCGCGCCGGGCTGGCGGGCTCGCGCTTCAAGCTGCTGCCGTCGGACGGCACGTATTTCCAGTGCGTCGATTATTCCGCGATCTCGGACCTGAGCGAGGCCGACTTCGCCATGTGGCTGACGCGCGAGATCGGCGTGGCCGCGATTCCGGTCTCGGCCTTCTACTCGCAGCCGCGCGAATCGGGCGTGGTGCGGTTCTGCTTTGCGAAGAAGGAAGAAACACTGGCGCTGGCGCTGGAGCGGCTGGCGAAGCTTTGAAGTGAAACTAAAACGCCCGCTGACCGCGGGCGTCTTTGCAGCTGAGGGCTTTCGCCCAGCAGGCGGTTTGCTCCCCTCTCCCGCTTGCGGGAGAGGGGCCGGGGGAGAGGGCAGGCGTACGCCAAGCACGACGCGCCTGACTTCGTGGAAGCTCCGGCCCTCTCCCCCACCCCTCTCCCGCGCGCGGGAGAGGGGAGCTTCCACTACGGACCGTGGCTCTTGCCATCGCTGGCGCAACGCTAGCCGCCTGCGCTTACTTCCTCCGACTCATCATCAATTCCGTATTCGCCTTGCGGTCCGCATTGACCTTCTGCACCGACTCGCGCTGCGACAGCGTCTTCAGGTAGTCCTTGACCGGCAGGTCCGCCAGCATGTCGGTGCCGTAGATAATCTTGGTGCACGACGACACCAGCGGCAGGTGCACCGCGGCAGCGCAATCGGCCAGCGTGAAGCGGTCGCCGGCGATGTACGGCGAGAACTTCGCCAGGCTGGCGAAGGCGGGGATATAGCGGCTCAGCAGCTTGTGCTGGCGCTCCTTGACGCCGTCGCTGACCTTGCCGCCGAAGAAAGCCTCCGGGTACAGCTCGCGCGCGGTCAGCTCCAGGTAGAGCTCCAGGAACACGATGATTTCGCGCACCTTGGCCGCCTGGTACGGGTCAGCCGGCAGCAGCGGCGTCTGCGGATAGGCCGCTTCGACGTATTCGGCGATGGCCTCGGACTCGCACAGCGGGCCGGATTCGGTGATGATGTAGGGCACCTTGCCCGCGGGCGTGGCCGCCGGGTCGGTCTCGCCGATCCAGGCCAGTACCTCTTCGAACGGCACGTTCTTTTCCAGCAGCGCCAGCTTCACTTTGTTGTAGTAGTTGCTGGCGGCAAATCCGCAGAGCTTCAGCATGTCGTCTGTCTCCGTTATGGGAAGGGTCCCCGCATCGCATCGCGTGGAACGGGGGATTGTGGACCATCCGGCGTCTGCAGAGAACCGGCTGGCCGATCAGCGCACGCCGCCTGCCCTGCCGGTCTGTCGCGGAAGGTGCAATAAACGTACGATCGTGCTAATTTAACCACAACTTTTGGGACCAATGATGAGCACTTTCACCATCGACACGCTGGGTATCGTCGGCACCGGCGCCATGGGCCGGGGCATCGCGCAGATCGCCGCGCAGGCAGGCCTGACCGTCAACCTGTACGACGCCAACCCGCAGGCGGTGGAAGCCGCGCGCAAGTACCTGCAGGACACGCTGGCCAGGCTCGCCGACAAGGGCAAGCTCAGCGCCGCCGACGCCGAGGCCACGCTGGCCCGCGTCAAGCCGTGCGGCGCGCTGGAAGACCTGGCCGGCTGCGACATGGTGCTCGAAGCCATCGTCGAGAAGCTCGAGGTCAAGCGCGATCTGATCGCCAAGCTGGAAGCGATCGTGCGCGAGGACGCCATCATCGCCTCGAACACGTCGTCGCTTTCGATCACCGCGATCGCGGTCGGCTCGAAGCACCCCGGCCGCATCGCCGGCTATCACTTCTTCAACCCGGTGCCGCTGATGAAGGTGGTCGAGGTCATCGACGGCCTGTCGGGCAATCCGGCGGTGGGCGACGCGCTGATGGCGCTGTCGCGCCGCATGGGCCATACACCGGTGCGCTGCAAGGACATGCCGGGCTTTATCGTCAACCATGCCGGCCGCGGCATGAATATCGAAGGTCTGAAGGTCGCGCAGGAAGGCGTGGCCGGGTTCGCCGACATCGACAACATCATGCGCGAGCAGGCCGGCTTCCGCATGGGCCCGTTCGAGCTGATGGACCTGACCGGGCTGGACGTGTCGCACCCGGTGATGGAATCGATCTACAACCAGTTCTACCAGGAGCCGCGCTACCGTCCGTCGCCGATCACCGCGATCCGCGCGGTCGGCGGGCTGATCGGGCGCAAGGCCGGCGCCGGCTTCTACGCCTACGCCGATGGCCAGAAGCAGGTGCCGGCCGCCGCCGCGGTGCCGGCCGCGCGCCCGTCGAGCGTGTGGGTCAGCCACGTCAGCGAGCGCGGCCATGCCATGGTGACCAAGCTGCTGGGCGCACTCGGCGTGACCCCGGAAGGCGGCAACCAGCCGTCGGCCGAGGCGCTGATCATCGTCACGCCGCTGGGCCTGGACGCCACCACCAGCGCGCTGCAGCAGGGCCTGGACCCGGCCCGCACCGTTGCCATCGACACGCTGCTGCCGTTCGAGGCCACCAAGCGCCGCACGCTGATGACCACGCCGGCCACCAGCGCCGCCGCGCGCGACGCCGCGCACGGCCTGTTTGCCAGCGACGGCGTGCCGGTCACGGTGATCCGCGACTCGGCCGGCTTCGTGGCCCAGCGCGTGCTCTGCTGCATCATCAATATCGCCAGCGATATCGCGCAGCAGCGCATCGCGACACCGTCGGATATCGATCTCGCCGTGAACCTCGGCCTCGGCTATCCGAAGGGCCCGCTGGCACTGGGCGACGCCGTCGGCCCGCAACTGGTGCTGGAGACGCTGCGCAACATGGAAGCGCTGACCGGCGACATGCGCTACCGCCCGAGCCCGTGGCTGTGGCGCCGTGCCGGCCTGGGCCTGTCGCTGCTGGCCGAAGAGCAGTAACCGGTCCGCCATCCTGGCTTCCCGGCCTCAACGCCCGCCCCCACCAAGCCCCCGCCATGCCCGCACAGCTCCTTTCCCGCCGCGTCGATTCGACGCTGGTGCTGACCATCTCGAACCCCGAGGCGCGCAACGCGCTGCACCCGGACATCTACGCGGCCTCGCAGCAGGCGCTGGCGCAGGCCGCTACGGATGACTCGCTGCGCGCGGTCATCATCACCGGTGCCGACGGCGTGTTCTGCGCCGGCGGCAACCTGAACCGGCTGCTCGGCAACCGCAGCCAGCCGCCCGAGGTGCAGGCCGCCAGCATCGCGCTGCTGAATGGCTGGATCGAGTCGCTGCACGCCTTTCCCAAGCCGATCATCGCGGCAGTGGAAGGCGCGGCCGCGGGCGCGGGCTTCTCGGTGGTGCTGGCGTGCGACTTCGTGGTCGCGGCCAGCGATGCGAAGTTCGTGATGGCCTACGTCTCGGTGGGCCTGACGCCCGACGGCGGCGGCTCGTACGAGATCGCGCGCGCGCTGCCGCGGCCGCTGGCCAGCGAACTGATGATGGAAGGTCAGCCGGTCGACGCCGCCCGGCTGGCGCAGTTCGGGCTGGTCAACCGCGTCACCGAGCCCGGCCAGGCGCTGGACGAAGCGCTGCGCCTGGCAGCCGGCCTGGCGCGGCAGTCGCCGCACGCGGTCGGCCGCATCAAGGCGCTGATCAACCATGCCGCCACCGCGTCGCGCGCCGAGCACCTGCTGGCCGAGCGCGACAGCTTCGTCGCCGCGCTGCACCACCCCGACGGCGGCGAAGGCATCAGTGCCTTCCTGGAGAAGCGCAAGCCGCAATACCGCTGATCCGCGCGGGCGGATCACCAACACGGCGAGCCCGCGCAGACGGGCATGCCGGCACAATGCAAGGAGACCACGCATGGAATTGCCGCCGTCGTCGCGTCGCCGCATCTACCTGATGCGGCATGGTGCGGTTTCCTATTTCGACGACGCCGGGCGCCGCACCGCCCTGCCCGAGCTGGTGCCGCTGAACGAGACCGGCCGCATGCAGGCCAGCGCCGCCGGCCGCGCCTTTGCCGCCGAGCAGATCCGCTTCGACCGCGTCATCGTCAGCGGGCTGCCGCGTACCGTGGAGACCGCGCAACGCGTGCTGGCCGAGCTGCCGGAGATGGACGGCATCGTCCCCGAAGTCTGGCCGGAACTGCAGGAAATCCGCGGCGGCGACCTGTCCGCGATTGCCGATGAAAACCTGCGTGACGCCTTTGTCGGCGCCTTCGAAGGCGAGGTGCCGGAACACAAGCGCTTTCTCAACGGCGAGACCGTCGGCGCCTTCCTCGACCGGGTGCTGCCCGCGCTGGCGCGGCTGCGCGACGACCCCGACTGGGATACGGTGCTGATGGTGCTGCATGGCGGCACCAACCGCGCCATCCTGTCGCAGGCCATCAGCTGCGGGCGGCGCGTGTTCTTCGGCTCGCTGCTGCAGACCGCCGGCTGCATCAATGTGCTCGACATGGGCGACGGCCCGCTCGACTGGGTGGTGCGGATGACCAACTACTCGCCGCCCACGCCCGTGCACAGCGGCTCGCGCCACACCACCATGGAAGTGCTGCTGCACCAGTATTTGCGCGGACGCCAGCCGCCCGGCTGAGGGTCCCCGTCCCGATTCCCTTATCGAACCCGAACAGAAAACCAACGGAGACAGCATGACCAGCAACGTATCGCACTTCGAAGGCACGCGCCCGGTGGCCGACCAGCAGCGTTTCGACACCGCCGCGCTCGAGGCCTGGATGCGCCAGCACGTGGAGGGCTTTGCCGGCCCGCTGACCGTGGAGCAGTTCAAGGGTGGCCAGTCCAACCCGACCTTCAAGCTGGTCACGCCGGGACAGACCTACGTGATGCGCGCCAAGCCCGGGCCCAAGAGCAAGCTGCTGCCGTCGGCGCACGCGATCGAGCGCGAGTACCGCGTGATGGCCGCGCTGGCCGGCACCGATGTGCCGGTGGCACGCATGTATGCGCTGTGCGAGGACGAATCCGTGATCGGGCGCGCCTTCTACATCATGGAGTTCGTCGCCGGCCGCGTGCTGTGGGACCAGTCGCTGCCCGGCATGGGCACCGCCGAGCGCAGCGCGATCTACGACGAGATGAACCGCGTCATCGCCGCGCTGCACTCGGTCGACTACAACGCCATCGGCCTGGGCGACTACGGCAAGCCCGGCAACTACTTCCAGCGCCAGATCGAACGCTGGACCAAGCAGTACAAGCTGTCCGAGACCGAATCGATCCCGGCCATGGATGCGCTGATGGACTGGCTGCCGCAGCATATCCCGCAGGAAGACGCCGACCTGACCTCGATCGTCCATGGCGACTACCGGCTCGACAACCTGATGTTCCACCCGACCGAGCCGCGCGTGCTGGCGGTGCTGGACTGGGAGCTGTCGACGCTGGGCCACCCGATGGCCGACTTCAGCTACCACTGCATGAGCTGGCATATCGCCCCGGGCCAGTTCCGCGGCATCGCCGGCCTCGACTTCGCCGCGCTCGGCATCCCCGATGAAGCCAGCTACCGCCGCCTGTACGAGCAGCGCACCGGCCGCCCCATCACCGGCGACTGGAACTTCTACCTGGCCTTCAGCATGTTCCGCATCGCCGGCATCCTGCAGGGCATCATGAAGCGGGTGGTCGACGGCACCGCCTCGTCGGCGCAGGCCACCGACGCGGGCAAGCGCGCGCGGCCGATGGCAGAGATGGGGTGGGAGTATGCGAAGAAGGCGAAGGGCTGAGGCTAAAGGCTAGAGCCTAACGGCTTGCCGACGGTTTGCTCCCCTCGCCCGCTTGCGGGAGAGGGGCCGGGGGTGAGGGCAGGCGGTGGCAATAGCGACGGCTTTTACTTCGTTGATATTCCGCGCCCTCACCCCAACCCTCTCCCGCAAGCGGGAGAGGGAGTACACAGTCGGCATCTGGCAGACCGAGCTGCGCATAGCACGCCGCCAGTCTCAATCCCCCAGCGCCACCCCCTCCCGCCGCGGATCCGCCCCGCCAGCCCAAACCATCTTCCCATCCGGCCCCTGGCGGCGCACGATGGCCTGCGTGCCGCTGGTCATCTCGATCGCCGTCACCTGGTGGCCGCGCGCCTGCAGTGCCTGCACCAGCCCCGGCGACACCAGGCCCTGCTCGACTTCGGTCGGGCCGTTGCGGCTGCCGAAGTTGCCCATGCCGATCGCCGCCTGCGGGTCCAGGTTCCAGTCGAGCATGCCGACCAGCGCCTTGGATACGTACTCGATGATCTGCGAGCCGCCCGGCGAACCGACCGTTGCCACCAGCTGGCCGCTCTGGCGGTCGAACACCAGCGTCGGCGCCATCGATGACCGCGGGCGCTTGCCCGGCTGCACGCGGTTGGCCACGGGCTTGCCGTTTTCGCTGGGCACGAAGGAGAAATCGGTGAGCTGGTTGTTGAGCATGAAGCCGCGCACCATCAGATGCGAGCCGAAGTACGACTCGATCGTGGTGGTCATCGAGATGGCGCCGCCGCGGTCGTCGACCGCGACGATCTGCGAGGTCGAAACGCGCGGCGGCGAGCGGTCCGGCGCGTAGGCCAGCGTGGCGCCCGGCGGCGTGCCCGGCTGGGCCTTGCCCATGCTCTGCTCGCCGATCAGTTCGGCGCGCGCGGCAAGGTAGGACGGGTTGACCATGCCGCTGACATCGACCGGCACGAAGTCCGCATCGGCAACGTACAGGCCCCGGTCGGCATAAGCCAGGCGGTCGGCCTCGGCAATCGCATGGACTG
Source organism: Cupriavidus nantongensis (assembly GCF_001598055.1). NCBI lineage: Bacteria > Pseudomonadati > Pseudomonadota > Betaproteobacteria > Burkholderiales > Burkholderiaceae > Cupriavidus > Cupriavidus nantongensis. Next base: position 1,402,266 of record NZ_CP014844.1, on the reverse strand, counting down.
CGTCGGGATGGGCTTCCAGCTGCGCCGGCGTGTTCACGGGCTGCGGCTTGAGCGCCGCGAGCGCGTACCTGGGATTTTTGCTTTCCAGCGCCTGCAGCGTGCCGAGGATCTGCGCGATGGCGATACCGCCCGACGACGGCGGCGGCATGCCGCAGACCTTGTAGCGCTTGTAGTCGGTACACACCGGCACGCGCTGCTTGGCGCGGTAGCTGCCCAGGTCGGCCAGCGACAGCGAGCCGGCATTGCTGCCGCTGTTGACCTTGGCCACGATATCGCGCGCGATCGGGCCGCCGTAGAGCACGCCCGCGCCGCGCCGGGCGATGTCGCGCAGCGTCTGCGCCAGCTTCGGGTTCTTCAGCACCGTGCCGGCCGGCTTGGGCTTGCCCTGGGCATCGAGGAAATAGGCGGCCATCTCCGGCGAATTGGCCAGGAACTTGTCGGCCGCCACCTGCGTATAGAGCCGCTGCGAGATCGGGAAGCCCTTTTCCGCCAGCTCGATGGCGGGCTGGAACAGCCGGGCCCAGGGCAGGCGGCCGTGCTTGCGGTGGACCATCTCCAGCGCGCGCATCACGCCCGGCGTGCCGACCGAGCGCCCGCCGATCTGGGCCTCGCTGAACGACATCGGCTTGCCATCCGGGCGCATGAACAGGTTTTCGGTGGCGCCGGCGGGCGCGGTCTCGCGGCCGTCGAAGGCCTGCACGTTCTTGCCGTCCCAGTACATGATGAAGGCGCCGCCGCCGATGCCGGTGGCCTGCGGCTCGACCAGCGTCAGCACCGCCTGCATGGCGATGGCGGCATCGATGGCCGAGCCGCCCTGGCGCAGCATGGCGCGGCCCGCCTCGGTGGCAAGCGGATTGGCCGCGGCTGCCATATGGCGCTGCGCGTAGACCGTGGCCATGCCGGGTCGGTAACCCGACGCCACCTCCGGCGCCGGCGGCATCGCCGCGGGCGGAGTCGCTGCTGCCGGCGCAGCAGAGGCGTCCGGGGCGGCAGTGCTTCCGCCCGGGGTACCGCAGGCACCGAGCAGCGCCGACAGGGCCAGCGCCAGCGCACCGCGCCACGCCATCGAAGTGAGGTCAGGGATAGCCATGCGAGATCTCCGGCAGAAGGATCCAACGATTGTAGTGGCGATCCGGGCATCCCGCGAGGACGGAAGTCTGGCGTGCGCCACACCCGGCGCTGGCATCGGATGCGATGCAGGCCGATCCCACGCTGGCCTTGGCCAAGTGAGGATCAAACTGCGGGGAGAGTTGCCGCCGGGCGCGCCGCGATGGCGGCGCCCGGTGCATGACTGCCAGCGCAAGCGCTGGCGTGAAAATCAGCGCGTCGTAAACGACCAGCTCAGGTCCACCGGCTGCGCGCCGAGCCGGCCCGTGACCCGCACGGTATAGCGCTGCTGGCTGGCCAGCGGCGCCATCGGCGTGCACACCGCCAGGCCGCGCGCGGCGCTGCTCAGGCCCGAGGAACGGCTGTCGACCTTGATGCAGTCGACGGTGCCGCCTTGCGCATCGGTGATGACGAAGTTGTCGGCATCGAACTGCAGCGAGGTATTGATCGCCTGCAGCGACACCGGATAGCCCATGGTGCGGTTTTCATAGCCCGGCGCCGGATTGGGGCTTTCGGTGTTGACCCAGTTCACCGGCACGTCGTTCTGGCCGTCGAACGGATAGGCCACCATCTGGTTGTCGCTGCCGCCCTTGACCCGGTCGGCAAGGTCGACGGTCTGGTAGTAGCTGGCCGAGGTGCCGCTGCCGTTGGCGCCCACGCGCTCGGCAAAGCCGCTGCCGGCCGAGCCATAGCTGCCCAGCAGCGCGGCGCGGTGGAACGGCGCGTCGACCAGGTCCGACACCAGTGCGTCCTTGGGAGACATCGACAGCTGCGCGTTGGCCACCGAGGTCCAGCGATTGGCGCCGGCCACCACTTCGGCGGTGGCGTCGGTCGGATAGGCTGCCTGGATGCGGTCGTGGGCGGTGGCGCCGGTGTAGCCCGGATTGCCGCTGCTTTCGTCGTGCGTCAGCGTGGCATTGGCCAGCATGTAGTCGGTATGCGCCTGCGCGGCGGCATTGAGCGGGTCGCGCGCCGCCAGCGGCGGCAGGCCCACCTGCTCGCGACGATAGTTGGCGTAGCACAGGCCGGCGGTGCGCGGCTCTTCCAGCACGCGGTAGTTGCTGACCGCGCTGCCGCGCGCCGGCAGCAGCGAGATGCCGCTGCCCGGCGCGGCGGCCGGCGCGGGACCGCTGACGGTGTAGCAGGCCCCGGCCGTGGTAGTGGTGGCGGAGCCGGTTGGCGAGGTCGGAGAGGTCGGCGAGGACGGGGACGTGGCTGCGCCCTGGCCGCCGGAAGGCGCGCTGCCTTGCGCACCGGCCGGGGCCGAGCCGCCGGGCGCGGCACTGGCCGTCGTGCCACCGTCGCCGCCATCGCCGCCGCAGGCAGCCAGCGCCAGCGCGGCGGCGGTACAGAGCGTGGTCAGCGCCAGTGTGGTGTGCCGCGCGCGGCGCGGCGGCATGGAAGTGCAATCGGCAGGCAAGCGTTTCCCAATCATCGGTCTGAGTCGTCGTGGTGGAGTTCGGCGGATTGTTCTGCCCGGGGTCTGCCCGGGGGATCCGCGATTGCGGACAGCCGGCGCGTCTACCATCGCGGGCGCCGTGCAGCACGGGCTCGCGGAGGCTTTGCCGGGGGCAGAAAGACCGGACGATGGTATGGGCCGCGACCGCGAGGGTCTAGCCCGCGAACAATTGCTTACGTGTGACCCGCGCGCGCCGCACCTGAATGAATGCGAACGGAATTCGCGCTGCGGCAGCGCGGGTTGAGCCCCGTCAGCCCGCTGCGGCCACGTCGGCCATGCCGCTGCCAAGCGAAGCCATCACCGCCATCAGCTGCTCGCGCAGCCAGCGGTTGGCGCCGTCGTTCTCGCCGCCCGCATGCCAGTACAGGTGAAGCTCCAGCGACGGCACCTTGAACGGCAGCGACAGCAGCCGGTTGGCATAGGGCTCGTTGGCGATGCGCGCATAGCGCAGCGGCAGCGTGGCCAGCAGGTCGGTGCAGCTGACCACGCGGCACGCCGCGGCGTAGTGCTGGCAGCGCAGCCGCACGCGCCGCGTCAGGCCCATGCGATGCAAGGCCTGGTCCTCCAGTCCGGCGCCGCGGCGGCGCGACGACACATGCACGTGCTCGGCCGCGAGGTAGCGCTCCAGCGTCAGCTCCTTCTTCACCAGCGGATGGTCGCGCCGGGCCAGCACCACCATCGGGTCGGCCATGAACGGCGCATGGTGGATCGCCGGCGACACCGGCAGCAGGATGTCGAGCGCGGCGTCGAGCGTGCCGGCCAGCAGTTCCGATTCCATCTCGCGCCGGTCGAAGCGGATCGCGGCAATCTCCACCTGCGGCGCCACCGCGGTGACGCGGCTCATCAGCGGCGGCAGCAGCGTCGACTCGAGCGCGTCGCGCATGCCGATGGTGAAGCGGCGCACGGTGTTGGTGGGATCGAAGTGCGGCGTGTCCTGCAGCGTGCGCGCGAACGACTGCAGCGCGCTGCGTACCTCGGCCGCCAGCGAGCGGGCCAGCGGCGTGGGCGCCATGCCCTGCCCGCGCCGCTCGAACAGCGGATCGTCGAACAGCGTGCGCAGCCGCCCCAGCGCGTGGCTGACCGCCGGCTGCGTCAGGTTGAGCTGGCGCGCGGCCGCGGTGATGCTGCCTTCGCTGTAGATGGCGTCGAACACGACGAAGAGGTTGAGGTCGATGCGGGAGAGCTGCATGCTGGGGATTCTGGCATGGAATGCAGGGAATTGATACTGGCAAATCCAGAAAATTCATTTTTCTAATTACCAGCTTTCAGATAGAGTGCATTCCATCGGCAAGGGATTTGCCTTGAAGACCCAGCCAACCGGCGCCGGCGGCAGCCCGCGCCCACCGATCCCGTAGCGAGGAGACCACATGGATTTCGAGTACAGCCCGAAGGTCAAGGAGATGCAGGCCAAGCTGCTGGCCTTCTTCGACCAGCACATCTATCCGAACGAAAAGCGCTTCGCCGAGGAGATCGACGCCAACCGCCGCGCCGGCAATGCCTGGATCCCGACCAAGGTGATCGAGGAACTGAAGCCGCTGGCGCGCGAAGCCGGCCTGTGGAACCTGTTCCTGCCGCGCTCGCCGCGCGCGCCGCAAGGCCTGTCGAACCTGGAATACGCCACGCTGTGCGAGATCATGGGCCGGGTGCCCTGGTCGGCCGAGGTCTTCAACTGCGCCGCCCCCGACACCGGCAACATGGAGACGCTGGAGCGCTACGCGTCGGAAGAGCTGAAGGACCAGTGGCTGGAGCCGCTGCTGGCCGGCGAGATCCGCTCGGCCTTCCTGATGACCGAGCCGGCGGTGGCCTCGTCGGACGCGACCAATATCGAATGCCGCATCGAGCGCGATGGCGACCACTACGTGATCAACGGCACCAAGTGGTGGTCGTCGGGCGCCGGCGACCCGCGCTGCAAGGTCTATATCGTGATGGGCAAGACCGATCCCGAGGCCGGCCGCCATGAGCAGCAGTCGATGATCGTGGTGCCGGCCGATACCCCGGGCATCACCATCAAGCGCTTCCTGCCGGTGTTCGGCTACGACGACGCGCCGCACGGCCATATGGAGATCGAGCTGAAGAACGTGCGCGTGCCGGTCTCGAACATCCTGCTGGGCGAAGGCCGCGGCTTCGAGATCGCGCAGGGCCGCCTCGGCCCGGGCCGCATCCACCACTGCATGCGCAGCATCGGCGTGGCCGAACGCGCGCTGGAACTGCTGTGCAAGCGCGCGCTGTCGCGGGTGGCGTTCGGCAAGCCGGTGTCGGCCCAGGGCGTGACGCAGGAGCGTATCGCCGAGGCCCGCTGCGAGATCGAGATGGCGCGCCTGCTGACGCTCAAGGCCGCGTACATGATGGACACGGTCGGCAACAAGGTGGCCAAGGCCGAGATCGCCATGATCAAGGTGGTGGCCCCGAACGTGGCGCTGAAGGTGATCGACTGGGCCATCCAGGTCCACGGCGCCGCCGGCGTTTCCAGCGACTTCCCGCTGGCCAACTGGTGGGCGCATCAGCGCACGCTGCGCCTGGCCGACGGTCCGGACGAGGTGCACCGCAACGCCATCGCCAAGCTGGAGCTGGCCAAGCACATGAACGTCAACCCGGACACCATCAAGATGCCGGTGGCGCGCGGCTTCTGAGTGTCCCGGGGCACCCGGTAGCGCCGGCGGGGGGCCGCCCCTGCCGGCATTGTGGAAAACGCGCAGCCGGCCTGCGCGTTTTTTTCTTCTGTGCTTAAATCGCGCGGTTCGCCACGTCGGTGGTTGATGTGGCCGTTCCCATGAATGCAGCCAGGAGATCCCTGCAATGATCGACGTCTACAGCTGGGCCACGCCCAATGGCCACAAAGTCCACATCATGCTGGAGGAATGCGGACTGGAATACCAGGTCCATCCGATCAACATCGGCGCCGGCGACCAGTTCGGCGAGGACTTCCTGAAGATCAGCCCCAACAACAAGATTCCCGCCATCGTCGACCCCGACGGGCCCGACGGCAAGCCGATCTCGCTGTTCGAATCGGGCGCGATCCTGCTCTACCTGGCCGGCAAGACCGGCAAGTTCCTGCCCGAGGACGTGCGCGGCAAGTACGAGACCCTGCAGTGGCTGATGTTCCAGATGGGCGGCGTGGGCCCGATGCTTGGCCAGGCGCACCACTTCCGCATCTATGCGCCCGAGCAGATCGAGTACGCCGTCAACCGCTACACCAATGAGGCCAGGCGCTTGTACGGCGTGATCGACACGCAGCTGTCGAAGCACGAATGGCTGGCCGGCGACCAGTACACCATCGCCGACATCGCCACCTTCCCGTGGCTGCGCAGCTGGCAGAACCAGGGCGTGGACCTGGACGACTACCCGCACCTGAAGCGCTGGTTCAACCAGATCGCCGAGCGTCCCGCGGTCAAGCGCGGCGTGGAGGTGCTGGCCAGCGCGCGCAAGGCGCTGCAGGACGACAAGGCGCGCGAAGTGCTGTTCGGCGCCACGCAGTACCAGCGCCACTGAAAGACGCGCGGCGGCCACGGCGCCCCCGTCCGCGGCCGCGGCCCTCAGGCCAGCGCCAGCGCAGCGCGCGCCACGGCGTGTCCATCCGCGCGCCGGCCGCCACAGGTGGCCACGCCATCCTGCGGGGCATCGCCCGCGCCGAAGCAGCACAGCAGCCCGGTGCCCGGCACCAGCACGTCGAGCCGGCATGACTCGTGCGCATCCGGCGCGTAGAGCGCGCCGGGCTGCAGGAAGGCCATGTCACCGCCGCTGCGCACCAGCGCGCCATGCCAGTGCAGCGCCAGCGCGCCCCGGTAGCACAGCGCCCAGCGCAGCCCGCGCGCCTGCAGGTGCCGGCCCCAGTCATCCATCGAGCCATCCAGCTGGACAAACTCCGGGCGCATGCCCGGCTGCGCCTGCCAGTCATCCGCTGCCAACGCGTCCGCCGGCGCATGCGGCGCGGCCACGCCGTCGGCATCGGCCCCGGCACCGACGGGGGCAATGGCGCCCAGCCCGCACTGCCACGCGCCCGCGGGCATGGCCACGGGTCGCGAGGCCTCGGCCGGGCCTTGCGGCACCGCGCGCACCAGGATGGTATCGGCCACCGCCTGCACCTGCATCGGCACGCGGGGCGCGGGCGCGAACAGTTCGCCGCCCCCCACCAGCAAGCTGCCGCGGCCGGGCGAAGACAGCCGCAGGCCACCGCGCAGGCAACCCCACCATTCATGGCAATCCGCTGAAAATTCGGGCTGGCGCTCGCCGGCGCAGAGGAAGATGTAATCGCAAGTGCAGCCGAGACCGGCAGCGGCGGCAAGCACGCGTGGCTGGAATCCGGGAAGGAAATCCGACGGCGCTTGCCGGTCGGCATCGATGGCGCGCATGCGCGCGTCGAACAGCGTGAAGATCTGCATGGCTATCCCCCTGCAGGGCGACAGGCGCGCTGCGCCTGCCAGCGCAGCCGGCGCACGCGTGGCAGCGTGACGCACGGTCTTGCGCAATAACCCGTCTGGCACGGCGCTGCGATGCAGCCCGCCCGGTTGATGCCATCGTGCCGCGCCATTGCCTGGCGCGCCCCTCAATTTGCGGATCGGACACCGATAGTGAGGATGAGGATAAGTTGTCGTGGCCTCAAGGTCAAACCCTTAGCCTCAGACCACTCCGAACTTTTGTTGATCCCATGACCTCTCGAAATCTCAGACTTTTCGGATTGCATCTCGCCTGGCTACGCAAACAACGAGGCTGGTCCCAGGAGACGCTTTCGCTCGAAAGCGGGCTGTCGCGCTCCTACCTGAGCGGCATTGAAAGCGGCAAGCGCAACCTCGCGCTGGCCAACATCTGCAGGCTGGCCGAGACGCTGGCCGTACCTACCGCCGAGATGCTCGACTTCAGCCGCCACGATGCCAGCCAGCTGCAGGTCGAGCAATCGCGCGCGCCGTTCGGCAACCGCCAGCGCGCGGCGATCGAAGCCACGGTGCACCATATGGCGGAGCTGAGCGAGCCCGAGCTCAACCTGGTGGCCGCGGTGGCGCGGGCGCTGGCAGGCAAGGGCAGCTTCCGCCCGGCGCTCGGGCACGGCAGCTCCGGCACCAGGCCGGCACCCGATGCCGACGCTGCACCTGAAGGCTAGAGCCCCAGCATGCCCTGCCGTTCGATGAAGCCGATCACCTGGTCCAGCCCCTGCCCGGACTTGACGCTGCCCATCACGAACGGCCGGCTGCCGCGCATCTTGCGCGCATCGCTTTCCATCACCGGCAGCGATGCGCCCACATACGGCGCGAGGTCTGTCTTGTTGATCACCAGCAGGTCGGACTTGGTGATGCCCGGCCCGCCCTTCCTAGGAATCTTCTCGCCCCCGGCGACGTCGATCACGTAGATCGTAAGATCAGAAAGTTCTGGGCTGAAGGTCGCGGCCAGGTTGTCGCCGCCGGACTCGATGAAAACCACGTCGGCATCCGGGAAGCGCGCCAGCATGCGATCGACCGCTTCCAGATTGATCGATGCATCCTCTCGGATCGCGGTGTGCGGACAGCCGCCGGTTTCCACGCCCAGGATGCGCTCGGCCGGCAGCGCGCCGGAGATGGTCAGCAGGCGCTGGTCTTCCTTGGTGTAGATGTCGTTGGTGATCGCCACCAGGTCATAGCGGTCGCGCATCGCCTTGCACAGCATTTCCAGCAACGTGGTCTTGCCGGAGCCGACTGGGCCGCCGACGCCAACGCGCAGCGGAGGGTTTTTCTTGGTACGGGCGTGGGTCATGGTGCGGTATCGGTTCAGGATCGGAACAGCCGGGAGTATTGGGTTTCGTGGCGTGCGCACAGCAGTCCCAGCATCGGGGAAAACGTCGACAGTTGCGGCGGCGTGGCTTCGGCGCGGCGTTCGGCTTCATCGACGGCATCGAGCACGGCGCCATGCAGTCGGCGCAGCATGTGCTGCCCCGCCACCTGCCCCAGCGGCACCGCCTTGATCGCCGCGGCCACCTGGTTCTCGGCCCAGTTGAAGCAGTAGGCCGCCAGGCCATCGCGCGCACCGATCTGCAGCGCCACGCAGGCCGCGGTGAACGCGGTCGGCAGGCACACCGGCGCCAGCGCGGCCAGCGTGCCGCGCAACGCCGGCGTGCCCCATTCCATCTGCGCGATCAGCCGGGCCAGCGACCAGCCCATCTGCTCGGTCTCCAGCCGCAGTTCCGAAGTCTCGCGGGTGGCGTGGAACCAGTCGTTCCAGGTTCGGACCTGCGCGGCATCGCCCGCCTGCCAGTGGCGATGCAACACCAGCCACAACGGCGCCTCGCATTGCGCCTGGACATGCCGCAGGTTGTCGTGAATCCAGCGCTCGGCGGTCTGCGCATCATGCACGCCGACGCATTCGATCGCGGCCTCGAGGCCTTGCGAGTAGCTGAACCCGCCGATGGGCAGCGATGGCGAGGCGAGGTGCAGCAGGGAGATGAGTTGGTGGAGGTGGGTCATCACACCACGCCTCGCCTTGCGATGGTTTGCTCCCCTCGCCCGCTTGCGGGACAGGGGAGCGCGGTGTCGGTATTGGTAAGGTTCTTTGCCAGACTCACAATCGCGCCTTCATGTCTTAAGCATCATTGGCAATCAATGCTTATGCATGCAGCCTGCATCGTCAACATGATGCACGTCGCCATGCCCATGCCCATGATGCTCATGAAACACCGCCTGCGCCGCCGCATAATCCTCCGCGAAGGTCGCGTCGTGCCCGTGCTTGTGCCCGCCGCCATAAGCGCCCGCCTCCGGCTCGAACGGCAGTTCAGCGGGTTCTGCCTGTACGCCCAGCCGCCGCAGCATGTCGGCCAGCACCGCGTCATATTCGAGCCGCAGGTAGTCGCGTCCGATCTCCACCGGCGTGTGGCGGTTGCCAAGGTGGTAGGCCGCGCGCATCAGCGCGTGCGGGTCTTGTGCGCGCACTTCCAGCACGGACTCGGCGGCGGCCTGGACCTCGATGAAAGTGCCGTCTTCGGCCACCAGCAGGTCGCCTCCGCGCAGCACGGTGCCGCGCGGCAGGAACAGCGCGGCGTCGGTGCCGTTGTCGAGCACGGCGCGCAGGCGGCTCTTGCTGCGGTCGGCGAACGGCAGCACCAGCTTGGGTGCGCGGCGCACCAGCACGCTGGCGATGCCGTGTGGCGCGGTCAGGTGTTTGTCGATCTTCAGCATGGCAATTCCGCACCCATCAAAACAGGAAATAGCGCTGCGCCATCGGCAGCTCGGTGGCGGGCTCGCAGGTCAGCAGCTGGCCGTCGGCGACGACCTGGTAGGTCTCGGGATCGACCGTGACGTGCGGCTGCCAGTCGTTGTGGACCATGTCGCGCTTGCTGACGGTGCGGGTGCCGTGCACCGCGGCAAGGGTCTTGGCCAGCCCGTAGCGTTCGCCGATGCCGGCCGCCAGCGCCGCCTGCGAGACGAAGGTCAGCGACGAACGATGCAGCGCGCCGCCGGCCGCGGCGAACATGGGCCGGTAGTGCACCGGCTGCGGCGTCGGGATCGAGGCATTGGGATCGCCCATCGCGGCCGCGGCGATCATGCCGCCCTTCAGGATCAGGCTGGGCTTGACGCCGAAGAATGCGGGCCGCCACAGCACCAGGTCGGCCCACTTGCCGACTTCGACCGAGCCCACTTCATGCGCGATGCCATGGGTCAGCGCCGGGTTGATGGTGTACTTGGCGACATAGCGCCGCACGCGGAAGTTGTCGTGCCCGCCGCGCGCATCGTGCGGATCGCCCGGCAGCTTGCCGCGTTGCGCCGCCATCTTGTGCGCGGTCTGCCAGGTCCGGATGATCACTTCGCCGACGCGCCCCATCGCCTGCGAATCGCTCGAGATCATCGAGAACGCGCCGAGGTCGTGCAGGATGTCCTCGGCGGCGATGGTCTCGCGGCGGATGCGGCTTTCGGCGAAGGCGATGTCCTCGGCGATCGACGGGTCCAGGTGGTGGCACACCATCAGCATGTCGAGATGCTCGTCCAGCGTGTTGACGGTGTACGGGCGCGTCGGGTTGGTCGACGACGGCAGCACGTTGGCCTCGCCGCACACCTTGATGATGTCCGGCGCATGGCCGCCGCCGGCGCCTTCGGTGTGGTAGGTATGGATGGTGCGGCCCTTGAACGCGGCGATGGTCGCCTCGACGAAACCGGCCTCGTTGAGCGTATCGGTGTGGATCGCCACCTGGGTGTCGGTCGCGTCGGCCACCGACAGGCAGGTGTCGATCGCCGCCGGCGTGGTGCCCCAGTCCTCATGCAGCTTGAGGCCGATGGCGCCGGCTTGCACCTGCTCCAGGATCGGCCCCGGCTGGCTGGCGTTGCCCTTGCCCAGCAGCCCGATATTCATCGGGTAGGCATCGGCCGCCTGCAGCATGCGCTCCATGTACCAGGGCCCCGGCGTCACGGTGGTGGCGAAGGTGCCGGTGGCGGGCCCGGTGCCGCCGCCGATCATGGTGGTGACGCCACTCATCAGCGCCTCGTCGATCTGCTGCGGGCAGATGAAGTGGATATGGCTGTCGATGCCACCGGCGGTGACGATCATGCTCTCGGCCGCGATCACCTCGGTGCCGGGGCCGACCACGATGGTGACGCCGGGCTGGATGTCGGGATTGCCGGCCTTGCCGATCGCCGCGATGCGCCCGTGCTTGAGCCCGATATCGGCCTTGACGATGCCCCAGTGGTCGACGATCAGCGCATTGGTGATCACGGTGTCGACGCAGTCCTGCGCCATGCGCTGGCTCTGCCCCATGCCGTCGCGGATCACCTTGCCGCCGCCGAACTTGACCTCCTCGCCGTAGACGGTGAAGTCCTTCTCGACTTCGATGATCAGCCCGGTATCGGCCAGCCGCAGGCGGTCGCCGGTGGTGGGGCCGAACATCTCGGCATAGGCCTGCCTGGAGATCGATGCCATCACAGCGCTCCCATGATCTTGCCGTTGAAGCCGTAGACGATGCGGTCGCCCGCCAGCGCCACCAGTTCAACGGTGCGGGTCTGCCCGGGCTCGAACCGCACCGCAGTGCCCGCGGCGATGTTCAGGCGAAAGCCGCGCGCGGCCTCGCGCTCGAACGCCAGTGCCGCGTTGGTCTCGTAGAAGTGGAAGTGCGAGCCGACCTGGATCGGCCGGTCGCCGGTATTGGCCACCGTCACGCTGACGGTGGCGCGGCCGACATTGAGCGCGATCTCGCCGTCGGCGGGCATCAGTTCACCGGGGATCATGGCGCTCCTCCTCAGGCCACCAGCAGGCCGGCGCCGTACAGCGCCACGCCCGCGCCGGCCGCGCGCGCGAGCCAGCCGGCGCGGCGGCGCAGCAGCGTGCCGGCGCCAATGCCCAGCAGGTGCAGCGCCATGGTGGCCGCGGCAAACCCGCCCACGTAGGCCAGCACCGCCGGCAGCGCGCCCGCGCTGGCGGGCAGTTCCGCGCCATGCGCATAGCCGTGGAACACGGCGAAGCCGCCCACCAGCAGCGTGCCGGCCCATGCCGGCAGCTGTGCGCGCAGCGCCAGCAGCAAGCCGATCGCCAGCAGCGAGGCCGCGATCATCGGCTCCACCGCAGGCAGCGCCATGCCGGCAAGGCCGAGCGCGGCGCCTACCAGCATCAAGCCCACGAAGGCCAGCGGCAGGCGCAGCGTATCGGCGGCGGAGCGCGCCACCAGTGCGCTCCATACGCCCACCGCGGCCATCGCCAGCAGGTGGTCGGCACCGGTGAACGGATGCGCCAGGCCGGCCCACAGGCTGGCGCCGACGGTGGCGGCATCGTGGCCGGGATGCGCCAGCGCGGCGCCGGCGGCAACGGTCAGGGAAGCGCCCAGGGCAAGGCGCAGGCAAGCGGTACGGGTGTTCGTCGTCATTGGATTGGCGCCATGTTGGCTTCGGTGGTCAATGCGTTTCAGACAATGGGATGGTGGACGGTGACCAGCTTGGTGCCGTCCGGAAAAGTAGCCTCGACCTGGATCTCGGGAATCATTTCGGCGACGCCATCCATGACGTCCTCGCAGCTCAGCACGGTGGTGCCCTCATGCATCAGCTCGGCCACGGTGCGGCCGTCGCGCGCGCCCTCCATGATCGCGGCGGTGATCAGCGCCACCGCTTCCGGGTAGTTCAGCTTCAGGCCGCGGGCCTTGCGCCGCTCGGCCAGCAGCGCGGCGGTGAAGATCAGCAGCTTGTCTTTCTCGCGCGGCGTCAGTTCCATCTGTCGTTCCTGTTTGGTGTTCGATTGCGTATTGGCGGGCTACGTCGCCCACAGCCGCAGCGGCCGCGCCGCGACACCATGGAGCGGCAGGCGCAACGCCTGCCAGGTGTCGGTCATGACCTGGCGCACCGCTTCCATGTGCCGGCCCAGCACACGCAGCAGCAGCATCGACTGCCCGTGGGCGGCGAGGCAGGTCACGCCGGCGCGCAACGCCGGCGTATAGGGCAGCTGCTCGGCCAGCGTTTCGGCAAGGTCTTGCGTGGCGCCTGCGCCGACGGCCCACAACGTGCCCAGCACGTTCAGCCCGTCCAGCCCGGGCACGGCATGGCGCAGCGGCGATGCCGCGTCGATCCGCGCTTGTTCGATCCACAGCGCGCGCTCGCCGGCGCCGATGCGCGTATCCAGCCACAGCGCACCGCGCGCCCACTGCTCGCCCGATGCCTGGCGGCCCAGCACCACGGCATCCCAGCCGATCGCGCTGCCGCCCGGCGCGACCTCGAGTACGGTGGCAATCCGCGCGCGCGCGTCGTCGAAGACGATGTTCTCCTGCGGCAGCCAGTCCAGCCGCGCGCCCTCGCCCACCGCCAGCCGCACCCGCTGAGCCGCGTCGCGGCCGAGCGACTTGTACCACTTGGTGGCGCCCGGCGTGGCCAGCACCGCGTGCGCGCCGGCCTCAACCGTCACGTCGATCTCCAGGCTGTCGCCACCGGCCACGCCGGCCGGCGGATGCAGGATCACCGCGTGGCAGATGCCACCTTCCGGGTACAGCGCCTTCTGCACCAGCAGCGGCCCCTGGTGGCGCCGCCCGGCCAGCACGGTGCGCTCGCCGCGCGGCGCAAAGCGCAGCTGCAGCGTGGCCTGCCAGGCCGCCGGCATGGCGAGAGACGAAGGGAAATCGGGGTGGCGCATCGATGCGAACGGACCTGCGCGTGCTACACGGCGATCAGCTCGCGCACGCCGTCCTGCTCCATGCTGGCGCCGGCGCCGCGCGCTACCACTTCGCCGCGGCTCATCACCACATAGTGGTCGGCAATATGGCGCGCGAATTCGTAGTACTGCTCGACCAGCAGCACCGTCATGCCGAACTCGTCGACCAGCAGCCGCAATGCGCGGCCGATGTCCTGGATGATCGAGGGCTGGATGCCCTCGGTCGGCTCGTCGAGGATCAGCAGTTGCGGCTCGCTCATCAGCGCGCGGCCGATCGCCAGTTGCTGCTGCTGGCCGCCGGACAGGTCGCCGCCGCGCCGCAGCCGCATGGTGCGCAGTACCGGGAACAGCTGGTAGATGCGCTCCGGCACGCCTGCCGGCCGCGCGCGGCTGGCAGCGCCGATCAGCAGGTTCTCCTCGACCGTCAGCCGCGGGAAGATCTCGCGCCCCTGCGGCACATAGGCCAGGCCGGCCGCGACGCGCTCGTACGGCGCCTTCTTCTCCAGCGGCTTGCCGTCCCAGTGGATGCTGCCGCTGCGCGTCGGCACCACGCCCATCAGGCATTTCAGCAGCGTGCTCTTGCCGACGCCGTTGCGGCCGAGCAGCGTGGTCAGCTTGCCCGCCGGCACCTCGAAGCTGACGTTGCGCAGGATATGGCTGCCGCCGTAGTACTGGTTCAGTGCATTGACCTGCAGCATGCCTATCTCCCCAGGTAGGATTCGATCACGCGTTCGTCGCGCTTGACGTTGTCGAGCGTGCCTTCGGCCAGCACGCTGCCCTCGGCCAGCACCGTGACCTTGCCGGCGGCGCCCGCCAGCGCGGCGACGAACTCCATGTCGTGTTCCACCACCATCATCGAGCAGCTGCCGCGCAGGCCATTGAGCAGGCTGGCGAGCTGCATGGTCTCTTCATCGGCCATGCCGGCGACGGGCTCGTCGAGCAGCAGCAGTTGTGGCTGCTGCATCAGCAGCATGCCGATCTCGAGCCGCTGCTTCTGCCCGTGCGACAGCAGCCCGGCGGGCCGGTAGGCCTCGGCCTCGAGGCCGGTCAGCGCCAGCGTTTCCTCGATGCGGCGATGCCCGGCCGCGGTCAGCCGCGCACGCAGCGACGACCACCAGCGCTTGTCGGCCTTCATCGCCAGCTCCAGGTTTTCCCACACCGCGTGCTGCTCGAACACGGTGGGCTTCTGGAACTTGCGGCCGATCCCGACCTGCGCGATGCGCGGCTCGGTCATCCGCATCAGGTCGATGGTCTGGCCGAGGAACACGCGCCCGCTGACATTGGCGTTACGCGGCCCGGTCTTGCCGGTGATGACATCCATCATGGTGGTCTTGCCGGCGCCGTTGGGGCCGATCACGCAGCGCAGCTCGCCGTGGTCGATCGACAGGTTCAGCTGGTTCAGCGCGCGGAAGCCGTCGAACTGCACGGTGACGTCTTCGAGGTAAAGGATCGGGCCGTGCGACACATCGATGGTGCCCGGCTCGACGATGCGGCCCAGGCCGGTGGCGTCGCCGCTTTCGGCCTGGCCGTGTTCGAGTGCGGCGTTCATGCTTCACCTCCGCTGCGGCCGGCAACCGCCGGCGTGGCCACCGGCTCCTGCGCGGCCGGGCGCGCGCGGCGCTCGCGCCAGCGCTGCCACAGGCCGGTCACGCCGTCGGGCAGGTACAGCGTCACCAGCACGAACATCGCGCCCAGCAGGAACAGCCAGTATTCGGCGAAGTGCGCGGTGAACAGCGTCTTGGCGCCATTGACCAGGAACGCACCGATCACCGGCCCGACCAGCGTGCCGCGCCCGCCCACGGCCACCCACACCGCCATCTCGATCGAATTGCCGGGCGACATCTCGCCCGGGTTAATGATGCCGACCTGCGGCACGTACAGCGCGCCGGCGATGCCGCACAGCACCGCCGAGAAGGTCCACACGAACAGCTTGTAGCCGAGCGGGTTGTAGCCCGAGAACATCACGCGCATCTCGGCATCGCGCACCGCCGTGACCACGCGGCCGAGCTTGGAGGTGACGATGTAGCGGCAGGCGATGAAGCCGGCCAGCAGCGCCAGGAAGGTCAGCACGAACAACGCCGTGCGCGTCTGCGGCGCGGCGATGGCAAAGCCGGCGATGCGCTTGAAGTCGGTAAAGCCGTTGTTGCCGCCGAAGCCGGTCTCGTTGCGGAAGAACAGCAGCATCGCCGCATACGTCATCGCCTGCGTGATGATCGACAGGTACACACCCTTGATGCGCGAGCGGAAGGCAAAGAAGCCGAACAGCCACGCCAGCACGCCCGGCACCAGCACCACCAGCAGCAGCGCATAGCCGAGGTGATCGGTGCCATGCCAGAACCACGGCAGCTCCTTCCAGTCGAGGAACACCATGAAGTCCGGCAGGTCGCTCTGGTACACGCCTTCGCGCCCGATCGAACGCATCAGGTACATGCCCATGGCATAGCCGCCCAGCGCGAAGAACAGCCCATGGCCGAGGCTGAGGATGCCGCAGTAGCCCCACACCAGGTCGAGCGCGATCGCCGCCAGCGCGAAGCACATGATCTTTCCGACCAGCGTCAGCGCATACGCCGACAGGTGCAGCGGATGGCCCTCCGGCAGCAGCAGCGCGCACACCGGCACGCCGATGCCGACGATTGCGGTCAGCGCCAGCAGCGCGATCCAGCCGCGCGGCGAGAACAGCGACTGGCGTTCGGGCACGGCCAGCCGGAACGGTGCCGCGGAAGAGTTCGGTTGGAATCGCTGCATCATGCCTCCGCGCTGCGCCCCTTGAGCGCGAACAGTCCCTGCGGCCGCTTCTGGATAAACAGCACAATCAGCACCAGGACCAGGATCTTGGCCAGCACCGCGCCATAGAAGGGTTCGATGAACTTGTTGAGGATGCCCAGCCCGAACGCACCGACGATGGTGCCGGCCAGTTGCCCCACCCCGCCCAGCACCACCACCATGAACGAATCGATGATGTAGGCCTGGCCCAGGTCGGGACCGACATTGCCGATCTGCGACAGCGCGCAGCCGCCAAGCCCGGCGATGCCGGCACCGAAGGCAAAGGCATAGCTGTCGACCTGCCAGGTGCGCACGCCCACGCACGCGGCCATGGTGCGGTTCTGCGTGGTGGCGCGCACGAACAGGCCCAGCCGGGTGCGGTTGAGCACCGCCCATGCGATGGCCACCACCGCCAGCGCGAACAGCACGATGACGATGCGGTTGTAGGGAATCACCAGCCCCGGCATCCACTCGAAGCCGCCGCTCATCCATCCGGGGTTGGACACTTCCACGTTCTGCGCACCGAACAGCGTGCGCACCGCCTGCATCAGCAGCAGGCTCACGCCGAAGGTGGCCAGCAGCGTTTCCAGCGGGCGCCCGTACAGGTGGCGCAGCACCAGCCGTTCCAGCACGAAGCCGACCACCGCGGCAGCCAGGAACGAAGCCGGCAGCGCCGCGGGCAGATACCAGTCGAGCGCGCCCGGCGCATAGGCACGGAACAGCGACTGCACCACGTAGGTGGCATAGGCGCCGATCATCAGGAATTCGCCGTGCGCCATGTTGATCACGCCGATCAGGCCATAGGTGATGGCGAGTCCTAGCGCGGCCAGCAGCAGCACGCTGCCCAGGCTCAGCCCGGCGAACAGGTTGCCGATCACTTCGGCGCGGCGCTGGTCGCGCTGCAGCGTGTCCAGCGCCTGCTGCGCGGCCAGCCGCACGCTGCCGTCGGGCTCGCGGTAGCGGCCGGCGCTGTCGCGCTCGACCAGCGGCGCCAGCTTCTGGCGGTTCTGCGGGTTGCTGTCGCTGGCCAGGATGCGGATGGCTTCGAGCCGCGCCTCGCGCGCGGCAGGCTCCGGCGTCTCGCCCAGCACCAGGTTGGCCCAGATCACGTCGAGGCTGGCGCGCAGTCCGGCATCGGCCTCGGTCTTGCGCGCGGCCTCCACCGCGGCCAGCGACGCGCTTTCGGGCTGGTCGCGCAGCGTGGCCACCGCCTGCGCGCGCACCGCGATCTCGGGCGACTGCAGCAGCAGGCTGCTGGCGGCGCTGTCGACCAGCGCGCGCAGGCTGTTGTTCAGGGTCAGCGCTTCGAGTTCGTCGGCGTTGACCGAGACCGGCTTGCCGGTGATCGCATCGACCAGCCTGTCGCCGTCCTGCCGCACCATGCCGACCGACGGCGCGTATTGCAGGGCGTCGTCCTGCAGCGCTTTCAGGATCGGGCCGGCCTCGGCGGGCGCTGCCTTGGCCAGCGCAGACAGCGCGGCGGTTTTGGCGTCGAAGTCGTCCCCGGCGAGTGGCTTCAGGTCGGCCTGCGTCAGTGCGCTGGCCCATGACGCCGCGGCCAGCAGCAGAGCTGCCAGCAAGGCACGCAGCCAGGACCTGGCGGGAAAGGATATCGAATGGCGCATGAGGGCTGGCAGTGACGAAAGTGAATGACCAAGCTGCGGATGTGCTCCCCTCTCCCACACAGTAGGAGAGGGGAGAAAACCAGCGGTAGGCGACCGTTCCTTACATCGCCTTGTCCGGCTTCCCTTCATTGCCCGCGATGAACGGGCTCCACGGCTGCGCGCGCACCGCCTTCGGCGTCTTCCACACCACCGCGAACTGGCCGTCGGCCTTGACCTCGCCGATCATCACCGGCTTGTACAGGTGGTGGTTCTCGCCCATGGTCAGGGTGAAGCCGTCCGGCGCCTTGAAGGTCTGGCCGTACATGGCCGCGCGCACCTTGGCGGTGTCGGTGCTGCCGGCCTTCTTCACCGCCTGCGCCCACATATGGATGCCGACGTAGGTGGCTTCCATCGGGTCGTTGGTCACGCGCTTGTCGCCGCCGGGCAGGTTGTTGGCCTTGACCCAGGCTGCCCACTGCTTGCGGAAAGCGTCGTTCTCGGGATTCTTGACCGACATGAAGTAGTTCCACGCGGCCAGGTGGCCCACCAGCGGCTTGGTGTCGATGCCGCGCAGCTCTTCCTCGCCGACCGAGAACGCCACCACCGGCACGTCCTTGGCCTTGAGCCCGGCGTTGCCCAGCTCCTTGTAGAACGGCACGTTGGAATCGCCGTTGATGGTGGAGATCACCGCGGTCTTGCCGCCCTGCGAGAACTTCTTGATATTGGCGACGATGGTCTGGTAGTCGCTGTGGCCGAACGGGGTGTAGACCTCTTCAATGTCCTTGTCGGCCACGCCCTTGCTCTTCAGGAACGCGCGCAGGATCTTGTTGGTGGTGCGCGGGTAGACGTAGTCGGTGCCGAGCAGGAAGAAACGCTTGGCGCCGCCGCCCTCCTTGCTCATCAGGTATTCGACCGCGGGGATGGCCTGCTGGTTGGGCGCCGCGCCGGTGTAGAAGACGTTCTTCGACATCTCCTCGCCTTCATACTGCACCGGGTAGAACAGCAGCGAGTTGAGCTCTTCGTAGACCGGCAGCACCGACTTGCGCGACACCGAGGTCCAGCAGCCGAAGGTCACCGCCACCTTGTCCTTGCTGACCAGCTGGCGCGCCTTCTCGGCGAACAGCGGCCAGTTCGATGCCGGGTCCACCACCACCGGCTCCAGCTTGCGCCCGAGCACGCCGCCGCTCTTGTTGATCTCGTCGATGGTCATCAGGGCCACGTCCTTCAGCGACGTTTCCGAGATTGCCATGGTGCCGGACAGCGAATGCAGGATGCCGACCTTGATCGGCTCCTTGGACTGCGCCAGCGCCAGCGGGCTGGTACCGATCATTGCCGCGGCGGCTATCGCCGACAGCTTCAGCATGTCACGTCGTTGCATTTGCAGCTCCCGTTTATGGTGTTGGTCAGGGACTACGCTCCCCGGGGTGATGCATCTGCAACTAGCGTGCCACGGCGATATCGCGCGCGCGGCGCGGCCACACGCGGCGCGTGCGGCGGATCGTTGCCCGCCGGGCGCGCTCGCACCATCGCCGTGCAACGCCGGCCCGCACTGACTCAGTGCGTATCTGCCGCCGCGGGCGATGACGGTGCATGGCGCCCGCATCGGGGCATCGCGCTCGCGGTTTGCGCCACGGTGGCGCCGGCTGGAGTAACGGCACTGTGGCGCGCACCGTTTAAGCGAACGCTTAAACCCGGATTCGAATGCATGTAAATCCGTACATTCAATGATTAAGGCCGGCGCGCCGCGGCACTACGGTGAAAGATGGCCGCGGTCCCACCCGACGACCCGGCCCTGGCATTTCCCGGACCCCCATAAAAGGAAGGAGAAACCATGCCGTACGCTGCCGACCCCCATGCATCCCCCGCCGAGCCGCAGCCGCAGCCGCGCGCCACCCCGTACTGGCGCCCGCGCCGCGGCAAGCTGGCGCTGGCGGCGCTGGCGCTGACCCTGGGTGCCTGCGGCGGCGGCGACGATCCCCCGCCTCCGCCACCGCCCCCGCCGGTCACGCCGACCGCAGGCTGCGAGCTCGACGGCAGCACCGGCGGCCAGGCCGTGGTGCTGCCGGGCGACCCCAACGCGCCGGAACAGGCAACCGGCTATGCGCCCAAGGTCACGGTCTACAGCAAGACCTATATGGCGGTGACCAACAACCCGGTCTCGACCAAGGCGGCATGCGACGTGCTGAAGGCCGGCGGCACCGCGATCGACGCCGCGGTGGCGGCGCAGATGGTGCTGAACCTGGTCGAGCCGCAATCGTCCGGCATCGGCGGCGGCGCCTTTATCCTGCATTTCGATGCGGCGACGCGCCAGCTGACCGCCTACGACGGCCGCGAGACCGCGCCGGCCGCGGCCGACGAGAACTACCTGCGCTGGAAGTCAGCAAGCGACCAGACCACGCCGCTGCCCAATCCCCAGCGCAGCGGCCGCTCCATCGGCACCCCGGGCACGCTGCGCGTGCTCGAGATGGCCCACCGCGACTACGGCAAGACCGCGTGGAAGGAACTGTTCGCGCCGGCAATCAAGCTGGCCACCGACGGCTTCGCGATCCCGCCGCGCATGGCCGCGGCGATTTCCGACAGCGCCACCGTCGCCAATATCAAGCGCGATCCGGAAATGGCCGCCTACTTCCTCAATCCCGACGGCACGCCGCGCGCGGTCAACACGGTGCTGCGCAATCCCGCGCTGGCGGCGGTCTTCAGCGCCGTCGCCGCGGACGGCGCCGACGCCTTCTACAAGAACGGGCCGATCGCGCAGGCCATCGTCGCCAAGATCCAGACCACCTACGACGGCAATACCACGCCTGGCGTGACCACGCTCGACGACCTGGCCAACTACCAGGCCAGGAAGCGCACGCCGGTGTGCACCACCTACCGGCAGTACGAGGTGTGCGGCATGCCGCCGCCGTCGTCCGGCGGGATCGCGGTGGCGCAGATCCTGGGCATCGTCGAGAACTTCGACATGGCGGCGCACAAGCCCACGCTGGTCGACCAGAACGGCGGCCGGCCGAGCGTGCTGGGCGCCCACCTGATGGGCGAAGCCGGGCACCTGGCCTATGCCGACCGCAACAAGTACGTGGCCGACACCGATTTCGTTCCGTTGCCCGGCGGCACCTGGGACACCATGCTGAACAAGCCCTACCTGAGCCAGCGCGCCGGCCTGATCAGCACCACCGGCTCGATGGTCACGCCGGTGGCGGCGGGCAACCTCGGCGAGGTGCCGCTGGCGCCGTCGATGGTGCAGGAGCGCGGCACCACGCACCTGTCGCTGCATGACAAGTACGGCAACGTGGTGGCGATGACCACCACGATCGAGGCCGGCCTGGGCTCGTACCACATGACCAACGGCTTCCTGCTCAACAACGAGCTGACCGACTTCAATGCCGATCCCGCGCCGGGCGGCGTGCTGGTGGCCAACCGGCTGCAGCCGGGCAAGCGTCCGCGCAGCTCGATGGCGCCAACGGTGGTGTTCCGGCGCAACAGCGACGGCTCGCGCGGCGAGTTCTACATGACCACCGGCTCGCCGGGCGGCGCCACCATCATCCAGTTCGTCGCCAAGACCCTGGTGGCTTCGCTGGACTGGGGCCTGGATGCGCAGCAGGCGGTGTCGATGATCGACTTCGGTGGCAATAACGCGAGCGCGGGATCGCCCATGATCGTCGGCGGCGAGCATCCCAACGTCGACACCAGCACGCCGGCCGGCGGCCTGCCGGGCGACAACGACCCGCTGGTCAGGGGCCTGCGCAACCTCGGCCACACCGTCAACACCGCGGCGCAGTCGAGCGGGCTGAGCGCCATCATCCGCACCACCATCGGCGGCTCGGCGGTGCTGGTGGGCGGCGCCGACCCGCGGCGCGAGGGCGTGGTGCTGGGGGATACGTTCAAGCCCTGAGCAAGCCGCGGCAAAAAAGAAAGGGGCCCCGCGGGGCCCCTTCTTTTCGATGCCAGGACGCCGGTCCTTACATCACCATCATGTTGGCGTTCAGGTTGTGCATGATCCACAGCGAACCCGCCACCACGATCACCAGGATCAGCGCCGTGAACAGCAGCGCGATCACGTTGCTGCGCTGTTCGGACGACGAGTCCAGGTGCAGGAAGTACTTCAGGTGCACGATCATCTGGACCACGGCCATGCCGAGGATGGTCCACAGGATGGTGGCCTTGTCCATGGTGCCGTCCATCACGATCTTGAACGGGATCACGGTCAGGATCACGGCCAGGATGAAGCCGATCGCGTAGCCCTTGAAGCTGGCGTGGCCGCCAGCGTGGCTGTCATGCGCGTGCGAGTCGTGGGCGCCGTGCGCCGCCGGTGCGTTGTGTTGTGCCATCACAGATGTCCCATCAGGTAGACCACGGTAAACACGCCGATCCAGACCACGTCCAGGAAGTGCCAGAACAGCGACAGGCACATCAGGCGCTTGGTGAGCGTCGGGGTGATGCCCTTCTTGCCGAGCTGCCACATCAGCACGATCATCCACAGCATGCCGCTGGCGACGTGCAGGCCGTGGGTGCCGACCAGCGTGAAGAACGACGACAGGAACGCGCTGCGGCCCGGGCCGGCGCCTTCGGCGATCAGGTGGTGGAACTCGTTGATTTCCATCGCCATGAAGGCCAGGCCCAGCAGGAAGGTGATGCCGAGCCAGGTCTGCACGTGCTTGAGGCTGCGGTTCTGCAGCGAGATCATCGCCATGCCGTACGTGATCGACGAGAACAGCAGGATGAAGGTCTCCACCAGCACGTAGTTGAGCTCGAACAGCTCCTTCGCCGACGGGCCGCCTGCCACTTCGCCGCGCAGCACGGCGAAGGCCGCGAACAGTCCGGCGAAGATGATGCAGTCGCTCATCAGGTAGATCCAGAAGCCATACACCGTATTGGCACTGGTATCGTGGTGCGCATGGTCATGGCCGTGGCCGTGCGCGCCGGCGTGAGCCGGGGCGCCTGCCTGCGCGGGGATGCGGTCTAGGACTTGAGTCGACATGGTTCTCAGGCTTGCGAAGCAATGCGCTGCAGATGGCGCGTTTCGATCTGCTCGACCTCGGTGGCCGGCACGTAGTAGTCGATGTGGTCGTCGTTGCTGCGGTGGATGAACGCCCAGATCATACCCACCAGGCCAACGATGGCCAGCCACCAGATGTGCCAGGTCAGGGCGAAGCCGAACACCAGGCTGAAGGCGCCGATGATGAAGCCCGCGCCCGTGTTCTTGGGCATGTGGATCTTCTCGTAGCCTTCGGTCGGCAGGGTCTCGCCGCGCGCCTTCATGTCGGCGAACGCGTCCAGGTCACGCACCACCGGGGTGTGCGCGAAGTTGTAGAACGGCGGCGGCGACGAGGTGGCCCACTCCAGCGTGCGGCCGCCCCACGGGTCGCCAGTGACGTCGGCCAGCTTCTTGCGGTCGCGGATCGACACCACGATCTGCAGCACCTGGAAGAAGATGCCCAGCGCGACGAACACCACGCCCACCACGGCCAGGTACAGCCACGGCGTCCAGGCCGGGTTGTCGGTGTGGTTCAGGCGGCGGGTCATGCCCATCAGGCCCAGCACGTACAGCGGCATGAAGGCGAAGTAGAAGCCCACCAGCCAGCACCAGAACGAAGCCTTGCCCAGGCGCTCGTTCAGCTTGAAGCCGAACGCCTTCGGCCACCAGTAGGTGATGCCGGCCAGGTAGCCGAACAGCACGCCGCCGATGATCACGTTGTGGAAGTGGGCGATCAGGAACAGGCTGTTGTGCAGCACGAAGTCGGCCGCCGGCACCGCCATCAGCACGCCGGTCATGCCGCCGATCACGAAGGTGATCATGAAGCCCAGGGTCCACAGCACCGGCGAGGTCATCTGCACGCGGCCGCGGTACATGGTGAACAGCCAGTTGAAGATCTTCACCCCGGTCGGGATGGAGATGATCATGGTGGTGATGCCGAAGAACGCGTTGACGTTGGCGCCCGAGCCCATCGTGAAGAAGTGGTGCAGCCACACGATGAACGACAGCACCATGATCGCGGCGGTCGCGTACACCATGCCCTTGTAGCCGAACAGCTTCTTGCCCGAGAACGTGGCGATGACTTCAGAGAAGATGCCGAATGCCGGCAGGATCAGGATGTACACCTCGGGGTGGCCCCAGATCCAGATCAGGTTCACGTACATCATGGCGTTGCCGCCACCGTCGTTCGTGAAGAAGTGCATGCCGAGGTAGCGGTCCAGGCCCAGCAGCGCCAGGGTCACGGTCAGCACCGGGAAGGCGGCAACGATCAGCACGTTGGTGCACAGCGCGGTCCAGGTGAACACCGGCATGCGCATCAGCGTCATGCCAGGCGCGCGCATGCGCAGGATCGTCACCAGGAAGTTCACGCCGGTCAGCAGCGTGCCCAGCCCTGAGATCTGCAAGCTCCAGAGGTAATAGTCCACCCCTACGCCCGGGCTGTAGTCGATTCCCGACAGCGGCGGGTAGGCCAGCCAGCCGGTCTTGGCGAACTCACCGACGCCCAGCGAGATGTTGACCAGCATGGCGCCCGCCACGAACAGCCAGAACGACAGCGTGTTCAGGAACGGGAACGCCACGTCGCGCGCGCCGATCTGCAGCGGCACGACCAGGTTCATCAGGCCGGTCATCAGCGGCATGGCCACGAAGAAGATCATGATCACGCCGTGGGCGGTGAAGATCTGGTCGTAGTGCTCGGGCGGCAGCACGCCGGTGGCGCCGTTGGTGGCCAGCGCCAGCTGGGTGCGCATCATGACCGCGTCGGCAAAGCCGCGCAGCAGCATGATCAGCGCCACCAGGCAGTACATCACGCCGATCTTCTTGTGATCGACCGAGGTGAACCACTCGTTCCAGAGATAGCCCCACTTCTTGAAATAGGTGATCGCGCCCAGCAGCGCGGCACCGCCCACGGCGACACCGGCCAGCACGACCATGATGATCGGCTCATGAAACGGAATCGCCGACAAACTCAACTTGCCAAACATCATTGCTCCCAGGATTACGCGCCTGCCGGCTGCGCGGCCGGCGTGGTCAAGGACAGCTGCTCTTCACCGAGGGTGTTGCGCGACGTGCAGATCGGGCCGCCCTTGAACCCGTCGGCGGCCAGTGCGGCGCCGCCGTGGCCCATGTACTTGTGCAGGATGTGGCGGAACAGCTGGTCTTCCACCTTGCCGTAGTACGCGACCGGCTCCTTCTCGCTGGGTTGCGCCAGCGTCTGGTAGCCTTCGACGCCCAGTTCGGTCGACGAGGCGCGAACCTTGGCCACCCACTGGTCGAAGTCGTAGTTCGACATGGCGATGGCCTTGAACTTCATGCCCGAGAAGCCGCCGCCGCTGTAGTTGGCGGACACGCCGTCATAGCTGCCGGCTTCGTTGGCGATCAGGTGGAGCTTGGTTTCCATCCCGGCCATGGCGTACACCTGGCTGCCCAGTTGCGGGATGAAGAACGAATTCATGATCGAATCCGAGGTGATCTTGAAGTTCACCGGGGTGTCGACCGGGAAGGCGATCTGGTTGACGGTGGCGATGTTCAGTTCCGGATAGATGAACAGCCACTTCCAGTTCAGCGCCACCACTTCGACCGTGACCGGCTTCTTGCTCGATTCCAGCGGCTTGTACGGGTCGAGGTCGTGCGAGGACTTCCAGGTGATGATGCCCAGCGCGATGATGATCAGGCAGGGGATCAGCCACACCACCACTTCGATCGCGGTCGAGTGCGACCAGTCGGGTTCATAGCGTGCCGAGGTATTGCTGGCGCGGTACTTCCAGGCGAACACCAGCGTCAGCACGATCACCGGCACCACCACCAGCAGCATCAGCCAGGTGGCGATCAGGATGATGCCTTTGATGTCGACGCCGACCTGCCCTTTCGGGTCGAGCAGCGTCATGTTGCAGCCGGCGAGCAGGAGCAGGCCAAGGCAAGGCAGGAACCGCGTCCACCGCGGCAGTATGGGTTTCTTCATGTCACGACTGGTTTGGTTACACCGCGCTTCGGGCAAAAGCGTGGCTAAACCGCCTGATGCTTGCGCAAGAGGCGTGGGGCTATGGGAAAACCGGAAGGACGTGTCCTTAGCTGGCGTTGCGGTCGGGCGGCGGATCTAACGCCGGAGGACCATGCGGCCTTGCAACGCCATGAACACGGAAGGACAACTGACTGCGCGCGCTGCAGGCCCTGTGGGACCTTGCCGGCGCTGCGGCACCTGATGGCCGAAACCGCGAACGGTCCCGGCTGAATACTGCGGCCGGGTAGCGTTGGAATACGAGGCTTTTGCGCCTCCCGACAGACCTGCCGTCATGACAGGCGCGGTTTTCGGCCGGGGAGCGCAACACGTAAAACATCGTGGGCGCGACTGTACCGCAACGCAACATTAGGGGTAAACCCAACGCTACGGAACACACTGTTCATTTAAACGGACAATCAGCACATTGGTGCACTGCGCAGTCTTTGATCCACATCAACATCACAAAAACGCACCTAAATATGCAGAAAGCCGCGCTTTGCGCGGCTCTCAGGGGTGCGTCAGGGGTGCGACACCGCGCTGTGGCATATTGTCGCAGTGCCGCATGCGACGCTGCAATTCAGCCCGCAGGTCAACCGTAACGGCGGGTGATCGACTCGGCGATGCACACCGGGCGCTCGCTGCCCTCACGTTCCACCGTGACCTCCCAGGTGGACTGCGCGCCGACCAGCTCGGGCGATTTCGGCAGCGGATCCAGGCGCTCGACCTTGAGCAGCTTGATGCGCGCGCGCAGCTTGCTGCCGACCGGCACCGGTGCGGTAAAGCGCACCCGGTTGAGCCCGTAGTTGACGCCGATCTTGGACGGCATGCTGAGCGCGTTGTGCATGAACTTGGGCAGCAGCGACAGCGTCAGGAAGCCGTGCGCGATCGGGCCGCCATAGGGCGATTCTTTTTTCGCGCGCTCCACGTCGATGTGGATCCACTGGTGGTCGCCGGTGGCCTCGGCAAACTGGTTGACCTGCTGCTGGGTCACCTCGATCCAGTCGCTGACTGCGACTTCCTGGCCCTGCAGCCCTTCCAGTTCTTCCAGCGTTGCGATGGTACGCATGTCGATCGTCTCCTCGTGACGGTTAAGTGTTGTTACGCCGGCCGGCGGCCGTACATGCCCATGCCCTTGACGGTGCACACCAGCTCGCCGCGCTGGTTGGTCGCCTCCCACTGGGTATGGACCACGCCGCGATCCGGCTTGGACTGCGACGGCCGGCTGTCGAGCACGTTCAGCACCACGGTGAGCGTGTCGCCGGCATAGACCGGCTTGAGCCAGCGGATCTCGTCGACGCCGGGCGAGCCCATGCTGGCCGACTTGCCGGTGGTGCTCAGCACCAGCAGCCGCATCATGATCGAGCACGTCATCCAGCCGCTCGAGATCAGGCCGCCGTAGATGCTGTTGCTGGCGGCTTCCTTGTCGATATGGAACGGCTGCGGATCGTACTGGCGGGCGAAGCTCAGGATCTCTTCCTCGGTGACGAGGTAGGAGCCCAGTTCACGGCGGCTGCCGACTTCAAAATCCTCGAAATACAGCATGGGGCGTCTCCGTTGTGGATGCGGTTGACTGGTTCGCACTGATGATCGCATGGCGGGCGGGCGCGCGCGTCCGTATTTGCCGAACCCGCCCCTAACAGCGCGCAAAGAAAAAAACCGCGCCTGGACTGCAGCGCGGTTTTGACTGGACTAGCCGGATCAGGCAGCTTCCTGGAATCCGGGCTGGGCGGCGAACCGGCCCAGGTGATGGTCCACGTCGCCGAAGGTAGTGTTGATCATGGTCAGCCGCTTGAACATATGCGCGGCCGGCAGTTCGTTGGTCACGCCCATGCCGCCGTGGATCTGCACCGCCTCCTGGCCGACCGTGCGCGCGGCCTGGCCCACGCGCGCCTTGGCGGCGGAGACGTAGCGGCGCCGCTGTTCCGGCGTGGCCTCCTCGAAGCGCGCCGCGGCCAGCAGCGTGATCGAGCGCGACTGCTCGGCGTGGATGAACATCTCGACCATGCGGTGCTGCAACGCCTGGAAGCGCGCGATCGGCACGCCGAACTGCTGGCGCGTCTTGGCGTACTCCAGCGTCGCGGCATTGAGCGTGTCCATCACGCCCACGGCCTCGGCACACAGCAGCACCGCGGCGTAGTCGGCCGCCTGCTCGACCAGCGCGAAGCCCTTGCCGGCTTCGCCCAGCAATTGCGCGGGCGCGTCCTGGAAGGTGATATCGGCGGCGCGCAGGTTGTCGATGGTGCGGTAGTCCTTGATGCTGACGCCCGCGCCCCTGGCATCGACCAGGAACAGCGAGATGCCGTCCCGGTCGGCATCGGCGCCGCTGCTGCGCGCCGACACGATCAGCTGGTCGGCCTGGCCGCCGTGCACCACCACGGTCTTGCGGCCGTTGAGCTTGCCGTCGCGCGCGGCAACGCGCACGTTGTTCAGCTCATAGCGCGCCTGCGGCTCGTTGAATGCCACCGCCAGCTTCAGCCCGCCGCCGGCGACCTGCTCCAGCAGCGCGTCCTGGCCGCCAGCCAGGCCCAGCGCGTAGGCGCCCACCACGGTGGCCAGGTAGGGCTCGACGATCAGGCCGCGGCCCAGTTCCTGCTGCACCACCATCATGTCCAGCGCCTTGCCGGCAAAGCCGCCCTGCGCTTCGGGCACCGGCAGCGCGGTCAGGCCGAGCTCGGCCAATGCGCCCCATGCGGTGTCGCCGTAGCCGGCGGCGCTTTCGTAGCGCTTCTTGCGCTCCTCGAAACCGTAGTCCTTGTCGATGAAACGGCGGACGGCGTCGGCCAGCTGCTTCTGTTCGTCGCTGAGATTGAAGTTCATGATGCGTGTCTCCTCACAGCCCCAGAATCATCTGGCTGATGATGTTCTTCTGAATTTCGTTGGACCCGCCGTAGATGGAGGTCTTGCGATAGTTGAAGTAGTACGCGGCCAGCGGCGCGGCGTCGTCGTAGCCGGTCACGGCGTGCTCGGTCTCGCACTCCAGGTAGGCGGTGTCGAACGGCTGCGCGTACGGGCCGACGGCCTCGACCATCAGCTCGGTCAGCAGTTGCTGGATCTCGGTGCCCTTGATCTTCAGCATCGAGGCCTCGGGGCCGGGGCCCTTGCCCGCCGCTTCGCTCGACACCACGCGCAGCACGGTGATCTCCAGCGCCATCAGCTCGATTTCCAGCGCGGCCACCTTGGCGCCGAACACCGGATCTTCCAGCAGCGGCTTGCCGTTCTTCTGCTGCTGGCGCGCCACGCGCTTGAGGAAGCCCAGCTCGCGCTTGGAATTGCCGACGCGGGCAATGCCGGTGCGCTCATGACCGAGCAGGTACTTGGCGTAGGTCCAGCCCTTGTTCTCTTCGCCGACGCGGTTCTCGACCGGCACCTTGACGTTGTCGAAGAAGACTTCGTTCACCTCGTGCTCTTCGTCGAGCATGATGATCGGGCGCACCGTGATGCCCGGGGTCTTCATGTCGATCAGCAGGAACGAGATGCCCTCCTGCTTCTTGGCTTCGGGGTCGGTGCGCACCAGGCAGAAGATCATGTCGGCGTGCTGGCCGAGCGTGGTCCAGGTCTTCTGGCCGTTGACGATGTAGTGCTTGCCGTCGGAGGTCAGTTCGGCGCGGGTCTTCAGCGAGGCCAGGTCCGAACCCGAGCCCGGTTCCGAATAGCCCTGGCACCACCAGTCGGTGCAGTCGAGGATGCGCGGCAGGTAGTACGACTTCTGCTGCTCGTTGCCGTACTTCATGATCACCGGCGCGACCATGGCCACGCCGAACGGCAGCACGCCGGGCGCGCCGACGCGGGCATTCTCTTCGTCCCAGATATGGCGCTGGGTGGCGTTCCAGCCGGTGCCGCCGTACTGCACCGGCCAGTGCGGCGCCGACCAGCCCTTGCCGGCCAGAATCTTGTGCCAGCGCACCAGGTCGTCGCGGTTCGGACGGCGGTGGTTGAGAATCTTGCTGCGGATGTCCGCCGGCAAGTTGGCTTCGAGCCAGCTACGCACTTCCTCGCGGAAGGCATCGTCGGACGCCGAGTAGTTGAGATCCATGCCCGTCTCCAGTGGTGCCGGCATGGCGCGGGCCGCCGGCGGTTTGTTCTGCCTGCGCGTCATGCGCCGACAGCAACGGGCACAGGACGCAATTCAGTGAGCCGTCTGCTTCAGCGCATCCGGCACCACGAGCGGAAAGGTCTCGATGCCCTCCTCGGCCAGCGCCTGCACCTCCTCCGGCGAGGCCGAACCGCGGATGCCGCGTTCCGGCGCCTCGTCATAGTGCATGCGCCTTGCCTCCTCGGCAAAGCGGTCGCCAACGTCCTCGGTCTGCGCCAGCACCTGCTTCACTGCCTTCATATAGAGCGCTTGCAGTGTCACCGGTGCGGCTGCCGGCGGCGCCGGCCTGGCCTTGCCCTCGCGCGCGGTCGCACCCGACAGGTTCAGGCGCGGCGCGCTGGGCAGCCGGGTCACGGCGTGGTCGCCACAGACCGGGCATTGGACCAGGTCACGCGAGATTTGCGACTGCGCCTCTTCCTCCGAGGCAAACCAGCCCTCGAAACGATGGTCATGCGCGCAGCGCAGGTCGAGCACCTTCATGATCTTTCCAGCCCGTCAAAAGCTATATTATCCGCGAATCGAAATTTTGTGAACGGTCGTGCTAAATTTTCTCGAACGACCGTTCGGAACGATGCTGCGGCGCCTTCGCCGCGCCGCTCACCGTTGTGCCGCCCCATACGCCGGCATGGGCTGTTCCCCCGGCTGCCAGGCTCCGGAGATCACTTTTTCCAGCCAGAATGCGCCGATGATGGTCTTCACGTCGGTGATGCGGCCGCTCCGCACCCAGTCTATGACTTGCCCGGCCGGCGCGATGAAGGTTTCCAGGAATTCACCGTCGTCCAGCTGCGCCTCGCCATGCGTCAGGTCTCGCGCCAGCAGGATATCGATGAACTCGGTCGAATACGAAATCACCGGATGGATGCGCGTCAGGTAGTCCCAGCGCGCGGCGCGGTAGCCGGTTTCCTCGAGCAGCTCGCGTTCGCCGCAACGCTGCGCGCCCTCTTCGGGATCGAGCTTGCCTGCGGGGAATTCCAGCATCACCTCTCCTATCGGATAGCGGAACTGGCGCTCCAGCAGCACGCTGCCATCATCGAACAGCGGGATCATCATCACCGCGCCGGGATGGACCACGTACTCGCGCCCGGTCTGCTTGCCGTCGGGCAGCCTGACGATGTCCTGCTTCAGGGTAAGGAACTTGCCGCGATGGACCGTGGCCGACGCCACGCACACTTCCTTCAGTGCGTCGTCGTTCTCGGACAGTCCGGGGGATGTGGCGGGAAGTTGGGTACCGCGTTGGGTCTTGTCGGTCATGGACGCTCCGGATCAGGCAGGGCCCGGCGCCGACAAGACCGGCTTCAGGCCGTGCGGTGTTTGACGAGGTATTGCCAGGTGAAGCCGGGGAAGGCAAACACCAGCATCATGCAGGCGGTGATGGCGTAGAACTGCCAGCCCTGCGTAAATGTGCCGCCCAGGTTGGCTTCCACCGCAAAGCCCGCTGCGCCGGCCACGCCGAACCAGACGATCAGTTCGAGCAGGCGCAGCCACAGCGGCTTGCGCGCCTGCCGCAGCGGAATCACCACGAACAGGCGCTGGTTGACGAACGGTAGGTTCGCACAGACCAGTGCCAGCAGGATGACAAACCAGCCGCTTGCGGAGGCGCTCATATTGCGTGCCGGATCAGGAACCCAGCGACGAGCGGATGGCCTGGTAGCACAGGTTCATCAGCGCGGCCGGGAACAGGCCCAGCAGGATCACCGCGGCGCCGTTGACGCTCAGCATCGAACGCAGGCCGAAGGTGGCTTCCAGTTGCTCTTCGCCGGCGGGCGCGTCGAAGTACATCAGCTTGACGATGCGCAGGTAGTAGAACGCGCCGATCAGCGAGAACAGCACCGCCACCACCGCCAGCCAGGTCATGCCGGCCTTGACCACCGCGTCGAGCACCGCCAGCTTGGCGTAGAAGCCCACGGTCGGCGGGATGCCCGCCAGCGAGAACATCATCACCAGCATCAGGAAGGCAAACCACGGGTTGCGGCGCGACATGCCCTTCAGGTCTTCCAGGGTCTCGGCCTCGAAGCCCTTGCTGGTGCGCAGCAGGATGATGCCGAAGGTGCCCAGCGTGGTCAGCAGGTAGGTGACCGAGTAGAACATCGCCGAGCTGTAGGCATCGGCGGCGCCGTCGGCCTTGTTGGCGACCACGCCCGACAGCAGGCCCAGCAGCACGAAGCCCATGTGCGAGATGGTCGAGTACGCCAGCATCCGCTTCAGGTTGCTCTGCACGATCGCGGTCAGGTTGCCGATCGCCAGCGAG
This sequence comes from Cupriavidus nantongensis, assembly GCF_001598055.1. Classification (NCBI taxonomy): domain Bacteria; kingdom Pseudomonadati; phylum Pseudomonadota; class Betaproteobacteria; order Burkholderiales; family Burkholderiaceae; genus Cupriavidus; species Cupriavidus nantongensis. The sequence continues at coordinate 1,369,949 of NZ_CP014844.1, read as the reverse complement.
ATGATCGACAGCACCACCAGCATCATCTGCCAGTCGCTGGCCAGCGGCAGCAGGCCTTCGACCAGCACGCGGATGAACAGCGCGAACGCCGCCACCTTCGGGCCGCCGGCGATCAGCAGCGTCACCGCGGTCGGCGAGCCCTGGTAGATATCCGGAATCCACATGTGGAACGGCGCGGCGCCCAGCTTGAACGACAGGCCGGCGACGATGAAGACCACGCCGAAGGCCAGCATGGTGGTGTTGATGCGGCCGGACTCGACCGCGCGGAACACCTCGCCCAGGTTCAGCGAACCGGTGGCGCCGTACATCATCGAGATGCCGTACAGCAGGAAGCCCGAAGCCAGCGCGCCCAGCACGAAGTACTTCATGGCCGATTCGGAGGTCACGCGCGACTCGCGGCGCAGCGCCACCAGCGCGTACGACGACAGCGACAGCAGTTCCAGGCCCAGGTACAGGGTCAGGAAGTTGTTGCCGGTGATCATCACGATCTGGCCGCCCAGCGTGAACAGCGCCAGCATGTAGAACTCGCCGGCGAACATGTCGCGCTCGGCCAGGTAGCGGCGCGTATAGACCAGCGTGACGAACAGGCCGGCGGCGCAGAATGCCGACAGCACGTTGGCCATCGGGTCGATCACGACCAGGTTGGCGAACGCGTAGTGGGTCTCGCCAGTGGCGGCGTTGATGCCGAACCAGGCGGTCAGCACCAGCGTGGTCAGCAGCGACAGCGGATACGCCACGCTCTGCTTGCCCTTGCCGCGGGCCAGGTCGATCCAGTTGATCGCGGCGATGGCGATCGCCAGGAAGATGATCGGCGCCACGGGGGCGAGTGTCGAGGACGGTTGCATGTTGATATCTCTCCCCGATTACAGCTTGGACTGCGCCGCGTGCTGCAGCAGGTTGACCACGGACGGGTGCATCACGTCGGTAAAGGGCTTCGGGTGCAGGCCCATGTACAGCGTCATGATGGCCAGCAGGCCGAGCATGACGAACTCACGCTTGTTCAGGTCGGCCAGCTCGCGCACGTGCTGGTGCACGACGTCGCCGAAGATGACGCGCTTGACCATCCACAGCGAGTAGGCGGCGCCCAGGATCAGCGCGGTGGCGGCCAGCAGGCCGATCCAGAAGTTGAACTTGACCGCGCCCAGGATCACCATGAATTCGCCGACGAAACCGGAGGTGGCCGGCAGGCCGCAGTTGGCCATGGCGAAGAACACCGACAGCGCCGCGAACTTGGGCATGGTGTTGACCACGCCGCCGTAGTCGGCGATCTGGCGCGAGTGCACGCGGTCGTACAGCACGCCGATGCACAGGAACATCGCGCCCGAGATAAAGCCGTGCGAGATCATCTGCACGATGCCGCCTTCGACGCCGATGTCGCTGAAGATAAAGAAGCCCAGCGTGACGAAGCCCATGTGGGCGATCGACGAGTACGCCACCAGCTTCTTCATGTCGGCCTGCACCAGTGCCACCAGGCCGATGTAGATCACCGCGATCAGCGAGATGGTGATGATGAACGGGGCCAGGTAGTGGCTGGCGTCAGGCGCGATCGGCAGCGAGAAGCGCAGGAAGCCGTAGGCGCCCAGCTTCAGCATGATCGCGGCCAGCACCACCGAGCCGCCGGTCGGCGCCTCGACGTGGGCGTCGGGCAGCCAGGTGTGCACCGGCCACATCGGCACCTTGACCGCGAAGGCGACGAAGAAGGCCAGGAACAGCGCGATCTGCTCGTTCATCGACAGCTTGGCCTGGTGCCACTGCAGGATCTCGAAGGTGCCGGTCTTGTTGTACAGGTACAGCAGCGCGACCAGCGTCAGCAGCGAGCCCAGCAGCGTGTACAGGAAGAACTTGAAGGCCGCGTAGACACGGTTCGGGCCGCCCCAGACGCCGATGATGATGTACATCGGGATCAGCGTGGCTTCGAAGAACACGTAGAACAGCATGCCGTCGAGCGCGCAGAACACGCCCACCATGAGGCCCGACAGGATCAGGAACGACGCCATGTACTCGGCCACGCGCTCGGTGATCACTTCCCAGGCCGAGATCACCACGATCACCGTGATGAAGGCGGTCAGCACCACGAACCACATCGACAGGCCGTCAACGCCCAGCAGGTAGTGGATGTTGAAGCGCTCGATCCAGTTCGCCTTCTCGACGAACTGCATCGCCGCGGTGGCGCGGTCGAAGTTGAACACCAGCGGCAGCGTGACGACGAAGCTGGCGATCGAGCCGAACAGCGACATCCAGCGCACGAAGCCGGGGCTGCGGTCCGAGCCGAAGGCCAGGATCAGCAGGCCGAAGAAGACAGGCAGCCAGATTGAGAAAGACAGAACCATTTCTATGTTTTCCTTACTTGGTGCCTATCACTTGGTGCCGATCACGCCCGTGATCGTCAGCGTCAGCAGCACCAGCATGCCGACGATCATCGCGAACGCGTAGTGGTAGATATAGCCCGACTGCAGGTAGCGGCTGGCCGAAGCGAACGATGCCACCACGCGTGCCGCGCCGTTGACGAACAGGCCGTCGATCAGGCTCTGGTCGCCGCCCTTCCACAGGCCGGTACCGAGCAGGCGTGCGCCGCGGGCGAACACGGCCTGGTTGATGGCGTCCATGTAGTACTTGTTGTCGAGCAGCTTGTACAGGCCCGAGAAGCGGTTCTTGATCGCTTCCGGAATATCCGGGCGCTTCATGTAGAAGAACCACGACAGCACCACCCCGGCGATGGCCAGCCACAGCACGGGCGTGGTCAGCGAGTGCTGCGCCATCGCCACCCAGCCGTGGAACGCTTCCTTCAGCTCAGCCATGGCGTGGTGGTTCTCGCCGACGAAGATCACTTCCTTGAAGGCGATGCCGTTCTTGAAGAAGTCGCCGAACAGCATCGGCTCGATCGCGATCGCACCGATCACCACCGACGGGATCGCCAGCAGCACCAGCGGCAGCGTCACCACCCACGGCGACTCGTGCGGCTTCTCGCCGGCGGCCAGGCCGTGATGATGGTCGTGCGAGACTTCCTCGTCCTCGTGGTCGCCCTCATGGTGCTGGTGCGCGTGGTTCTGGCCCCAGCGCGACTTGCCATGGAACACCAGGAAGTACATGCGGAACGAGTAGAACGCGGTGACGAACACGCCCGCCAGCACGGCGAAGTAGGCAAAGCCCGAACCGGCGATATGCGACTCGGCCACGGCCTCGATGATCGAGTCCTTGGAGTAGAAGCCCGAGAAGAACGGCGTGCCGATCAGCGCCAGCGAACCCACCAGCGAGGTGATCCAGGTGATCGGCATGTACTTGCGCAGGCCGCCCATGTTGCGGATGTCCTGGTCGTGGTGCATGCCGATGATGACCGAGCCCGCGCCCAGGAACAGCAGCGCCTTGAAGAACGCGTGCGTCATCAGGTGGAACACCGCCACCGAGTAGGCCGAAGCGCCCAGCGCCACGGTCATGTAGCCCAGCTGCGACAGCGTCGAGTACGCGACCACGCGCTTGATGTCGTTCTGGATGATGCCCAGGAAGCCCATGAACAGCGCGGTGATGGCGCCGATCACCAGCACGAACGACAGCGCGGTGTCCGACAGCTCGAACAGCGGCGACATGCGCGCGACCATGAAGATGCCGGCGGTCACCATGGTGGCCGCGTGGATCAGCGCCGAGATCGGGGTCGGGCCTTCCATCGAGTCGGGCAGCCACACGTGCAGCGGGAACTGCGCCGACTTGCCCATCGCGCCGATGAACAGGCAGATGCACGCGACGGTGATCATCATCCAGTCGGTGCCCGGGAAGATCACGGTGGCGAGCTGGTCGCGCGCGGCGAACACTTCGGTGTAGTTCATGCTGCCGGCGTAGGCCAGCAGCAGGCCGATGCCCAGGATGAAGCCGAAGTCGCCGACGCGGTTGACCAGGAACGCCTTCAGGTTGGCGAAGATCGCCGTCGGACGGGTGTACCAGAAGCCGATCAGCAGGTACGACACCAGGCCCACCGCTTCCCAGCCGAAGAACAGCTGCAGGAAGTTGTTGCTCATCACCAGCATCAGCATCGAGAAGGTGAACAGCGAGATGTAGGCGAAGAAGCGGTTGTAGCCGGGGTCCCCGTCCATGTAGCCGACGGTGTAGATATGCACCATCAGCGAGACGAAGGTCACCACGACCATCATCATCGCGGTCAGCGAGTCGACCAGGAAGCCGACCTCCATCTTCAGGCTGCCGATCGCCATCCACTCGTAGACGGTGCCGTTGTAGCCCGCGCCGTTCATCACGTCGAGCAGCACCATCACCGACAGCACGCAGGCAATGGCCACGCCTAGGATGGTCGAGGTGTGGGCCAAGATCCGGCCGCCGCGCGACTCCGAGGAAAACAGGCCAAAGAACTTGGTACCGAACAGGCCGGCGATCGCGGAGCCGACTAGCGGCGCCAGCGGGATCGCAAGCAGCAGGTTGGGGTTGAGCGTGGTTGCCATAGGACGCTTAGTGGTGTGCGGTCGGTGAGTCTTGGGTATCTACGTAGTGCGCCACGGCTCAGCCCTTGAGGGTGTCCAGGTCGTCCACGTTGATCGTATCCAGGTTGCGGAACAGCACAACCAGGATGGCGAGACCGATTGCCGACTCGGCGGCGGCCACCGTGAGGATGAAGAAAACGAAAACCTGTCCTGCCAGGTCGCCCAGGTAATGCGAGAAGGCGACGAAGTTGATGTTCACCGCGAGCAGCATCAGTTCGAGCGCCATCAGCAGCACGATCACGTTCTTGCGGTTCAGGAAGATGCCGACGATGCTGATCGCAAACAGGATCGCACCGAGCACGAGGAAATGAGCGAGAGAGAGCACAGCGATTTCTCCGGGCTTTAGTTCTTATTGGCGGCAGCCGCGGCTTCCGTCTGCTGGGTCTGGTCTTCGGCGGCCATCGGCACCAGGCGCACGCGCTCGTCGCGGCGGGTGCGCAGCTGTGCCGACACGTCCTGGGCCTTGACGTCCTTGCGGCGGCGCAGCGTCAGTGCCACGGCGGCAATGATCGCCACCAGCAGGATGATGCCGGCCACTTCGAAGGCGTAGATGTAGTCGGTGTAGATCAGCTTGCCCAGCGCGGCGGTGTTCGAGTAGCCCGGCTCCTGCGAGCCGCTCGGCGCCACCGGCGTGGTGGTGCCGATGAAGTTGCGCACCAGCACGATCGCCATCTCGGCGATGATCAGCGCGCCTACGATCGAAGCCATCGGCACGTAGGTCCAGAAATCGCGGCGCAGGTGCTCGATATCGATATCGATCATCATCACCACGAACAGGAACAGCACCATCACCGCGCCGACGTAGACCAGCACCAGCAGGATGGCGAGGAATTCCGCCTGCAGCAGCATCCAGATCGCCGCGGCCGTGAAGAACGACAGCACGAGGAACAGTGCGGAGTGCACCGGGTTCTTCGCGGTGATGACTTTCAGTGCGGAGAGCACCAGCACCAGCGCAAAGACGTAGAAGATGGTGGTCGTGAGTTCCATGGTCCCTATCGGATCCTCTCTGGGCCGTCCGGCACAAGCCAACCCCTCGGGTGGCCCGCTCCTGCGGCATCCTTGCATTGGCCCCTGACATTGCAGGGACCGCATTTCGATTCGGTGGCGGCGGCTGCCAGGTCTGCTGCTTGCGGCAGCCGCCAACCGGCGTTACGTCGGCGGCCGAAACTTCCGGCCGCTGTCCGGCTGAGTGTTGCTGGCTTAGCGGTACTTCGCGTCGGCCGCCTTGGCCGCGGCAATCTGCGGCTCGTAGCGGTCGCCCACGGCCAGCAGCATGTCCTTGGTGAAGTACAGGTCGCCGCGCTTTTCGCCGTGGTATTCCAGGATCTGCGTCTCGACGATGGCGTCGACCGGGCAGGCCTCTTCGCAGAAACCGCAGAAGATGCACTTGGTCAGGTCGATGTCATAGCGCGTGGTGCGGCGCGTGCCGTCGGCGCGCGCGTCGGACTCGATCGTGATGGCCAGCGCCGGGCACACCGCCTCGCACAGCTTGCAGGCGATGCAGCGCTCTTCCCCGTTGGGGTAGCGGCGCAGCGCGTGCAGCCCGCGGAAGCGCGGCGAGATCGGCGTCTTCTCTTCCGGGAACTGGACCGTGATCTTGCGCGCGAAGAGATAGCGGCCGGTCAGGGCCATGCCCTTGAAGAGTTCCTTCAGGAGCAGGCTGTTGAAGAAGTCCTTGATGGCGAGCAGCATGATGCTTCCTAGTATTTCCACACGGCGCGCGCCCTGCCGGGCAGGCGCACCGTCGTTTGGCCGTTCAGTGCCAGATGTTCCACGGCGACTTGATCCAGATCGCCACGATGATCAGCCAGGCCACGGTCAGGGGAATGAACACCTTCCAGCCCAGGCGCATGATCTGGTCATAGCGGTAGCGCGGGAACGAGGCACGGATCCAGATGAACACCGACAGCAGCAGGAAAACCTTGATCAGCAGCCAGAAGAAGCCCGGGATCGCGTTGGTCACCACGCTCTCGAACGGAGGCGCCCAGCCGCCCAGGAACATCAGCGCGGTCATCGTCGAGATGACGATCATGTTGATGTACTCGGCCAGGAAGAACAGCGCGAAGCCCATGCCCGAGTATTCGATCATGTGGCCGGCGACGATTTCCGATTCGCCTTCGACCACGTCGAACGGGTGGCGGTTGGTTTCGGCCACGCCCGAGATGAAGTACACGCCGAACATCGGCAGCAGCGGCAGCCAGTTCCACGACAGGATGTTGATGCCCATGTCGGCGAAGTAGCCGGTGTTCTGGCCGTTGACGATGGCCGACAGGTTCAGGCTGCCGGCAACCATCAGCACCGTCACCAGGGCAAAGCCCATGGCGATTTCATACGACACCATCTGCGCCGCGGCGCGCATCGCGCCGATGAAGGCGTACTTGGAGTTCGAGGCCCAGCCGGCCAGGATCACGCCGTACACGCCGACCGAGCTGATCGCCATCACGTACAGCAGGCCGGCGTTGACGTCGGCCATCACCACCTCGGCCTGGAACGGAATCACCGCCCAGATCGCCACCGCCGGCATCAGCACCATCAGCGGGGCGATCAGGTACATGCCCCGGCTGACCTGCGTGGGCATCATGACTTCCTTGAGCAGCAGCTTCAGCACGTCGGCGATCGGCTGCAGCAGGCCGAGCGGGCCGACGCGGTTCGGGCCGATGCGCACGTGCATCCAGCCGATCAGCTTGCGCTCCCACAGGATCAGGTAAGCCACGCACAGCAGCAGCGGCACCACGATGATCACGGCGCGGATCAGGATCCACAGCGGCGTCCAGTACGCGCCCAGTACGCCCTGCCCTTGCGAGGTAATCCAGTCAATCATGTCTTGTTCTCGCTCTTGTTCTTACGCCGTGGCCACGGCGCCGGTGGCCGGCGCCAGGTCAATGGCCTTCTCTACGGTGACGGTGCCGAACATCGCGCCCAGGCTCATCGCCGCCGGCGTTGCCGCCGGCACGCGCACGGTGTTGGCAGGCAGCGTCGCCTCGAGCACGGCCGGCAGCACCACGCTGCCCTGCCCTTGCGTGACCCGCACCGGATCGCCGGACTGGATGCCCAGGCTAGCGAACAGGTCGGCCGGCAGCGCGATCTGCATCGCGCGACGCGCGGCGGCGCTCAGCTGCAGCGACTCGGCGCGGCGCACGATCGGGTCGGCATGGTAGATCGGCACGTCGGCGATGCGCTCGATGCCGTTGCCGGCAGCGGCGGCCACGCGGATCGGCGCGTCGGTGGCGTTGTCCAGCTGCGCGTCGACCGGGGCCGACAGCACTTCGGCGCGCACCGCCTCGGCGGTGTCGTAGTCGAAACCGGCCACGTCCAGCAGGTTGCCCAGCACGCGCAGCACCTTCCAGCCCGGGCGCGCTTCGCCCAGTGCGCGCACCACGCCGTTGAAGCTCTGCGGCTTGCCTTCGCAGTTGACGAAGGTGCCGGCGGTTTCGGTGAACGGCGTCACCGGCAGGATCACGTCGGCGTACTGCATCGCCGCTTCCGAGCGGAACGGCGACAGCACCACCACGGTGCCGGCCTGGGCCAGCGCGGCCAGCGCCAGGCGCGGGTCGGCGGCGTCGAACTCGGGTTCGGTGTTCAGCAGGATGTAGGCCTTGCGCGGCGTCTCCAGCATGGCCTGCGCATTGGCGCCGCCCTGCTTCGGCAGCGCGCCGGCGATATAGCCGCCGACGGTGTTGGCCGCTTCGGTCAGGAAGCCCAGCGTGGCGCCGGTTTCGGTGGCGATCCACTGTGCCAGCGCATGCAGCGCCGAGAACTGCGGATGACGCACGGCCTCGTTGCCGAGGAATACGGCACGGCGCTCGCCCGACAGCAGCGACTCGGCGGCCTTGGCAGCGGTGTCGCCACCGTCGAAGCCGTCGGTGCCGGCCGGGGCGGCCACGCCCTTGGCTGCAGCCACGGCACGGGCCACGCCGGCCAGCGCGGCGGTCCAGCCCGACGGGGCCACGTCGATACGGGTGGCGGGCATCAGCAGGTCTTCACCACCGGCACCCAGCACGGTCACGCGGGCGCCCTTCTTGGCCGCCTGGCGCAGGCGCGAGGCCAGCAGCGGATGGTCCTTGCGCAGCGACGAGCCGATCACCAGCGCGCGTTGCAGCGTGGTCACGTCGGCCACCGGCATGCCCAGCCAGGGCGTGCCCTTCAGCGCGGCCGAGAAATCGGTCTGGCGCAGGCGGAAGTCGACGTTGTCGCTGCCCAGGCCGCGCATCAGCTTGCCCAGCAGGAACAGCTCTTCCAGCGTGCTGTGCGGGCTGGCCAGCGCGGCGATCTGGTCGGCGCCGTGTTCGCGCTTGATGCCGGCCAGGCCATTGGCCACGTATTCCAGCGCGGTCTGCCAGTCGGTTTCCATCCACTCGCCGCCCTGCTTCAGCAGCGGGCGGGTCAGGCGGTCGGCGCTGTTCAGGCCTTCATACGAGAAGCGGTCCTTGTCGGAAATCCAGCACTCGTTGATGTCTTCGTTTTCCAGCGGCAGCACGCGCATCACGCGCTGGTTCTTGGTCTGCACCACCAGGTTCGCGCCGAGGCCGTCGTGCGGCGACACCGACTTGCGGCGCGCCAGTTCCCAGGTGCGGGCCGAGTAGCGGAACGGCTTGCTGGTCAGCGCGCCGACCGGGCACAGGTCGATCATGTTGCCCGACAGTTCCGAGTCGACGGTCTTGCCGACGAAGGTGGTGATTTCGGAGTGCTCGCCGCGGTTGAGCATGCCCAGCTCCATCACGCCGGCCACTTCCTGGCCGAAGCGCACGCAGCGGGTGCAATGGATGCAGCGGGTCATCTCCTCCATGGAGATCAGCGGGCCCACGTTCTTGTGGAACACCACGCGCTTTTCTTCCTTGTAGCGCGACTCCGAGGCACCGTAGCCCACGGCCAGGTCCTGCAGCTGGCACTCGCCGCCCTGATCGCAGATCGGGCAATCCAGCGGGTGGTTGATCAGCAGGAATTCCATCACCGACTTCTGCGCCTTGACCGCCTTCTCCGAATTGGTGAAGACCTTCATGCCGGGGGTCACCGGCGTGGCGCAGGCAGGCAGCGCCTTCGGGGCCTTCTCGACCTCGACCAGGCACATGCGGCAGTTGGCCGCGATGGACAGTTTGCGGTGGTAGCAGAAGTGCGGGATGTAGGTGCCCAGCTTGCGGGCGGCTTCCATCACCAGGCTGCCCTCAGCAACCTCAACCTTCTTGCCGTCGATCTCTAGTTCAACCATGTTCTGCCACGCTTAGATGTAGGCCGGAACCATGCACTGCTTGTGTTCGACGTGATATTCGAACTCTTTCCAGTAGTGCTTGAGCATGCCGCGGACCGGCATCGCCGCGGCATCGCCGAGCGCGCAGATGGTGCGGCCCATGATGTTTTCCGCGACGTTGTTGAGCAGGTCCAGGTCTTCCTGGCGCCCTTCTCCGTGTTCGATGCGATTGACCATGCGGTACAGCCAGCCGGTGCCTTCGCGGCACGGCGTGCACTGGCCGCACGATTCCTCAAAGTAGAAGTACGACAGGCGCAGCAGCGAGCGGACCATGCAGCGCGTCTCGTCCATCACGATCACCGCGCCCGAGCCCAGCATCGAGCCGGCCTTGGCGATCGAGTCGTAGTCCATGTCGGACGCCATCATCAGGTCGCCCGGCACCACCGGCGCCGACGAGCCGCCCGGGATCACCGCCTTGATGCGCTTGCCGCCGCGCATGCCGCCGGCCAGTTCCAGCAGCTTGGCGAACGGCGTGCCCAGCGGGATCTCGTAGTTGCCGGGACGCTCGACGTCGCCCGAGATCGAGAAGATCTTGGTGCCGCCGTTGTTCGGCTTGCCCATCTTCAGGTAGTTCTCGGGGCCGACCGCCAGCAGGAACGGCACCGCGGCGAAGGTCTCGGTGTTGTTGATGGTGGTCGGCTTGCCGTACAGGCCGAAGCTGGCCGGGAACGGCGGCTTGAAGCGCGGCTGGCCCTTCTTGCCTTCCAGCGATTCGAGCAGCGCGGTTTCCTCGCCGCAGATGTAGGCGCCGTAGCCGTGGTGGGCATGCAGCTGGAAGCTGAAGCCCGAGCCCAGGATGTTGTCGCCGAGGAAGCCGGCGGCGCGCGCCTCTTCCAGTGCCTGCTCGAAGATCTTGTATTCGTTCCAGATCTCGCCGTGGATGTAGTTGTAGCCCACGGTGATGCCCATCGCGTACGCGCCGATGGCCATGCCCTCGATCAGCGCATGCGGGTTGTAGCGGATGATGTCGCGATCCTTGAACGTGCCGGGCTCGCCCTCATCGGTGTTGCACACCAGGTATTTCTGACCCGGGAACGTGCGCGGCATGAAGCTCCACTTCAGGCCGGTCGGGAAGCCCGCACCGCCGCGGCCGCGCAGGCCCGAGGCCTTGACGTCGGCGATCACCTGCTCGGGCGGGATCTTCTCGGTCAGGATGCGCTTCAGCTGCTGGTAGCCGCCACGCTTGACGTAGTCTTCCAGGTGCCAGTTGTTGCCGTCCAGGCCGGCCAGGATCAGCGGCTGGATATGGCGATCATGCAGACAGGTCATGTTACTTGCCCCCCTTGGCAGCCTCGGCCTTGAGCTCTTCGACCAGGGCGTCGAGCTTGTCGTCGCTCATCCAGCTGCACATGCGGGTGTTGTTGACGATCATCACCGGGGCGTCGCCGCAGGCGCCCATGCACTCGCCTTCCTTCAGCGTGAAGCAGCCGTCCGCGGTGGTTTCGTTGTAGTCGATGCCGAGCTTGCGCTTCAGGTAATCGCCAGCCCGCTCGCCGCCCGACAGGGCGCACGGCAGGTTGGTGCAGACGGTGAGCTTGTACTTGCCCACCGGCTTGGTGTCGTACATGTTGTAGAAGGTCGCCACCTCTTCCACCCACACGGGCGGCATCTCGAGGTAGTTGGCGACGAACTGCATGACTTCGGGGGAAACCCAGCCCACCTCGCCCTGCGCCACGGCAAGCGCCGCCATCACGGCCGACTGCTTCTGGTCGGCCGGATACTTCGCGATCGCGCGATCGATTTCCTTGAGAGCTTCTGCTGATAGCATGGTCATTGCAGTAAAACGCCGGAGACAGCGCCACCGGGCGTCTCTCCGCAGGTTTGCAGCCGTCGCTGCCGTTCCGCCGGCGGGCCTGAGGCCGTGCCGGTCCGCCGCGGGTCTTCCGGGCCGCTCCGCACAGCAGAGCTCCTCGGAAAGCGCCCGGATCGTCGTCCGGGCCGGCGGTCCGTGATTAGCGGTCGATCTCGCCGAAGACGATGTCTTGCGTGCCGATGATCGTTACCGCGTCAGCAATCATGTGTCCCTTGGCCATTTCGTCCAGCGCGGCCAGGTGGGCAAAGCCGGGAGCACGGATCTTCAGGCGGTACGGCTTGTTCGCGCCGTCCGAGATCGCGTAGATGCCGAACTCGCCCTTGGGGTGTTCCACCGCTGCGTACGCCTCGCCTTCGGGCACGTGGATGCCTTCGGTGAAGAGCTTGAAGTGGTGGATCAGTTCTTCCATGTTGGACTTCATGTCCACGCGCGAGGGCGGCGCCACCTTGTGGTTCTCGGTGATCACCGGACCGGGGTTGCGGCGCAGCCATTCCACGCACTGCCTGATGATGCGGTTGGACTGGCGCATCTCTTCCACGCGCACCAGGTAGCGCGCGTAGCAGTCGCCGCCCACGCCCACCGGCACGTCGAAGTCCAGCTTGTCGTACACCTCGTACGGCTGCTTCTTGCGCAGGTCCCAGGCAATGCCCGAGCCGCGCAGCATCGGGCCGGTAAAGCCCATCTGCAGCGCGCGTTCCGGACTGACCACGCCGATGTCCACCAGGCGCTGCTTCCAGATCCGGTTGTCGGTCAGCAGCGTCTCGTATTCGTCGACGTACTTCGGGAACCGGTTGGTGAAGTCCTCGATGAAATCCAGCAGCGAGCCCGAACGGGCTTCGTTCATGGCCTTGATGGCGCGCTCGTTGTGTACCTTGGACGCGCGATATTGCGGCATCGTGTCAGGCAGGTCGCGGTACACGCCGCCCGGACGGTAGTAGGCCGCGTGCATGCGCGCGCCCGACACCGCCTCGTACATGTCGAACATGTCCTCGCGCTCGCGGAACGCGTACAGGAACACCGCCATCGCGCCCACGTCGAGCGCGTGCGAGCCGATCCACATCAGGTGGTTCAGCAGGCGGGTGATCTCGTCGAACATCACGCGGATGTACTGCGCGCGCACCGGCACCTCGAGGCCCAGCAGCCGCTCGATCGCCATCACGTAGGCGTGCTCGTTGACCATCATCGACACGTAGTCGAGGCGGTCCATGTACGGCACGCTCTGGATCCAGGTCTTCTGCTCGGCCAGCTTCTCGGTGGCACGGTGCAGCAGGCCGATATGCGGGTCGGCGCGCTGGATGACTTCGCCGTCCAGTTCCAGCACCAGGCGCAGCACGCCGTGCGCGGCCGGGTGCTGCGGGCCGAAGTTCAGGGTGTAATTCTTGATATCTGCCATGACGCGTTCTCAGTACTCCACGCCGCCGTACTTGTCCTCGCGGATCACGCGCGGCGTGAGTTCGCGCGGCTCGATCGTGACCGGCTGGTAGATGACCCGCTTCTGCTCGGGGTCGTAGCGCATCTCGACAAAGCCGGAAACCGGGAAGTCCTTGCGGAACGGATGGCCGACGAAACCGTAGTCGGTCAGGATGCGGCGCAGGTCCGGATGGCCGTCGAACACGATGCCGTAGAAATCGAAGGCTTCGCGCTCGAACCAGTTGACCGAGTTCCACACGTTGATCAGCGACGGCAGCACCGGGAAATCATCGTCGCTGGCGAACGCGCGCAGGCGCAGGCGCCAGTTGTGCGTGACCGACAGCAGCTGCGACACCGCGGCAAAGCGCAGGCCGTCCCAGGCGCCGTCGCCGTACTCGGAATAATCCACGCCGCACAGGTCGATCAGCTGCTCGAAGCGCAGCGACGGATCGTCGCGCAGCATCTGCGCGACTTCGAGGTAGTCGTCGGCCTTGACCACCAGCGTCAGTTCGCCGGTCGCCTCGACCAGTTTCTGCACACGCTTGCCGAGAACTTTCTCGAGCGCGGCCTTCAGGGTATCGAGCTTCGCCATTTCAGCCCTTGCGCGCGATGGTGTTGGTACGCTTGATCTTGTTCTGCAGCTGGATCACGCCGTAGATCAGCGCCTCGGCCGTCGGCGGGCAGCCCGGCACGTAGATATCCACCGGCACGATGCGGTCGCAGCCGCGCACCACCGAATATGAATAGTGGTAGTAGCCGCCGCCGTTGGCGCACGAGCCCATCGAGATCACCCAGCGCGGTTCCGCCATCTGGTCGTAGACCTTGCGCAGCGCGGGGGCCATCTTGTTGCACAGCGTGCCGGCCACGATCATCACGTCCGACTGGCGCGGCGACGGGCGGAAGATCACGCCGAAGCGGTCCATGTCGTAGCGCGCGGCGCCGGCATGCATCATTTCCACGGCACAGCAGGCCAGGCCGAAGGTCATCGGCCACAGCGACCCGGTGCGGGTCCAGTTGATCAGCTTGTCAGCGGTAGTCGTGACGAAGCCTTCGTTGAGAACGCCTTCGATTGCCATTTCACATCACTCCCAATCGAGCGCGCCCTTTTTCCAGATGTAGACGAAGCCCACGATGAATTCCAGCAGAAACACGCCCATGGCGATGAAACCCGGCCAGCCGATATCCTTCAGGGCAACACCCCACGGAAACAGGAAGGCGGTTTCGAGATCGAACAGGATAAACAGGATGGCGATGAGGTAGTAGCGCACGTCGAACTTCATGCGCGCGTCCTCGAACGCTTCGAAGCCGCACTCGTACGGAGACAGCTTCGCGGGATCGGGCTTGTTCGGACCGAGGATCCGACCGATCGACATCAGTGCCACGCCAAGCACGACACCGAAGATGATGAAGATGAGAACGGGGAAGTAGGCTTCGAGATTCAAGGTACGGCCAGCCTTATCTGGAATGTTGTCAACAGCACCAGCTGAAGCGGCGTCCTGTTGCCCACCCCAGGCGCTAAGCCACGAGAATCATGGCGCGCCGCCTTGCGGACTGCCGGAGCCCCATGCGCGGGTGCATTGCCCGGCCAGGGACTCCGATCAAGTTGTTTGGTGCCGACGGCGAGACTCGAACTCGCACAGCTTTCGCCACTACCCCCTCAAGATAGCGTGTCTACCAATTTCACCACGTCGGCTGGGGGAGAAACAATATTGCCTGGCGCCGGGTTTTCAGGCCCTTCAGGTCCGTTACAAAGGCTTTCGTCTTTGCGCGGAACCCATCGCTGGGGAATCGTTTCAAGCCTTGCATTCTAACCCAAATTTCTTGCTTTGTTCAACGCACAACTGCAAAAAAACTCAGGAATCCGCCGCAAGGCAATCGGATTATTTCGGTACCGCAGGGGCTGCCGGCGCCGAAGCGTCCGCGGCAGCGGCCGGGGCTGCTGCGGCGGGTGCCGAAGCACCGGCCACGGCGGGCGCCGATGCCGGCGCCGCGCCCATCACGCCCAGCGACGCCGCGGGCTTGTAATTGCCCAGCAGCGTCAGCGCCAGCGTGCAGACGAAGAACAGCGTAGCCAGCACGGCGGTGGTGCGCGACAGGAAGTTGGCCGAGCCGGTGGCGCCGAACAGGCTGCCGGAGGCGCCCGAGCCGAAGGCCGCGCCCACATCGGCGCCCTTGCCATGCTGGATCAGCACCAGGCCGATTACGCCCAGCGCCGACAACACCTGCAGCACCACCAACAAAGTCTTGAAGATTGCCATTTGATTTAAATAAGCTTACTTGCCTGATCGGTCGATCGGAACGGCCGGCATTCAGGCGTTGCCGATCGCGAGAAAATCTTCCGACTTGAGCGAGGCGCCGCCGATCAGGCCCCCGTCGATATCGGTCATCGAAAACAGTTCGGCCGCATTGTCGGGCTTGACGCTGCCGCCGTACAGGATCGCCATGCGCCCGGCCACGCCCGCATCGCGCGCGGCAACCTGGCCGCGCAGGAAGGCATGCACCGCCTGCGCCTGCGCGCTGGTGGCGGTCTTGCCGGTGCCGATGGCCCACACCGGCTCATAGGCCAGCACCACGCGGCCCAGCTGCTCCACCGTCAGCGCCTCCAGCACCGCCTGCAGCTGCCGGCCGACCACGGCCTCGGTCTCGCCAGCCTCGCGCTGGGCCAGGGTCTCGCCCACGCACACCACTGGGACGATGCCGAACTCGAGCGCCCGCAGCGCCTTGGCCGCGACCGCCTGGTCGGTCTCGCCATGGTAGGTACGGCGCTCGGAGTGGCCGACCAGCACATAGGTGCAGCCGAACTCGCCCAGCATGGAAGCCGCCACTTCGCCGGTGAAGGCGCCGCGCGCCTCCGCCGACACGTCTTGTGCACCCCAGGCCACCTTGGAGCCGTTCAGCAGCGCCTGGCATTGTGCAAGATAGGGGAACGGCGCGCAGACCGCCAGCGTCGCGCCGGTCACACCAGCGCCAGCCTGAATGCCTTCCAGCAGTGCCGCGTTGGCAGCCAGGCTGCCGTGCATCTTCCAATTGCCGATGACGAGCTTGTGTCTCACGAGGTGCCCCTCCCAAATCAAACCCGCTATTGTAGCGTGTGGCAGGGGCAAGGCGCTATGCCCGCCGGTATACCGGCCGCTACGTCCGCCGATTTACCAGGTCAGCACGATCTTGCCGATATGCTCGCTCGACTCCATCAGCCGGTGCGCGTCGGCCGCCTGCGCGGCCGGGAACACCTGGTGGATCACCGGCTTGATCTTGCCTGCCGCCAGCAGCGGCCACACCTGCTCGTGCAGCGCCGCGGCGATCTTGCCCTTGAACGACGCCGGGCGCGGACGCAGCGTCGAGCCGGTCACCGTGATGCGTCGGCGCAGGATGTCGCCCAGCGGAATCTCGGCCTTGGCGCCGCCCAGCAGCGCAATGATGACGATGCGGCCATCGTCGGCGATGCACTTGAGCTCGCGCGCCAGGTACGGGCCGGCGACCATGTCGAGGATCACGTCGACGCCCTTGCCGCCGGTCAGCGCAGCAACTTCGGCAACGAAGTCCTGAGTCTTGTAGTTGATGGCGCGATCGGCGCCGAGGTCTTCGCAGGCCTTGCACTTGTCGTCGGTACCGGCGGTGACGAAGACCTTGAAGCCCAGCGCCTTGGCGATCTGGATCGCGGTGGTGCCGATGCCGCTGGAGCCGCCCTGGATCAGCAGGGTTTCGTCCTTGCCGCGCGGGCCCTGGCCCAGGTAGCCGCGATCGAACACATTGCTCCACACCGTGAAGAAGGTCTCCGGCAGCGCCGCGGCCTCGATATCGCTCAGGCCCTGCGGCGCGGGCAGGACCTGCGCCAGCGGCGCGGTGCACAGCTGCGCGTAGCCGCCGCCCTGCACCAGCGCGCAAACGCGGTCGCCCGCCTTCAGGCCGAAGCGGTTGTCGGCATGGCCGAGGTCGCCGCCCACCACCACGCCCGCCACTTCCAGCCCGGGCAGGTCGGACGCGCCCGGCGGCACGGGGTAGTTGCCGGTGCGCTGGAACACGTCGGGACGGTTGACGCCGGCGGCAGCCACGCGGATCAGGACTTCCCCCGCGCCCGGCACAGGGTCGGGGCGCTCGGTCAGCTGGAGGACTTCGGGGGCGCCGTATTCGCGGATCTCGATGGCTTGCATGCTTGCTGCTCCTTGTCTGCTGTCAGGTCGGTGTGAGCTTGCGCTCGTCAGGGTTGCCCGGCAGTGTAAACAAAAAAACGGCCGGACATGGTCCAGCCGTTTTGTGGTGGCGCCCCCGTTCCCGGAGGCGCCGGCGGGCACGACTGCCCGTGGCGTTACTGCTGTTCCGAGCCACCGGCCGGCGCTGCCGGCGCGGCGCTTTCGCCGGCGTTGATCGGGCTGATGCTGCCGCCCTCTTCCGCCAGCGCGGCCTTCAGCGACAGGCGCAGGCGGCCCTTCTCGTCGGCCTGGATCAGCTTGACGCGGACCTGCTGGCCTTCCTTCAGCCAGTCCTTGATGTCCTTGACACGCTCGTTGACGATTTCCGAGATATGCAGCAGGCCGTCCTTGCCCGGCAGGATGTTGACGATGGCGCCGAAGTCGAGCAGCTTCAGCACGGTGCCGGCGTAGATCTTGCCCACTTCGGCTTCCGCGGTGATGCCCTCGATGCGGCGCTTGGCTTCGGCCATGCCTTCGGTCGAGGTCGAGGCGATGGTGATGGTGCCGTCTTCCTGGATGTCGATGGTGGTGCCGGTTTCCTTGGTCAGCGCCTGGATGGTCGAACCGCCCTTGCCGATCACTTCGCGGATCTTGTCCGGGTGGATCTTCATGGTGATCATGCGCGGGGCGTGTGCCGACAGCTCGGTGCGGGCGTGGCCCATCGCTTCCTGCATGTTCGACAGGATATGCAAGCGGCCCTCCTTGGCCTGCGCCAGCGCGACCTGCATGATCTCCTTGGTGATGCCCTGGACCTTGATGTCCATCTGCAGCGCGGTGATGCCGCTGTCGGTGCCGGCCACCTTGAAGTCCATGTCGCCCAGGTGGTCTTCATCGCCCAGGATATCGGTCAGCACCGCGAACTTGTTGCCTTCCAGGATCAGGCCCATGGCCACGCCGGCCACGTGCGCCTTGACCGGAACGCCGGCGTCCATCAGCGCCAGGCAGCCGCCGCAGACCGAAGCCATCGACGACGAGCCGTTGGACTCGGTGATTTCCGAAACCAGGCGGATGGTGTAGGCGAATTCGTCGTCCTTCGGCAGCACCGGGATCAGCGCGCGCTTGGCCAGGCGGCCATGGCCGATTTCGCGGCGCTTGGGGCTGCCCACGCGGCCGGTCTCGCCGGTGGCGAACGGGGGCATGTTGTAGTGGAGCATGAAGCGGTCGCGGTACTCGCCGGCGAGCGCGTCGATGATCTGCTCGTCGCTCTTGGTGCCCAGCGTGGCCACCACCAGCGCCTGGGTCTCGCCGCGGGTGAACAGCGCCGAGCCGTGCGCGCGCGGCAGCACCGACGAACGGATCTCGATCGGGCGCACGGTGCGGGTGTCGCGGCCGTCGATGCGCGGCTCGCCGTTCAGGATCTGGCCGCGCACGATCTTCGCTTCCAGGTCGAACATGATATTGCCGACTTCCACCTTGTCGGCTTCGACGCCGGCCTCGGCCAGCGCCGCGGCGACGTTGGCCGACACTTCCTTCAGCTTCTGGCTGCGCGCCGACTTCTGGCGCAGCTGGTAGGCTTCCTGCAGCAGCGGCAGCGCGACTTCGGTGACCTTGGCGATCAGCGGCTCGTTCTTGGCCGCCTGGGCCCAGTCCCACTCCGGCTTGCCGCCTTCGCGCACCAGTTCATGGATGGCATTGATGGCGGTCTGCATCTGCTCGTGGCCATAGACCACGGCGCCCAGCATCACGTCTTCCGACAGCTGGTTGGCTTCCGATTCGACCATCAGCACGGCGCGCTCGGTGCCGGCGACCACCAGGTCGAGGTCCGAGGTGGCGATCTGCGAGCGGGTCGGGTTCAGCAGGTACTGGCCGTCCTTGTAGCCGACGCGCGCGGCGCCGACCGGGCCGCTGAACGGGATGCCCGACACGGCCAGCGCGGCCGAGGCGCCGATCAGCGCCGGGATGTCGGCGGGGACTTCCGGGTTCAGCGACACCACGTGCACCACCACCTGGACTTCGTTGTAGAAGCCTTCCGGGAACAGCGGACGCAGCGGACGATCGATCAGGCGCGAGGTCAGGGTCTCGTTTTCCGACGGACGGCCTTCACGCTTGAAGAAGCCGCCGGGGATCTTGCCGGCGGCGTAGGTCTTCTCGATGTAGTCGACCGTCAGCGGGAAGAAGTCCTGGCCCGGCTTCGGGTTCTTGGCGGCGACCACGGTCGCCAGCACCACGGTGTCTTCCACATCGACCAGCACGGCACCGCCGGCCTGGCGGGCGATTTCGCCGGTTTCCATGCGGACCGTGTGCTGGCCCCACTGGAATTCCTTGACGACCTTGTTGAACATGGACATATGCATTCCTTGACTTGCGTGCTGGCCGCGCAATCTGCGCAATGACACG
Organism: Cupriavidus nantongensis; assembly: GCF_001598055.1. Taxonomy (NCBI): domain Bacteria; kingdom Pseudomonadati; phylum Pseudomonadota; class Betaproteobacteria; order Burkholderiales; family Burkholderiaceae; genus Cupriavidus; species Cupriavidus nantongensis. The sequence continues at coordinate 1,350,470 of NZ_CP014844.1, read as the reverse complement.
CGCGCGGCCGGCGACGCCTGCGTTCTCAGCCGCAGGCAAACTGCCGGGTTGCCGGTCGCGGTCGCAGGGAAGTGCTATGCCATTCCAGCGCGGCACCGGCGTTGCCGATGCCGTGCTGGAATGACACAAAGCCCTCACAAAGCCCTGTTTCCTTGCCCGATCCGGGTGTTGGATAAAAAGAACAACTTACTCCGTTGCGCCGCTTGCCGCAACGGCGCCCGCGCCATCGACATGGCCGGGCGGCGTGAAGCGAAAATCACTGCATTCACAGTCTGCACCCTGGCGGCACGGAATCGCCCCGCCAGAAATGCAAAATGCCTGCCCAGCAGTGCTGAAGCAGGCATCGAGGCCTCACGCGAAACCGTGCAAACCCAGGAATCGCGCTGCCATCGGACGCAACCTTACTTGCGCAGGCCCAGCTTTTCGATCAGGGCGCGGTAGCGGTCGGCATCGTTGGACTTGAGGTAGTCCAGCAGGCGGCGACGGCGGCTCACCATGCGCAGCAGACCGCGGCGGCTGTGGTGGTCCTTCATGTTGGCCTTGAAGTGCGGGGTCAGTTCGTTGATGCGGGTGGTCAGCAGGGCCACTTGCACTTCGGGGCTGCCAGTGTCGTTGGCGCCACGTGCGAATTGCTTGATGACTTCGGACTTGTTGATATCGGCGACTGCCATGATGATTTCCTTTCACTTGCGAACGCCACAGCGCGGGATGCGCCGCATGCGTCGTGCCATGTATTTGACTGGCTGCTGCCGCCACCGGGCCGGGGCCAGGTAACGACAGCCGCGGATTATAGCCGAAAAGCCGGCGCAGGAGTACCCGGCGCCCGGCCGCTCATGGACGTTCCATCACGGACGCTCCATCCGGCAGGTGGTCGGCAGCGTGGTCTGCGCCGCCTTGAGCTTGCGCACGGTGCGGAAGCCATAGCCCGAGCCCTCGTTGTCGAAGCGCACCGCGCCGCCCTGGCGCTCCATCACCGATACGTACAGCGGCTGCAGCACCTGGTGGTCGTCGGCCCGCACCGTGGCTTCGTGGAAGTCGTTGACGTAGCGCATGTGCTCGAGCGCGCGCGCCACCTTGACCGCGTCGGTGGAGCCGGCCTGCGTGATCGCGCGCGCCAGCATCTCGACCATCATCTGCATGCGCAGGTGGACGTAGTCGTCCTTCGGCTCCGGATAGCGCGCGCGGAATTCCTGGTAGAACGCGTCGGATGCCGCCCCGCCCACATTGGGATGCCATTCGGCCACCGCCAGCACGCGCCCGACCCCGGCATCGCCCATCGCCGCCGGCGCGCCCAGGCCATTTCCGTAGAAGGTGTAGAACTTGGCCCGCAGCCCGCCCTCGCGCGCGGCCTTGACCATCAGCGTCAGGTCGTTGCCCCAGTTGCCGGTGATGACCGCATCGGCGCCACTAGCCTTGATCTTGGCGATATACGGCGCGAAGTCCTTGATCTTGCCGATCGGGTGGAACTCGTCGCCGACGATCTGGATATCGGGCCGGCGCGCCGCCAGCATCTCGCGCGCCGAGCGCGCCACCTGGTGGCCGAAGCTGTAGTCCTGGTCGATCAGATAGACGCGGCGCACCGCCTGGTCCTGGCGGATGACCTCGGTCAGCGCCTGCATGCGCATGTCGGCGCTGGCATCGAAGCGGAAATGCCAGAAGCTGCAGTTCTCATTGGTCAGGCTGGGATCGACCGCCGAGTAGTTCAGGAACAGCACGCGCGCATCCGGCTGGCGCGCGTTATGGCGGTTGATGGCCGCCACCAGCGCCCCGGCCACCGCCGAGCTGTTGCCCTGCAAGACAAAGGGGATGCGCTTGTCGGTCAGCGCGCGCAGCTGGATCAGGCTTTCATCGACATTGCCCTTGCTGTCGAAGGTGACCAGCTCGAGCGGGCGCGCGCCTTCGGCGGTCTTGACGCCGCCGCGCGCATTGATGCGCTCGATCGCCAGGCGCAGGTTGCGCGCCACCGCTTCGCCGGCATTGGCGAACGGGCCGGACAGGCCGTCGATCATGCCCAGCCGGATCGGCTCCTGCGCCGACGCGCCCGCCGCTGCCGCCAGCAACAACCCGCCCAGCCATCCCCGCCACCGTGCCGCAACCGTCATTCGTCTCTCCTGGAAAGCGCTGGATAGTACGGCAGCGTCCCGCTGCGGGCAAATGCCGGCGCGGTCCGCATCCGCGCCACAAATTCCGGGCAGAACCGGCACGATTAGCGGCAGATCCGCACAAAAGCAGCGCCGAATGCACACACCGCCCGCCACCGCACTACACTGGCGGTATCTACAGTCCAAACATCGATCGAGGACCAGCCATGCATTCCGTCATCGCCAAGGGCGCGCGCCGTCTCGTGCTGGCGCTGGGCGTCGCCATGCTGTCGGCCTGCGCCACGCTGATGCCGGAGCAGGAAGGGAGCCGGCTGGTGGGCCAGCCGCAGGCCGCGGTGCAGGCCATGTTCGGGCCGCCCACCGACGTATTCCCGCTGCGCGACGGCACCACGCGCTGGATCTACTCGAAGCAGCCGATGGGCCAGTATGCCTATGGCGCCGACTTCGACCGCAACGGCAACCTGACCGCGTTCCGCAACATGCTGTCGACGCCCGAGCTGTACAAGGCGCAGGTCAACACCTGGACCAAGCGCGACGTGGCCGAGCACTTCGGCATGACGCGGCTGCCGGTCAGCTACTTCCCGCGCATGCGCAACGAGGTCTGGTCCTACCGCTTCCGCCACGAAGACGTATGGCCGTCGCTGTTCCACTTCTATTTCGACGATGCCGGCGTGCTGCGCCGGACCCAGATCACGCCCGACCCGCTCTACGATCCCGACGAGCGCCGCCTGTTCTGACCGTGCCCATGAAAAAGCCCGCCATCCCCGGGTCGGGAATGGCGGGCCTGGTCCGTACGTTCGGGCCGGGTAGGCCTTCCGCCGTCAGCGCAGGAATCCAGATCAGATCTGCGGGTTGATCTTCTGCACGGCCTTGTCGTGCAGCTTGTTCAGCGCGGCAAGGTAGGCCTTGGCCGAGGCCGCGACGATATCCGGGTCGGTGCCCACGCCGTTGACGATGCGGCCGGCCTTGGACAGGCGCACGGTCACTTCGCCCTGGGCCTCGGTGCCGCCGGTGATGGCGTTGACCGAATACAGCACCATCTCGGCGCCGCTGCCCACGCGCGACTCGATCGCATGCAGGGTGGCGTCGACCGGGCCGTTGCCCTCGCCCTCGCCGCTCTGCTCCTGGCCGTCCATGCTGAACACCACGCGCGCGTGCGGACGCTCGCCGGTCTCGGAGCGCTGCGACAGCGAGATAAAGCGGAAGTGTTCGTTGGCATCGTGCTGGGCCTCGTTCGAGACGATGGCCATGATGTCTTCGTCGAAGATCTCGGCCTTCTGGTCGGCCAGCTCCTTGAAGCGGGCAAAGGCGGCGTTGACCTCGCTCTCGCTGTCGAGCTCGATGCCCAGCTCCTGCAGGCGCTGCTTGAAGGCGTTGCGGCCCGACAGCTTGCCCAGCACGATCTTGTTGGCGGTCCAGCCCACGTCTTCCGCGCGCATGATCTCGTAGGTGTCGCGCGCCTTGAGCACGCCATCCTGGTGGATGCCCGAGGCATGCGCGAAGGCATTGGCGCCGACCACGGCCTTGTTCGGCTGCACCGCGAAGCCGGTGATCTGCGACACCAGCTTCGAAGCCGGCACGATCTGCGTGGTATCGACGCCGACGTCGAGGTTGAAGTAGTCGCGGCGCGTCTTCACCGCCATCACCACTTCTTCCAGGCTGGTGTTGCCGGCACGCTCGCCGAGGCCGTTGATGGTGCATTCGATCTGGCGCGCGCCGCCGAGCTTGACCGCCGCCAGCGAGTTGGCCACGGCCATGCCGAGGTCGTTATGGCAGTGCACCGACCAGACCGCCTTGTCCGAGTTGGGAATGCGCTCGCGCACCGAGCGGATCAGCGCGGCATAGCCTTCCGGCACGGCGTAGCCGACGGTATCGGGCAGGTTGATGGTGGTGGCGCCCTCGGCGATCACGCCTTCGAGCACGCGGCACAGGAAGTCCATGTCCGAGCGGCTGCCGTCTTCCGGCGAGAACTCGATATCGTCGGTGAACTGGCGCGCAAAGCGCACCGCCAGGCGCGCCTGCTCGTACACCTGGTCCGGCGTCATGCGCAGCTTCTTCTCCATGTGCAGCGCGGAGGTGGCGATGAAGGTGTGGATGCGGAACGAGTTGGCAGGCTTGAGTGCCTCCGCCGCGCGGGCGATGTCCTTGTCGTTGGCGCGCGCCAGCGAGCAGATGGTGGAGTCCTTGACCACCTGCGCGATCGAGCGGATCGCCTCGAAGTCGCCGTTGGAGCTCGCGGCGAAACCGGCCTCGATCACGTCGACCTTCAGGCGTTCCAGCTGGCGCGCGATGCGGATCTTTTCCTCGCGCGTCATCGAGGCGCCGGGCGATTGCTCGCCGTCACGCAAGGTGGTGTCGAAAATGATCAGTTTGTCAGACATGGTGTGGAGCTCCTGATTGCTTGTCGTGTGCTGTCCCCGGCATGCTGCGTCCGGGGCTTTACCGCCTGTTCCGCGCTCCACGGCTGTGGAATGCAAAACGCCCCGGCGTGCATGGAGCAGGCCGGGGCGTTGGAAAATTCCTTGCGGATTCCGCGCTAAGGGGTAAGTCCGTCCTTAGCGCGCGCGCGTCCCGACCTGATGGCCTAGTAGGCCACCTAGGGTGGTGCGGGCGATTAGGACTTGGCGCGAAATCATGGCTGCGACTATAGCCGACTTGGCGCGCACGCGCAACACAGGGTTTTGCCGCACGCGCCCCCCTGCAGAAGTCTCAGCCCTTGGGCGGGATGCGCAGCTTCTGGCCCGGGTAGATCTTGTCCGGATGGCTCAGCATCGGCTTGTTGGCTTCGAAGATCTTGTTGTACTCGGCACCGTTGCCATAGGCGGCCTGCGCGATCGCCCACAGTGTGTCGCCCTTGACCACGGTATGCCATTGCGACTCGGCGGACTCGACGTTGACCGACATCTTGTCCTCGACCTTGTCGACGCCCTCGACATTGCCGGCGCACAGGATGATCTTCTCGCGCGTGGCCTGGTCGGGTGCCACGCCGAACACGGTGACGAGACCCTGCGAGCCGTCGACCTGCACCATCAGCCCGGTCGCGTCCAGCCCCATCTTCCTGATATACGCCTCGATCGCGTCGCCCGCGGCGCGATTGGCGGCATCGACCTTCTCCGCCGATGCATCCGCCGCGGCCGCTGCCTGCGCGGCCTTGGCCTCGCCGGTGCCGAACAGCTTTTCTCCCGCTTCCTTGATGAAGTCGAACATGCCCATGACATCCTCCTGACGGTGGGTGGAAAACACTGCAGAGTGCCACGCCCGGATGGCCGCGGCATGAAAACAATTGTGAATCCAGCAATGCATGAAGGGCGCCTGAGCGCCCTTCTGCGATTTATTCGCGCGGCTTCTTCTCGATCGCCGGCTTGCCATGGATGGCCCGCCAGGCCCACAGCACGTAGCCCGAAATCGCGTAGGCCACGAACAGCCCGAACAGCGCCACCGGCGGATCGGTCGAGACCACCACGAACAGCACCAGGACCAGCACCATCATGCCGAACGGCACACGGTAGCGCACGTCGAGCGCCTTGCCGCTGTAGAACGGCGCGTTGGACACCATCGACAGCCCCGCGTACAGCGTGATGCCGAACGCCACCCACGGCATCCACAGTTCCTTGACCGGCAGCTTGTTGTCGATCACCAGCCAGACGAAGCCGGCCACCAGCGCCGCCGCGGCCGGGCTCGGCAGGCCCTGGAAGAAGCGCTTGTCGATGACGCCGATATTGGCGTTGAAGCGCGCCAGCCGCAGCGCCGCACAGGTGCAGTAGACGAACGCCGCGATCCAGCCCCACTTGCCCAGGTCATGCAGGATCCATTCGTACATCACCAGCGCCGGCGCGACGCCGAACGAGGTCATGTCCGAGAGCGAGTCATACTGCTCGCCGAACGCGCTCTGCGTATTGGTGATGCGGGCCACGCGCCCGTCCATGCCGTCGAGCACCATGGCCGCGAAGATGGCGATGGCGGCGGCGTCGAAGCGCATGTTCATCGCCTGCACGATGGCGAAGAAGCCGGCAAACAGCGCCGCCGTGGTGAAGGCGTTGGGCAGCAGGTAGATGCCGCGCCGGCGCGGACGCTGGTAGGCGATATCGTGGTCGTCGACGGCTTCGTCGTCGAAGTCGTCGTCGGCGCCGCGCAGCTGGTTGTGGCGGAACGGCCGCAGGTGGGTCACGTTGCCGCTGCCGCTGCGCTTGTTACGTCGATGGAAGGCAACCATCACTGTGCTCCGGTCAGGCCGCCGCTCACTGCACGTCGAGTTCGGCGAGGATGGTCGACGAGGCCGACACCTTCTCGCCGATGGTCACGCGCGGGCGTGCGTCGAGCGGCAGGTACACGTCGACGCGCGAGCCGAAGCGGATAAAGCCGTAGCGCTGGCCGCGCGAGAGGTTGTCGCCGGGCTTGGTGTAGCACAGGATGCGGCGCGCCACCAGGCCCGCCACCTGCACCAGCGTCACCAGCTGGCCGTCGGCCGAGCGCCGGATCAGCACGGCGTTGCGCTCGTTTTCGGTCGAGGCCTTGTCAAGGTCGGCATTGACGAACTTGCCGGGAAAGTATTCGACCTTCTCCACCGCGCCGTCGACCGAGACGCGGTTCGAGTGCACGTTGAAGACGTTCATGAAGACGCTGATCTTCAGCGCCTCGCGCTGGGCGTACGGGTCCATGGTCTTCTCGACCACGACGATGCGGCCGTCGGCCGGGGCCAGCACGGCATTGGGCTGCGACGGGATCGGACGCGGCGGGTCGCGGAAGAACTGCAGCACGAACACCGTGATGATCCACAGCGGCAGCGCCCACCAGAAGCCCGCGCTGGCATGCACCAGCAGCGAGATGACAAAGGCGCCGGCCAGGAACGGCCAGCCTTCACGGGCGATCAGCGGATGAGGATAGTTCATGCAGTACGTGTTTCGGTGGATACAGGCCAGGGCAAGGCGGCCTGGCCGCGGCACGCAAGTGCCGCGCGCCCTGCCGGCCGCCGCGGGGAGCAGCATCCGGCACGCCTTGCCCGAAAAGTTCGACAAGGATAACAAAAAGCCGTTCAGGTCCCGGCAATCCCCTTCCGATGATAGAAGGGCAAGGCACGGAACGCTGAACGGCTTCGGCCCGCCGCCGTGCGGCGCGGGCCATCAGGCAGCGCTGCTAGATCAGTTCTTCGACTGGTCGACCATCTTGTTCTTGGCGATCCACGGCATCATCGCGCGCAGCTTCTCGCCCACCACTTCGATTTCGTGCTCGGCGTTCAGGCGGCGGCGCGAGATCAGGGTCGGGGCGCCGGCCTTGTTCTCCAGCAGGAAGCTCTTGGCGTATTCGCCGGTCTGGATGTCCTTCAGGCACTGCTTCATCGCCTTCTTGGTCTCCTCGGTCACCACGCGCGGGCCGGTGACGTATTCACCATATTCGGCGTTATTGGAGATCGAGTAGTTCATGTTGGCGATGCCGCCTTCGTAGATCAGGTCGACGATCAGCTTCAGTTCATGCAGGCACTCGAAGTAGGCCATTTCCGGCGCGTAGCCGGCTTCCACCAGGGTCTCGAAGCCGGCCTTGATCAGCTCGACGGTACCGCCGCACAGCACGGCCTGCTCGCCGAACAGGTCGGTCTCGGTTTCTTCGCGGAAGTTGGTCTCGATGATGCCGGCACGGCCGCCGCCGTTGGCGGTGGCGTAAGACAGCGCGATGTCACGGGCGGCGCCGGACTTGTTCTGGTGCACGGCGATCAGGTGCGGCACGCCGCCACCTTGCGTGTAGGTGGCGCGCACGGTGTGGCCCGGGGCCTTCGGCGCGATCATGATCACGTCGAGGTCGGCGCGCGGGATCACGGCACCGTAGTGCACGTTGAAGCCGTGGGCGAAGGCCAGCGCAGCGCCTTCCTTGATGTTGGCGTGCACTTCGTTCTTGTACACGTCGGCGATCTGCTCGTCCGGCAGCAGGATCATGACCACGTCGGCGTTCTTGACGGCCTCGGCCACTTCCTTGACCTGCAGGCCGGCGTTGACGGCCTTGTTCCACGACGCGCCGCTCTTGCGCAGGCCGACCGTCACGTTGACGCCCGAATCCTTCAGGTTCAGCGCGTGGGCATGGCCCTGCGAGCCGTAGCCGATGATAGTGACGTTCTTGCCCTTGATCAGGGAGAGGTCGGCGTCCTTGTCGTAAAACACTTTCATGATGATTCCTTCAATCTCTGTCTTTTGTATGAGAGGAGCGGCATCCTCGCGCGCATCGTGTGCGCCCGGATCGCGCCGCCCCGGGGATACTGCGTGAAGCCGTCGGGTGAGCCGGGGCCGGGTCAGACCTTCAGGATGCGCTCGCCGCGGCCGATGCCCGAGCCGCCGGTACGGACGGTCTCGAGGATGGCGGTACGGTCGATCGCGTCCAGGAACGCATCGAGCTTGACGCCGTTGCCGGTCAGCTCGATGGTGTAGGTCTTCTCGGTGACATCGATGATGCGGCCGCGGAAGATGTCGGCGGTGCGCTTCATTTCCTCGCGCTCCTTGCCCACCGCGCGCACCTTGACGAGCATCAGCTCGCGTTCGATGTGCGCGCCTTCGGTCAGGTCGACCACCTTGACCACTTCCACCAGCCGGTTCAGGTGCTTGGTGATCTGTTCGATCACGTCGTCCGAGCCGGTGGTGACGATGGTCATGCGCGACAGCGAGGCATCCTCGGTGGGTGCCACGGTCAGCGTCTCGATGTTGTAGCCACGGGCCGAGAACAGGCCCACCACGCGCGACAGCGCACCGGCTTCGTTTTCCAGCAGGACCGAAATGATGTGTCGCATTACAGGTCCTCCGCGCCGAGCAGCATTTCGGAAATGCCCTTGCCAGCCTGGACCATCGGCCAGACGTTTTCGGTGGGATCGGTCTGGAAGTCCAGGAACACGGTACGGTCCTTCAGGCGGAACGCCTCGCGCAGCGCCGGCTCGACGTCCGAGGTCTTCTCGACGCGCATGCCGACGTGGCCATAGGCCTCGGCCAGCTTGACGAAATCAGGCAGCGCATCCATGTACGAGTGCGAGTAGCGGTTGTCGTACTCGATCTCCTGCCACTGGCGCACCATGCCCAGGTAGCCATTGTTGAGCGAGCAGATCTTCACCGGGGTGTCGTACTGCAGGCAGGTCGACAGCTCCTGGATGCACATCTGGATCGAGCCTTCGCCGGTGATGGTGACGACTTCCTTCTCGGGGAAGGCCTTCTTGATGCCCATCGCGTACGGCAGGCCCACGCCCATCGTGCCCAGGCCGCCGGAGTTGATCCAGCGGCGTGGCTCGTTGAACTTGTAGAACTGCGCGGCCCACATCTGGTGCTGGCCGACGTCGGAGCAGATGAAGGCGTCGCCGTGGGTCAGTTCCCAGATCTTTTCCACCACGTATTGCGGCTTGATGATCTCGGAACTGCGGTCGTACTTCAGGCAGTCGACCGAGCGCCATTGCTCGATCTGCTCCCACCACTTTGCCAGCGCTTCGCGCTTGGGCTTGATGTCGCTGGCCTTGATCTGGGCGATCAGTTCCTGCAGCACGTCCTTGACGTTGCCGACGATGGGGATATCGACCTTGACGCGCTTGGAAATCGACGACGGATCGATGTCGATATGGATGATCTTGCGCGCCTGCGAGGTGAAGTGCGACGGGTTGCCGATCACGCGGTCGTCGAAGCGGGCGCCGATGGCAATCAGCACGTCGCAGTTCTGCATGGCCATATTGGCTTCATACGTGCCGTGCATGCCGAGCATGCCGACGAACTGCTTGCTGGTGCCGGGAAACGCGCCCAGGCCCATCAGCGTGTTGGTCACCGGGTGGCCGGTCATCGCCGCCAGCTGGCGCAGCTCGTCGCTGGCATTGGCCAGCACCACGCCGCCGCCGGTGTAGATGTACGGGCGCTCGGCGTTCTGCAGCAGCGCCACGGCCTTGCGGATCTGGCCCGAGTGACCCTTGTTGACCGGGTTGTACGAGCGCATGTCGATCGACTTGGGGTACTCGTACTTGCAGGCATTGCGCGAGACATCCTTGGGGATGTCGACCACCACCGGGCCGGGACGGCCGGTCGAGGCGATGAAGAACGCCTTCTTGATGGTCGCGGCGAGGTCGCGCACGTCCTTCACCAGGAAGTTGTGCTTGACGATCGGGCGGGTGATGCCGACAGTGTCGCACTCCTGGAAGGCGTCCTGGCCGATGGCGTGGGTCGGCACGTTGCCGGTGATCACCACCATCGGGATCGAGTCGAGGTACGCGGTGGCGATGCCGGTGACGGCATTGGTCACGCCGGGACCGGAGGTCACCAGGGCAACGCCCACCTTGCCGGTGGCGCGTGCGTAGCCGTCCGCGGCATGGACCGCGGCCTGCTCGTGGCGCACCAGGATGTGCTCGAACTTGGTTTGCTTGTGGAGCTCGTCGTAGATATACAGCACTGCGCCGCCGGGATAGCCCCAGACGTACTCGACGCCTTCTTCGGCAAGTGCGTGAACGAGAATTTCCGCCCCGATCATTTCGGGTGCGGCAGATGAATTGCTGTCGGCGTGGGAGAATTCCGCGCTGGGCATGTTCATTTCAGTCCTTTGCAATTTTCGGCAAAAAATTGTTTGGATGCTCTCTGCCGAACTTGTGGCTCGGGTTCAAGCGATGCGCGTCTGCATGGAAGACCGCCTCATAAGCGGCCGGATGAGACAACCACTGATGTCGTGTGAACCGTCGATGATACTGCAATGCACCAGCGCGGTCTACGGTTGTTTACGCCGCCGGCGTCGGCAAGTTCCCCGGATTTGCAAAAACTTTTGCGCAGCGCCATGTATGTCCCGCCATACAAAACGGTACAGCGCGGCCAAATTTTGCTAGCATCCCACCACCTTGGGGCGCCGCGCGCCCCCGGCAGCACATTCACCAGAACCGGGCCCGGGTCCCGGCGCAACAAGCCCCAACCGCCTGAATGGCCACCGACCAGGAACTGTCCGCCTTTCTTGCCAGCGTCGAGCGGCGCGCCTTCAAGCAGGCCGTGTTCGCCGTCCGCGACGACGAGGCCGCGCTGGACATCGTCCAGGACGCCATGATCAAGCTGGCCGAAAAATATGGCGACAAGAGCGCCGCGGAACTCGCGCCGCTGTTCCAGCGCATCCTGCAGAACACCATCCATGACTGGTTCCGGCGCCAGAAGGTGCGCAATACCTGGGTCTCGCTGTTTTCCAGCCTGCGCGACGACCGCGACGGCGGCGACGACAGCGACCTGCTGGAGACGCTAGAGGCGCAGGCCGGCTCCGAATCGGCCGAAAGCAGCGCCGACAAGGTCGAGCGGGCCCAGGTCATGCACATCATCGAGCAGGAGATCCAGCGCCTGCCCACGCGTCAACGCCAGGCATTCCTGATGCGTTACTGGGAAGATATGGACGTCGCCGAAACCGCGGCCGTGATGGGCTGTTCCGAAGGCAGCGTCAAGACGCACTGTTCCCGTGCCACGCACACGCTTGCGCAGGCCCTGCGCGCACGGGGGGTTCGACTATGAGCAGAAACGACAAAGAAATCCGCGAGCGCCGGTTTGCGCATGAGGTTCGCGCGGCACTCGACGCCGGCGCCGATGCCCTGCCGGCCGACATTTCCGAACGGCTCGCCGCCGCGCGCCGGATGGCGGTCGCCCGCAAGAAGGCCGAGGCGCCCGTGCTGGTGCCGCAACTGGCCATGCCGGGCGCGCACGCGCCGCTGTTCGACGACGACGCCTCGCCGCTGCACCGCGCGGGCGCCTGGCTGCGCCGGCTGGGACTGGTCTGGACGCTGGTTGCGCTGGGCGCCGGCCTGGTGGGCATCTACCACTGGCAGGAGCAGAAGCGCATCGAGGAACTGGCCGATATCGACGCCGCCATGCTGCTCGACGACCTGCCGCCCACGGCCTATGCCGACGAGGGCTTCCACGTGTTCCTGAAGCACGGGCAATAGCATGGCGCCCCCGCTGCCCTACCCCGACGCCCCGCGCCGCCGGCTGGTCGCCCTGCTGGCCGGCGCGGCCGCCTGCTGGGCGCTGCTCTCCGCCCCGGCGCAGGCACAGGGAGCTTCCGCGGTGGCCGGAGCCGCGCCCACCCATCCGGCCCGTCCGGCCCAGCCCGCCAGCGCCAAACCGGCCTGGGCCGACCTGAGCCCCGTCAACCAGCGCATCCTGGCGCCGCTGCAGCCGCTGTGGGATACCCTGCCGGAGCTGAACCGCCAAAAGTGGTTGCGCATCGCCGCGCGCTATCCGAAGTATTCGCCGGCCGAGCAGGCCCGGCTGCAGGCACGCATGACGGAGTGGGTCAGGATGACGCCGCAGCAACGCCGGCTGGCGCGCGAAAACTACCAGATCACCCGCTCGCTCCCCACCGAGAAGAAGGCCGAAGCCTGGGACAAATACCAGCAGTTGCCCGAAGAGCAGAAGAAGAAGCTGGCCGCCGCCGACCAGGTGCCGCGCCGGCCCGGCGCCGTCAGCGCGCTGCCCAGCGGCAAGCGCCTGCCCAGCGACACCAGCCGCCAGCTGCGCCATGAACACAAGGCGGGCGCGAGCCACGCTGCCCATCCGGCCCATCCAGCCCATCCAGCCCATCCGGCCCCTCCGGCGCCGGCCAGCGACGGCGCGGCGCTGCCCGTGGCTTCCGCAGCTGCCGTCGAGGCGGCGTCCGCCCCCGCCGCTGCCACTGCGGCAACGCCAGCGAGCGCAGCACTCCCCGCGTCCGCGGCTGCCCCCGGCCCCGCCGAAGCGACGGCCGCGGCGTCCGACGCCACCGTGCGCCAGTAATTCCAAGGCCATTTGGCATAATGGCCGTTTGCGGCCGGCCAGCACACGCGGGCCGGCCTTGCCAGGCCCGCGCCGGCATCTGACTGCCGCGCGCCGGCGCACTGCTCCGATCGCCATCCATGCCCGCTGCCACCCTCGACCCCGTGCCCCCCGCCGCCGCCACGCCGCCGGCCGCGCCGCCGCTGCGCCGCCGCATCGCCTGCATGCTTTATGAAGGCGTGCTGCTGTTCGGCGTGCTGAGCGCCTCGACCGCCGCCTACCTGCTGCTGCGGCCGCTGCTGCAGAAGCTGGGCGTGGACGGGCCGCTGGCGATCCAGCTGTGGAGCTTCCTGGTGATGGGGCTGTACTTCACCTGGTTCTGGCAGCGCAACGGCCAGACCCTGGCGATGCAGACCTGGCGCATGCGCGTCGAAAACTCTGCCGGCGTGCCGCCGCGCTGGCCGCAGGCGGCGCTGCGCTACGTGCTGGCGTGGCTGTGGCTGCCGCCATCGGCCGCGGTCGGCCATCTGCTCGGGCTGGTCAAGGGGCCGTTCGTCGGCGTGCTGTGCGCCGGCCTGCTGATCTGGATCCTGCTGGCCTGGCTGGACCCGCGCCGCCAGTTCCTGCATGACCGCCTGGCAGGCACGCGCCTGACCGACCTGCGCCCCAAGCCATGAGCCTGGGCGCCGCCGGCATCCGCCGCGTCGCGGTGACCGTGCAGGCGGCCGCAGCGCTGGGCATTGCCGCGGCGCTGGTACGCACCGCCGCCTGGCCGTGGCCCGGCGCGCTTGCCGCCGGCGCGGGGCTGATCCTGGGCGGCTTCGCCTGCGGCATTGCCATCGCCTTCGCGCTGAGCGGGCGCGGCCTGTGGGTCGCACGCGGCGACCACCCGCCCGCGCCGCCCGCCGAACTTGCCGCCACGCGCAGGCCGCTGCGGCCGGCGGAGGCGTTGCGCTGCTACGCAACTGAATGCCTGGCGGTGCTGCGCATGTTCGACTGGCTGCAGCCCTTCCGCGCGCGCGCACCGTTCGCGCCGGCCGACCCTGCACGGCCCGGCCGCGATGCCCCGCCGGTGCTGCTGGTCCATGGCTACGCCTGCGGCCAGGCGATCTGGCTCGACATGCAGCCGGCGCTGGCCGCCGCCGGCTACCGTTGCCACGGCATCGACCTGGAACCCGTGTTCGGCGACATCGACGACTACGCGCACGCGCTGCTGGCCGCGATGCGGCGCATCCGCGCCGAAAGCGGACGCGCGCCGCTGCTGCTCTGCCACAGCATGGGCGGGCTGGCCGCGCGCGCCGCGCTGCAGCTGGCCGGCGACGAAGACCTCTGCGCCGGCATCGTGACGCTTGGCAGCCCCCACCACGGCAGCGCGCTGGCGCGCTTTGGCGGCGGCCACAATGCGCGCCAGATGCGCTGCGGCAGCCCCTGGCTGCGCGCGCTCGCGGCCGCCGAAACACCGCGGCTGCGCGCGCGCATGATCTCGATCTTCAGCTGGCACGATTCGATCGCGGGGCCGCCCTGCACCGGGTGGCTCGACGGCGCCGGCCATATCCCGCTGTCCGGCATCGGCCATGTGTCGCTGCTGCGCCATCCCGCCGCGGTGCGTGCGGCACTCGACGCACTGGCAGAGCTGTCCGCGCGCGGCCGCTGAACCGGTCGCGAGCGGGCCCATGCAGCGGCTGTCCCGCGGCCGCAACGATTCACATGTCAGTCATGTTTTCGTCACCGTCGCGTCATTGCTGGCTGGCTGAATGCAGCCATCGCCGCAACCGGGACTGGCATGGTGCAAGCAATCCGATCTGCCCGCGGGTATCTGTCGAAGGCCTCGCAACTGGCGCCATGGCTGCGCCGCAGCGCTGACAGCGGCCCCGCCGCGCCGGTGACCGCCTTCATGGCGCCGGCCATCGATGGCGCCGCGCTGGCGCCGCCGCGCGAAACGCAGGAAACCTATCCCCCCGAGCCGCACCCGATCCAGCGCTACCGCGCCATCTGGCTGTCTGACATCCACCTGGGCACGCCCGGCTGCCAGGCCGACTACCTGCTCGATTTCCTCAAGCACAACGAATCCGACCAGCTCTACCTGGTCGGCGACATCATCGATGGCTGGCAGCTGCGCCGCGGCTGGTACTGGCCGCAAAGCCACAACGACGTGGTGCAGAAGCTGCTGCGCAAGGCGCGCAAGGGCACCGAGGTGATCTATGTGCCCGGCAACCACGACGAAGCCGCGCGCCAGTTCGACGGCATGGCCTTCGGCGACATCACCGTGCGCGAAGAGGCGATCCACGTCACCGCCAGCGGACGCCGCCTGTGGGTGGTGCACGGCGACCTGTTCGACGGCGTGGTGCAGCACGCGCGCTGGCTGGCCTACCTGGGCGATTCGCTCTACACCATGATCCTGGCGCTCAACCGGCACTTCAACCGGCTGCGCGCGCGCCTGGGCTTTCCGTACTGGTCGCTGTCGCAGTACCTGAAGCACCAGGTCAAGAACGCGGTCAACTACATCGGCGCGTTCGAGAGCGCGATGGTCGACGAGGCGCGCCGCCGCGGCTGCGACGGCGTGGTCTGCGGCCATATCCACAAGGCCGAGATCCGCGAGGTCAACGGCCAGCTCTACTGCAATGACGGCGACTGGGTCGAAAGCCTGTCGGCGCTGGTCGAAACCCTGGAGGGCGAACTCAAGATCGTCTACTGGACCACGCTGCTCGACGCGCCCGCGCCCGCCGTGCGCCGCCGGCGCCGCGCTGCCGTGGCCGGCTGAGCCGCACCGGTCCCGCTTTTCCGCATGGCCCGGTCCGCCCGGCGCCGTCTGCACTGCCCTTCCACCGCGCCCAAGGAGGCTGCATGAAGATCCTGATCGTCACCGATGCCTGGGAACCGCAGGTCAATGGCGTGGTGCGCACGCTCAAGTCCACGCGCCGCGAACTGGAGGCGATGGGCCACACGGTCGACATGATCACGCCGCTGGAATTCCGCACGGTGCCGTGCCCGACCTACCCCGAGATCCGGCTGTCGCTGCTGCCGGGCGCGCGCGTGCGGCGGCGCATCGAGGCCTTCGGCCCCGACGCCCTGCACATCGCCACCGAAGGCCCGCTGGGGCTGGCCGCGCGCAGCCATGCGCTGCGCCGCAAGCTGCCCTTCACCACCGCCTACCACACCCGCTTTCCGGAATACGTGCAGGCCCGCTTCGGCATTCCGCTGGCGTGGACCTACCGTTTCCTGGGCTGGTTCCACAAGCCCGCGCAGGCGGTGATGGCGCCCACGCCGGTGGTGCTGGACGACCTGCGCCGCTACGGCATCACCAACGCCGTGCTGTGGACGCGCGGCGTGGACCTGGACGTGTTCACGCCGCAGCGCGCCAATGTGCTCAACACCGCCCACCCGATCTTCCTGTACGTCGGCCGCGTGGCGGTGGAGAAGAACGTCGAGGCATTCCTGGCGCTGGACCTGCCCGGCTCCAAATGGGTGGTCGGCGACGGCCCGGCGCTGCCGGCGCTGCGCGCGCGCTATCCCGGCGCCAACTACCTGGGCGTGCTGAGCCAGCCCGAGCTGGCGCGGGTGTATGCTTCCGCTGACGTGTTCGTGTTCCCGAGCCGCACCGACACCTTCGGGCTGGTGCTGCTGGAAGCGCTGGCCAGTGGCCTGCCGGTGGCAGCGTATCCGGTCACGGGCCCGATCGACGTGCTCGGCGACAGCCCCGCCGGCGTGATGCACGAAGACCTGCGCGAGGCCTGCCTGGAAGCGCTGCGGATCGACCGCGCCACGGCCCGGGCCCACGCCGAGCGCTTCTCCTGGCGCGCCGCGTCCGAGCAGTTTCTGGCCCACCTGCGGCCGTTCGCCGCTGCCAGGCCAGGCCGGGGCGGCGCAGCGGCCTCACCCGCCACAGCCCAGCCTTCCGCCCCGCACACCCATGCCGAAACCGCATCCGGAACTGCCGTCCGACCCGCCAATGCAGAGGCCGCCGCCCACAATGCAGAGCGCTGACTACTCCGTCGACCAGAATCCGCACAAGGGCAACCGGGGCCTGGCGCGCGCCTGGCATGCGGCCATCAATTCGCTGTCGGGGCTGCGCTATGCGGTGCTGGAGGAGAGCGCGTTCCGCCAGGAGCTGACCCTGGTGGTGATCCTGACGCCGTGCGCCTTGCTGCTGCCGGTGACGGCGGTCGAGCGCATCCTGCTGCTGGGCACGCTGCTGGTGGTGCTGATCGTGGAGCTGCTCAACTCCAGCGTCGAGGCCGCGGTCGACCGCATCTCGCTGGAGCGGCACAGCCTGTCCAAGCGCGCCAAGGACTTCGGCAGCGCCGCGGTGATGCTGGCGCTGGTGCTGTGCGGCGGCACCTGGATCACCATCGCCGGGCCGCATGTGGTGCGGTGGGTGCAGGCGCTGGCGGGCTGATCCGGCCGGGACAGGCGCGGGGGGCGCGGCGGGGGCGCAGCATGGGCAAGGCAGGCCGATTGCTTATAATCGCTACCCTGCCCCCGACTTACCGATCGCACCGATCGCCCGGACGCCCATGGAACCGAAACCGCAAACCGGACCCCGCCGCACCAGGGACCGCATCCTCGACGTCTCGCTGCGCCTGTTCAACGAAGTCGGCGAGCCCAACGTCACCACCACCACGATCGCGGAAGCGATGGAGATCAGCCCCGGCAATCTCTACTACCACTTCCGCAACAAGGACGACATCATCAACTCGATCTTCGTGCGCTTCGAGCAGGAGATGGAGCGCCGCCTGAAGATGCCGGACGACCACAAGGCCACGCTCGACGAAAGCTGGGGCTACCTGCAGTACATGTCCGAGTTCCTGTGGAACTACCGCTTCCTGTACCGCGACATCAACGACCTGCTGGCGCGCAACCGGATGCTGGAGACCAACTTCAAGCGCATCGTCGAGCAGAAGCAGCGCTTTGCGCACGAGATCTGCCGCCAGTTCATCGAGGACGGCGAGATGGAAGCCACGCCCGAGCAGGTCGAGGCCATCTGCACCAACATGGTGGTGGTCGCCACCTACTGGCTGTCGTTCCAGTTCGTGCAGCATCCGCGCCAGTACAACGATCCCGAGCAGATCCGCGGCTACCTGCACGGTTCGAGCTACCACATCTTCTCGATCCTGGCGCCCTACCTGCGCGGCCGGGCACGGGAGGCATTCGACCAGCTGGCGCGCGACTACGCGGCAGCCAAGGCCGCCGGCGCGGCAAAGGAAACGAAGTGAAATCCGTCTGCGTGTATTGCGGGTCCAGCCCCGGCAACCGTCCCGAATACGCCGAGGGCGCGCGCCTGCTCGGCCGCACCCTGGCCGAAAACGACCTGACGCTGGTGTACGGCGGCGGCAAGGTGGGCCTGATGGGCATCGTCGCCGATGCCGTGCTGGAACATGGCGGCCGTGCCATCGGCATCATCCCGGAAGCGCTGATGCAGAAGGAAGTCGGCCACCGCGGACTGACCGAGCTGCACGTGGTGCGCAACATGCACGAGCGCAAGCAGATGATGGCCGACCGCGCCGACGCCTTTGTCGCCATGCCCGGTGGCGTGGGCACCTTCGAGGAACTGTTCGAGACCTTCACCTGGCTGCAGCTGGGCTACCACGCCAAGCCGGTGGGCCTGCTGAACCTGGCCGGGTTCTACGACGGCATGCTGGGCTTCCTGTCGCACGCGGTGCGCGAAGGCTTCCTGAAGCAGGTGCACGCCGACCTGCTGCACGTGGGCGACACGCCCGCCGGCCTGCTGGCGCAACTGGCGGCCGCGCCGCACGTGCGCGTCGACAAGTGGCAGCAGGCGCGCGACCAGACCTGAGCGCGCGCCGGCTTCCGGGCCGGGTTCAGAACGAAGAGCCCGGCTGCTGCAGGAATGCCTGTTCCTCGGCCGTGCTGTGCCGGCCCAGCACCGCATTGCGGTGCGGGAAGCGGCCAAAGCGCGCGATGATGACGCGATGCTTCTCGGCCCACTCCACCACGTCGACCACGCCACCGCTGGCCTCGCGCAGCTGCGTCATCAGGCGCACCGCCTGGTCCTGGTCTTCCAGTGCCTCGGAATGCTCGAACGGCATGTAGCAGAACATGCGGTGATAGTCAGTTGGCAGCGCGCGGTCCATGCCAGTGGCGACGATGCGCCTCGCCAGTGCCAGCGCCTGCGCATCGGTGCCGAAGCTGCGCGGGTCGTTGCGGAACATGTTGCGCGGGAACTGGTCCAGCAGCACCACGCGCGCGCAGGCGCCCTCGGGCGTGACCGACCAGTCATCAGGCGCCCCGTCGCAGGCCACCTGCCAGGCGGACAGGAAGTTCGCGCGAATCTGCGCATCGAATGCATCCGACTTGGTGAACCACTGCGGGCGCGCCGTATTCCAGGCGGCCGAACCGGGCTGGTCGAACCAGAAATCCAGCACACGCAGGGCGTCTTCAGGCAGTTGGGCTGTCATCGGCGGGGCAACCTTTCGAGGTAGAAACGGGCGCGTTGGCGCCTCAGCGCGCCACGTTGCGCATCCAGTCGGCGGTCTGGAAGAAGGCCTGCATCAGCCGCAGCTGCAGGTCTTCGGGCAGGCCGATGTCCTGCATCGCCAGCGCCATGCAGCGCATCCACTGGTCGCGCTCGCTGATGCCGATCTCGAACGGCATATGGCGCGCGCGCAGGCGCGGATGGCCGAAGCGCTCGATAAAGTGGTTGGGGCCGCCCAGCCAGCCGCACAGGAACCAGAACAGCTTGTCGCGCGAGCCCTCCAGCGACGGCGGGTGCAGCGCGCGCAGCCCGGCGAACTGCGGCTCCAGGTCCATCAGGTCGTAGAAGCGGTCGACCAGTTCGCGCACGCGCGCCTCGCCGCCCACCAGTTCAAAGGCAGTGACCTCGGCATTGCCGGGCTTGTCATCGGATTCAGTACTCATCACACACTCGGTCTGGGGCGGCGCCGGCACGCGCGCTCAGGCATCGCGCAAGGTCGCCAGCGCGGGCTGGCGCAGCACTTCGCGCAGGCCCAGCCAGCCGCCGGCAAAAGCGCACAGCATGCCAGAAACCACGCCGACCGGCACGATCCACGCATTGAAGCGGTACGGGAAGTCGAACACGAACTGCGACAGCCCCCAGCCCACCGCGATCGCGCCGAGGCTGGCCAGCAGGCCGGCGAGCCCGCCCACCACCAGGAACTCGGCATACTGGGTCTGCCGCACCAGCGCGGCCGAAGCGCCCAGCGCCTTGAGCAGGCCCGCGTCGCGCATGCGCTCGTCGCGCGCACCCGACAACGCCGCGTACAGCACCGTCACCCCCGCGGCCAGCGTGAACACGAACAGGAACTCCACCGCCGCGATCACCTGGTCCAGGATGTCCTGGATCTGGCGCAGGATCATGTCGGTGTTGACCACGGTGATGTTGGGAAACGCCGCGATCAGCCGGTTGCCCAGCGCGGCGCTGGCGGGCGGCAGGTGGAACGAGGTGATGTAGGTCTCGGGCATGCCCTGCATCGCCCGCGGCGGCAGGATCACGAAGAAGTTGACCCGCATCGAGCCCCAGTCGAGCTTGCGCAGCGAGGTCACGCGCGCCTGCACCGGCTGGCCCGCCACGTCGAAGCGCAGTGTGTCGCCGAGCCGGATGCCCAGGGTCTTGGCGATGCCCTCTTCCACCGACGCGCCCGCCTCGGCGCCGTCGGACCCGTTCGACCAGCGTCCGGCGATCACGCGGTTGCCCTCCGGCAGCGCATCGGTATAGGACAGGTTGAACTCGCGCTCGACCAGGTTGCGCGCGCGCCCGTCCTCGAAGCTGTCGCCGCGGATGGTGCGCTCGCCGATATGGGTCAGGCGTCCGCGCACCATCGGGTAAAGCAGGTCGGTGATGCCGGCGCCGGCCAGCATCTGGCGCAGCGGCTCGCGCTGGTCCGGCTGGATATTGATGATGAAGCGGTTGGGCGCGTCGGCCGGCGTGGCGCTGCGCCAGGAATCGACCAGGTCATTGCGGGTCATGCCGAGCAGCAGCAGCGCCATCAACCCCACCGCCAGCGCCACGGTCTGCAGCACCGTGACCGTGCGGCGGCGCTCGAGCACCGCCAGCGCGAAGCGCCACCCCATCGCCGTGCGCCCGCGCAGGCGTCCGCGCAGCAGCCGCGACAGCAAGGTCAGCAGGCCCAATGCCAGCACGCCGAACACCACGCCCGCGGCGACAAAGCCGCCGGCGGTGGTCAGTCCCAGCCGCAGGTCGCGCGCCGCCACCAGCAGCAGCGCGACAAAGGCGCCCAACCCGAGCGCGTAGGCCACCCACGCCGACACCGGCGGCAGCCCGATATCGCGCCGCAGCACCCGCAGCGGCGCCACCCGCGTCAGCGCCAGCAGCGGCGGCAGCGCAAACCCGGCCAGCAGCACCAGCCCGGCCAGCACGCCCACCAGCGCCGGCAGCAGCGACGGCTGCGGCAGCGACACCTTGAGCAGCCCGCCCAGCGACAGCAGCAGGCCATAGTGCGCCAGGTAGCCGAGCAGCACGCCGGCCAGCGCGCCGGCCGCGCCGACCAGCAGGAATTCAAACCCGAAGGCGCGCAGGATCTGACCGCGCGACAGCCCCAGGCACTTGTAGACCGCGCAGGCATCGGTGTGGCGCTGCATATAGCGGCGCGCCGACATCGCGATCGCCACCGCCGCGATCATCGACGACAGCACCGCCACCAGCGACAGGAAGCGCTCGGCGCGGTCGAGCGTGGCGCGCATCTGCGGCTGGCCGGATTCGAGCGACTCGACCCTCGTATTGCGCAGCTGGCGGCGTTCGATCTCGTCCTGCGCCCATTTCTGGAAGGCCGCGCCGGCGGCGTCGGGGCCGGCCACCAGCAGCCGGTAGGTAACGCGGCTGCCCCAGCCGATCAGCCCGGTGCTATCCAGTTCCGACAGCGGCATCAGCACGCGCGGCGCGAAGTTCATGAAGCCGGTGCCTCGGTCGAGTTCCTGCGTGATGATGCGGTCGATGCGGAAGCTGCGGCTGCCCAGCCGCAGGCTGTCGCCCACCGCTACGCCCAGCGCGCCCAGCAGCGCCTCGTCGACCCATACCGTGCCCGGCGCGGGAATCCCGTCCGCGGGCGCGTCCGGCGCGCCCGGCGCGCCGGTCACCCTGAGCCGGCCGCGCAGCGGATAGCCGTCGGTGACCGCCTTGAGCGCCGCCAGCTGGCTGGGCGGCTCGGCGCCGGCCTGGGCCTTGCCCTCGGCGGTGGCCATGCTCGGGAAGGTGACGGTCTGCGCCACCGCCAGGCCGGCGGCGCGGGCGCGCTGTGCGAACGCGGCGTCGAAGGGCTGGTCGGCCACCAGCAGCACGTCGGACGCAATCATCTGGCGCGCGTCGCGCTCCAGGCCCAGCCGCATGCGGTCGGCCATAAATCCCACGCTGGTCAGCGCGGCCACTGCCAGCACCAGCGCAAACAGCAGCAGGTAGAGCTCGCCTGCCAGCCAGTCGCGTCGGGCCATGCGCAGCGCCTGGCGCCAGGCGGAGAATTTGCCGCCGGTGGCGGCATGCAATCCTGTGGGTTGGGCGGTAGTCGCAGGGACGTCGATGGCGGACTCGGAGGGCATCGGTTGCTTGGTTCTTGGTTGCTGGCGCCGTTGCGCCTCGGGTCACTCAGTAATGCAAAAAAAAGCTGGCCGCGCCGCTAGCGCGGCACATCATGCCGGGTTCCGCCGCGCAGGCTGGCATGGAGCCGGCGCACGCCGCGCCACAACTTCGGCAGCAGCCACACCGCGCCCACCAGGAACACCGCCAGCAGCACCAGGAACAGCACCGGCACGAAGAACGCCAGCAGCAGGCTGCCGGTGGCGGTCAGGTCCTCAGTGAATGAGGCCGTCCAGTTGGAAAACGGTTCCGGCGACACGTTGATCAGCGCGCGCGTGCCGGCCTTGACCGCATGCGCGGTGCCGGCCAGCGTACCGCCGATCAGGCCCGCCGCCACCACCCATTGCGGATCGAGCTGGCCGAACGCGGCGGCCGCCAGGATCGCCCCGGCCGGAATGCGGATAAAGGTATGGATGCCGTCCCAGACGGTGTCGAAGGCAGGCACCTTGTCGGCGACGAACTCGGCCACCGCCAGCACCGCGGCCACGCCGATCACCCACCACGACTCCAGCGGCTGCAGCCCGGGCGGCAGCTCCAGCCAGCCCAGCCGCGCCAGCACCCCGGCGGTCAGCACGGCAAGATACAGGCGAAAACCGCTGGCCCAGGACATGCCCGCGGCCAGCGCGGCGGTTTCCAGCATGGCGCTCCTTGCAAGGGTCCGGCGCGGGACGGTGCGGAGACCGGCGCGCCCTGGCTGGGAGTGTAATACGGACCAGGCCGGCCGGTCCGGGACCGGCCCCGCCGTGGCTCAGCTGCCTTCCTTGCCGTCCGGGCCGAACCACGGCAGCGCCTCCTGCGGGGTCAGGATGCCCGCCGGCTCGGCCATGGTATAGCCGGGCAGCGCCTCGACGCGCCGCGCAAAGGCCGGATCGGCCAGCAGGGCCAGCAGCGCGGCCATCCAGCCGGCGGTCTGGTCGTTCTTGCGCAGCGCCAGGTAATAGGCTTCGCGCGTCAGCGGCACGAACGCCAGCCCGTGGGCCTCGGCGTTCATGCGCAGCCCGAAACCGGCCTGGGCGCGGCCGCTGTGCACGGCTTCCGCCACTTTTTCATTGCTGAACTCGGTCTCGTCGTAGCCGTTGACCAGGTCGGGATACAGGCCCTCGGCGGCCAGCAGCTGGTCGAACAGCATGCGCGTGCCCGAGCTGCGCTGCCGGTTGACGAAGCGCGCCTGGCTGCGCGCCAGGCCGCGCAGGTCGTGCACCTCGCGCGCCAGCTCCGGCGCCAGGATCAGGCCCTGCTCGCGCCACGCCAGCCGCAGCAGCCGCACGGCGCCGGGCCGCAGCCACTTGCGCAGGGTCACATGCGCCACCGAGCCCGCGGTCTGCACCGGCGACACATAGAACCCGGCCAGCTCCGACTGGCGCTCCTGCAGGCAGATCAGCCCTTCGACGCTGCCGCAGAACACGGTGTCGAGCTGCAGCGGACTGCCGGCCCTGCCCAGCGCGGCGGCCAGCACTTCCACCGCCGGGTCATGGCTGCCGGTGAAATGCACGCACGACTGCGGCTGCTGGGCGTCGTCCAGGTCGGCGATGAACTCCGCCATGGCGCGCTGCACCGCCGGCTCGATCGACTCGCGCAGGCGCAACTCGGCGCGCAGCAGGCGCTCGCCGAAGCGCGTCAGCGAGGCGCCGCGCCCGCGTTCCATATCCAGCATGCTGCGGCCGAGCATCTCTTCCCACGACCGCATCACGCCCCAGGCGTGGCGGTACGACAGCCCGATCTCGCGCGCGGCGCGGTGCAGCGAGCCGGTTTCGCGCACCGCCTTGAGCAGCTGGAACACCTTGGCATTGGCGCGCGGATTGTCGTCGGAGGCGATCACCGGAAACAGGTCGAAGCGGAACGTCATAGGTTCCCCGCTACATATTTACTTGCCGATCTGGGCTGGACCACAATGAATACCCCATTCTTATGTTGTTTTGCCGGATTCTCCCCGAGATCCGAAGGCAAAATCAATTATGTCCGTAAGAACATAACATCGAGGAGACTGCCCATGCCCCGCCGTGCCCAGGTTTTGCGCCACCGCGCGCGCCACCTCGTCGTGTCCATCGTGCCGCTGCTGTGCCTCGGCCTGCTGCCGGCCGCGCAGGCCGGCGAGATCAGGCTCGCCACCACCACCAGTACCGAGAACTCCGGCCTGCTGAAGCACCTGCTGCCGCGTTTCGAGCAGAAGTCAGGCGTCAAGGTAAAAGTCATCGCCGTCGGCTCGGGCAAGGCCATGAAGATGGGCGAGATGGGCGATGTCGACGTGCTGCTGGTGCACGCGCGCAAGATGGAAGACGCCTTCGTCGCCGCCGGCTACGGCGTCAACCGGCGCGACGTGATGTACAACGATTTCATCGTGGTTGGACCGGCCAGCGACCCGGCCGGGATCAAGGGCGGCAAGGACGTGCTGGCCGGGTTCCGAAAGCTTGCCGCCAGCGGCAGCAAGTTCATCTCGCGCGGCGACAATTCCGGCACCGACGTGATGGAGAAGGACTACTGGAAGCAGCTCGGCATCGAGCCCAAGGGCCAGCCGTGGTACGTCAACGCCGGCCTGGGCATGGGCGAGGTGCTGACCATGGCGGCGCAGATGCCGGCCTACACGCTGTCGGACCGCGCCACCTACGGCGCCTACCGCGCCAAGACCGGGCTGGCGATCGCCATCGAGGGCGATCCGAAGATGTTCAACCCGTACGGGATCATCGCGGTCAACCCCGCCAGGCATCCGGGCATCAACTACAAGGATGCGATGAAGATGGTGGAGTGGATCACGTCAAAGGAAGGACAGGACGCGATCGCGGGGTACAAGGTCGAGGGCGAACAGCTGTTCTTCCCCACTGCCCACGCAAAGTAGAGTCGCGGCCGCACTGGCCCGGGCTCAACCTGCCTCGGCCTCGAGCCGGGGCAACTGCGGCAGATCCGCCGCCACCTCCGCGATCATGCGCCGGATCCACATCACGTCCGGCGCGGCATGGCAGCGCTCGTGCCAGAGCTGGTAGAAGCGCATACGCGGGAACGACACCGGCGACGGCACCATGCGGATCGGCAGGTACTGGGCGTAGTGCGCGGCGAACTGCCGGCCGGTGGTGAAGACCATGTCGGTCTTCATCAGCACATAGGGCACCAGCCCGAAATACGGCAGCGTGACCTGGATATTGCGCTTGTAGCCCTGCTCGGCAAGCGCCTGGTCGATCATGCTGCGCTGCATCGACGCGTAGGGCGCCGGCGCCAGGTGCGGCATTTCCAGGTAGTGCTTGAGCGTCAGTCCCTTGCGCGCCAGCGGGTGCTGCGCGCCCAGCATGCATACCACCTCGTCGTCGAACAGCGGCGAGATATGCAGGTGTTCCGGCGGCGACAGCCAGTTGCCGACCACGATATCCAGCTGTCCCTGCTCGAGGTCGTCGAGGAAGTCCGACGACGACGTCATCGGGTGCACGAACAGCTTGGCGCCCGGCGCCAGCCGGCGCACGCGCTCGACGATATTGGGCAGGAAGAACGCGTCCAGGTAGTCGGGCGCGCCGAGGTGGAAGGTGCGCGTGGTGGTGGCCGGGTCGAACTGCTGCGGCGGCCGCGCGATGCGGTCCATCGCCGCCAGGCTCTGCTCGGCCAGCGCCAGCAGTTCGCGGCCGCGCTCGGTGGGCACCATGCCGTTTTTGCCCCGCACCAAAATGGCGTCGCCGGTGATCTCGCGCAGGCGCTTCAGGGTGTTGCTGATGGCGGGCTGGGACTGGCCTAGACGCACGGCGGTGCGGGTCACGCTCTGCTCGGTGAGCAGGGTGTGGAGCACCCGCAGCAAATAGGTATCGAGATGGTCGCGTCCGTGCATGGCGATGGCGGCCCTCCGGCGCGGCCGGATGGGTGGCGTGGGGGATGGGAACGGCGCATAGTGTATGACAGGCACCCCACAATCGGTCAAATCACCCTCTGCCGAGGGGCGCCGGCTGGTGCGGCGGCGCACGTCCGGTGGCGCCCGCTGATGGGGCATATCACTTGGGCCGAATATTGCTGGAAAGGCCCGGGTGCTATGTTTCCGCCATCACCAAGAGAGAGAAGACCATGGAGACGCAAACCATCCGCTTTTTCCACCGCGGCCAGGTCAAGGAAGTATCCGACGCCCCCATTACCCGCACCGTGCTGCAGTACCTGCGTGAAGACGCGCGCTGCACCGGCACCAAGGAAGGCTGCGCCGAAGGCGACTGCGGCGCCTGCACCGTCGTGGTCGGCGAGCTGCAGGACGGCGGCGACGTCGAATTCAAGGCAGTCAACGCCTGCATCCAGTTCCTGCCCACGCTCGACGGCAAGGCCCTGATCACGGTCGAGGACCTGCGCCAGGCCGACGGCACCCTGCACCCGGTGCAGGAAGCCATGGTCGAGTGCCACGGCTCGCAGTGCGGCTTCTGCACCCCGGGCTTCGTGATGTCGCTGTGGGCGCTGTACCAGCAGCACACCCCGGGCGGCGCGGCCCCGTCGCGCCAGACCATCTGCGACGCGCTGACCGGCAACCTGTGCCGCTGCACCGGCTACCGCCCGATCATCGACGCCGGCGAACGCATGATGGCCCTGCCCGCCCCCAGCGCGGACAAGCTCGACCCGCGCCAGATCGCCGACGCGCTGCGCAACCTCAAGCGCGGCGAAACCTTCCGCTACCGCGCGCAGGGGCAGGAGTTCTTCGCCCCGCGCACCGCGGCCGAGTTCGGCGCGATCAAGGCGGCGCAGCCCGAGATCCGCATCCTGGCCGGCAGCACCGACGTCGGCCTGTGGGTCACCAAGCAGTTCCGCGAGCTCGGCAACCTGCTCTACGTGGGCCAGGTCGAGGACCTGAACCAGATCGAGCAGCGCGACGGCATGATCGAGATCGGCGCCGCCGTGACGCTGGAAAAGGCCTACGCCGCACTCAACGCGGCGCACCCGGAGCTGGAAGAACTGTGGAAGCGCTTCGCCTCGCTGCCGATCCGCAATGCCGGCACGCTGGGCGGCAATATCGCCAACGGCTCGCCGATCGGCGACTCGATGCCGGCATTGATCGCGCTGGGCGCGGAAGTGGTGCTGCAGCACGGCGAGACGCGCCGCACGCTGCCGCTGGAAGACCTGTACCTGGCCTACCAGAAGACCGCGATGCAGCCGGGCGAGTTCGTCGCCGCGCTGCGCGTGCCGGTGGCCGGCCCGCAGCACTTCCGCACCTACAAGCTGTCCAAACGCTTTGACGAGGATATTTCCGCCGTGTGTGCCGCGTTCGGCATCACCGTGCAGGACGGCATCGTCACGCAGGCCCGCATCGCCTTCGGCGGCATGGCCGCGACGCCCAAGCGCGCCGCCGCCACCGAGGCGGCGCTGACCGGCCAGCCGTGGAACGAAGCCACCGCGCGCGCCGGCATGGCCGCGCTGGCACAGGACTACACGCCGCTCACCGACATGCGCGCGACCGCGTCGTACCGCAGCCGCGGCGCCGCCAACCTGCTGTACCGGTTCTGGCTGGAAACCAACGCCGACGCGCTGCCCGCCGCAGCCGTCAATGTCCGCGCCCCCGGCGCCGGCATCAAGGCCATCGCAACCGCAACCGCCACGGCCTGAGCCGGAGAACAAGGAACGAAATCGGCATGAACAAGCAAACCGAACCCTTCCTGCTCGACGCCGCCGCCGAACAGGTACCGCAGGTCGGCATCTCGCGTCCGCACGAATCCGCCCACCTGCACGTTGCCGGCACCGCGACCTACACCGACGACATCCCCGAGCTGGCCGGCACGCTGCACGCCGCGCTCGGCATGAGCACCCGCGCGCACGCGCGCATCAAGTCGGTCTCGCTCGACCAGGTGCGTGCCGCGCCGGGCGTGGTCGACGTGCTGACGGTGGACGACATCCCCGGCACCAACGACTGCGGCCCGATCATCCATGACGACCCGATCCTGGCGCGTGGCGTGGTGCAGTTTATCGGCCAGCCGGTCTTTATCGTGGTGGCGACCTCGCATGACGCCGCCCGCCGCGCCGCCCGCCTCGGCGTGATCGACTATGAAGACCTGCCGCCGGTGCTGTCGCCGCAGGCCGCGCACCAGGCCGGCAGCTACGTGCTGCCGCCGATGCACCTGACACGCGGCGAACCGGCCGCGCGCATTGCGGGCGCGGTCCATCAGGACAGCGGCACGATCCACCTCGGCGGCCAGGAGCAGTTCTATCTCGAAGGCCAGATCTCGTACGCCGCGCCGCGCGAGAACGACGGCATGCACGTGTGGTGCTCGACCCAGCACCCGACCGAGATGCAGCACGCGGTCGCGCATATGCTGGGCTGGCATGCACACCAGGTGCTGGTCGAATGCCGCCGCATGGGCGGCGGCTTCGGCGGCAAGGAGTCGCAGTCGGCGCTGTTTGCCTGCTGCGCCGCGCTGGCGGCGTGGAAGCTGATGTGCCCGGTCAAGCTGCGCCCGGACCGCGACGACGACATGATGATCACCGGCAAGCGCCATGACTTCGTGTTCGACTACAGCGTCGGCCACGACGACGAAGGCCATATCGAAGGCGTCAAGGTCGAGATGGTGTCGCGCGCCGGCTTCTCGGCCGACCTGTCGGGCCCGGTGATGACCCGCGCCATCTGCCACTTCGACAACGCCTACTGGCTGCCGAACGTGCAGATCGACGGCTACTGCGGCAAGACCAACACGCAGAGCAACACTGCCTTCCGCGGCTTCGGCGGCCCGCAGGGCGCGTTCGCGGTCGAGTACATCCTCGACAATATCGCCCGCACCGTCGGCAAGGATGCGCTCGACGTGCGCCGCGCCAACTTCTACGGCAAGGGCGAGAACAACGTCACCCCCTACGGCCAGACCGTGGAAGACAACGTCATCCACGAGCTGATCGACGAACTGGTGGCCAGCAGCGAATACCGCGCCCGCCGCGAGGCCACGCGCGCGTTCAACGCCAGCAGCCCGGTGCTGAAGAAGGGTATCGCCATCACCCCGGTGAAGTTCGGCATCTCGTTCAACGTGGCCCACTACAACCAGGCCGGCGCGCTGGTGCACGTCTACAACGACGGCTCGGTGCTGGTGAACCACGGCGGCACCGAAATGGGCCAGGGCCTGAACACCAAGGTGGCGATGGTGGTGGCGCACGAGCTCGGCATCCGCATGGAGCGCGTGCGCGTGACCGCGACGGATACCAGCAAGGTGGCCAATACCTCGGCCACCGCGGCATCGACCGGCGCCGACCTGAACGGCAAGGCCGCGCAGGACGCGGCGCGGCAGATCCGCGAGCGCCTGACCGCGTTTGCCGCGCGCAAGGCCGGCGTGGAGCCGTCCGAGGTGCGCTTCAACGATGACCTGGTCAGCGCCGGCGAGCTGCGCCTGTCGTTCGGCGAGCTGGCGCGCGAAGCCTACGTGGCGCGCGTGCAGTTGTGGTCCGACGGCTTCTACACCACGCCCAAGCTGCACTGGGACCAGAAGACGCTGCAGGGCCGCCCGTTCTACTACTTCGCCTACGGCGCCGCGTGCTCCGAGGTGCTGGTGGACACGCTCACCGGCGAATGGAAGCTGCTGCGCGCCGATGCGCTGCACGACGCCGGCCGCTCGCTGAACCCGGCGATCGACATCGGCCAGGTCGAAGGCGCCTTTATCCAAGGCATGGGCTGGCTGACTACCGAGGAACTGTGGTGGAACAAGGACGGCAAGCTGATGACGCACGCGCCGTCCACCTACAAGATCCCGACGGTCAACGACTGCCCCGAGGAATTCAACGTGCGCCTGTTCCAGAATCGCAACGTCGAGGACAGCATCCACCGCTCCAAGGCGGTGGGCGAGCCGCCGCTGCTGCTGCCGTTCTCGGTGTTCTTCGCGATCCGCGACGCCGTGGCGGCGCTGGGCGACTACCGCATCAACCCGCCGCTGAAGGCGCCGGCCACCAGCGAGGCGATTCTCGACGCCGTCGATGCGGTGCGCGCGGCGGCGGCGCAAGGGGCTGCTCGGGTGGCTGCTCCCGGGGCCTGAAACGGTGGCAAGGAAGCGCGCGCCTGCAGACGCCCCGGACTTTCCCCCCTCGACTGCGTTGACAGGCGAGGGGCCGGCGGAAGAAGCAGGCGCGCGCCACCACTGACGCAAGCGATACCCCAAGCCATACCACGCATCACACGCATCACACGCATCACCACGAGGCCCCCGACCATGCAGGACGCACCGCTCAAACCCTTCCGCTTCGCCGACGCCGCCCGCATGGTGCGTGCCGGCGTGCCGGTGGCGATGGTCACCATCGTCGAGGTCAAGGGCTCGGCGCCGCGCGAGGCCGGTATCCGCATGCTGGTCAGCGCCGACGACCTGGTCGGCACCATCGGCGGCGGCCACCTGGAATGGCGCGGCATGGACATCGCGCGCGAGATGCTGGTGCGCGGTGAGCCGCGCCGGATCGAGCGCATTCCGCTGGGCCCGGCGCTGGGGCAGTGCTGCGGCGGCGTGGTGCAGCTTGCGTTCGAGGTGCTGGGCCCGGCCGACCTGGCTTGGCTCGATGCGGTCGAGCGCAATTTCGCCGCGCAGCGCGCGCTGCAGCGGCAGGTGCCGGCCCGTGGCGCGGTGACTTTTTGCGACAGCCGCGCGGTGCTCGCCGGCGTGGAGCTGCAAGCGGACGGCAGCTGGATCGACACGCTGGTGCCTGACACCATGCACGTGGTGCTGTTCGGCGCCGGCCATGTCGGCCATGCGCTGGTCAAGGTGCTGGCCACGCTGCCGTGCCGCGTGCACTGGGTCGACGAGCGCGACACGCTGTTTCCGGGCGGCCTGCCCGACAACGTCGAGGCCGAGGCCAGCGACACGCCCGAGGCCGTGGTTGCGCAGGCGCCGGCGGGCAGCTATTTCCTGGTGATGACGCACAGCCATGCGCTCGACCAGACCCTGTGCGAGGAAATCCTCAAGCGCACCGATTTCGCCTACTTCGGCCTGATCGGTTCCAAGACCAAGCGCGCGCGCTTTGAACACCGCATGGCCGAGCACGGCATCGACCCGGCCCGGTTTGCGGAAATGACATGCCCCATGGGGGTTCCCGGGATCACCGACAAGGCTCCGGCTATGATTGCGGTTGCCATCGTCGCCCAGCTGCTCCAGGTCCGCGAACAGCGCCTTGCCGCGCTGCGTGCTGGCCGCACGGAGACGGTGCATCCCTGAACCCGTGCCGCCGGTGCTGCCGGCCGGCACAGAAAAGCCCAGAAACGAGGCCCCCATGACCATCGATGCCGCGCTCGCGGAACAGATCCGCCGCACCCCCAAGGCCGAACTGCATGTGCATATCGAAGGCACGCTTGAGCCGGAACTGATCTTCCGGCTGGCGCAGCGCAACCAGGTGGCGCTGCCCTACCCCAGCGTCGACGCGCTGCGCGCCGCCTACGCCTTCACCGACCTGCAGTCGTTCCTGGACATCTACTACGCCGGCGCCAGCGTGCTGCTGACCGAGGAAGATTTCTTCGACATGACCATGGACTACGTCAAGCGCGCCGTCGCCGACAACGTCCGCCACGCCGAGATCTTCTTCGATCCGCAGACCCATACCGCGCGCGGCGTGCCGATCGGCGTGGTGATCGACGGCATTGCCGATGCGCTGGCGCAGGCGCGCACCGAGTACGACTTCTCCAGCAGCCTGATCCTGTGCTTCCTGCGCCATCTGTCGGAGGAAGACGCGTTCGCCACGCTGGAAGCGGCGCTGCCCTATCGCGACCGCTTCGTCGGCGTCGGGCTCGATTCGTCGGAGAAAGGCAATCCGCCCGAGAAATTCGCGCGCGTGTTCGCGCGGGCGCGCGAGCTGGGCCTGCACCTGGTGGCGCACGCGGGCGAGGAAGGCCCGGCGCAATACGTGACCGATGCGCTCGACATCCTGAAGGCGGAGCGCATCGACCACGGCGTGCGCGCCATCGACGATGCCGCGCTGGTCGAGCGCCTGGCGCGCGAGCGCGTGGCGCTGACGGTGTGCCCGCTGTCGAACGTCAAGCTCAAGGTCTATCCCGACCTGCGCGACCACCCGCTCAAGCGCATGCTGGATGCGGGCGTGGCAATCACCCTGCATTCGGACGATCCGGCCTATTTCGGCGGCTATATGAATGCGAACTGGGAAGCCACCTTCGACGCGCTGCCGCTGGACGCGGCCGACGCGCACAAGCTGGCCCGCAACAGTTTTGAAGCGGCTTTCCTGCCTGCCATGCAGAAGGCCGAGTTCCTGGCGGAAGTCGACCACTTCTGGTCCGCTCCGCCCAAGTCCCCGCCCGCGACGGCCCCCGCGGCCTGAGCCCGGCGCATGCCAATAGCCCGGCCTGCTGCTTGCACCATGCGGTGCCGCGCGGGCCGGCCACGAGAGACAAACCATGACGACCCACCCCACCACTGACTCCCGTACCCGCGCCATTCGCGGCCGCGTGCTGCATTTCCTGCGCGACCCGCAATTCCATGAGGACGCGTATCAGTATTGGGACGACGGGGTGCTGATCGTCACCGACGGGCGCATCGCCGCCGCCGGCGACTACGCGCAACTGGCCGCACGCATCCCGGCCGGCGCCGAGGTCATCGACCACCGCGGCAAGCTGATCGTGCCCGGCTTTATCGATACCCACGTGCACTTCCCGCAGACCGACATGATCGCGTCGCCGTCGCCGGGCCTGCTGCACTGGCTCGACACCTACACCTTCCCCGAGGAGCGCCGCTTCGCCGATCCCGACTACGCACGCGGCGTCGCCGGCTTCTTCACCGAGGAACTGCTGCGCAACGGCACCACCAGCGCGGTGGTCTGGAGCACGGTGCACAAGGCTTCGGCCGACGCCCTCTTCGCCGAAAGCGAGGCGCGCAACCTGCGCATGGTCACCGGCAAGGTGATGATGGACCGCAACTGCCCCGAATTCCTGCGCGACACCGCCGAAAGCGGCGCCCGGGATTCCGCCGACCTGCTGTCGCGCTGGCATAACAAGGGGCGGCTGTCGTACGCGATCACGCCGCGCTTCGCCCCGACCTCGACCGAGGCGCAGCTGGCCGCCTGCGGCGAGCTGGCACGCGCCTATCCGGACGCGTTTATCCAGACCCACGTGGCGGAGAACCGCGACGAGGTCAAATGGGTGGCCGAGCTGTTCCCGAACGCGCGCAGCTACCTGGATGTCTACGACCGCTATGGCCTGCTGCGTCCCGGCGCGATGTACGGCCACGCCATCTACCTGGACCAGGACGACCGCCGCCGGCTGGCCGACAGCGGCGCCGCGGTGGCGCACTGCCCGACTTCCAACCTGTTCCTCGGTAGCGGCTTCTACGACTTCCACCAGTCCGATGCCAACCGCCTGAACGTGACGCTGGCCACCGACGTCGGCGGCGGCACCTCGTTCTCGATGTTCCGCACCATGAACGCCGCGCACAAGGTGGCGCGCATGGGCGGCTACTACCTGACCGCGCTGCGCATGTTCTACCTGGCCACCCGCGCCGCGGCCGAGGCGCTGGGCTGGACCGGCCGCGTCGGCAGCTTCAGCGAAGGCTGCGAGGCCGACTTCATCGTGCTGGATCCGAAGGCGACGCCGCTGATCGCCCGCCGCAGCAACCGCTCGGAAACGCTGGAAGAAGAGCTGTTCGCCTTTGCCATGCTGGGCGACGACCGCGTGATCGACAGCGTCTACGTGATGGGCGAGCCGGCCAGCATCCCGGCAGCCTGATCCGCCACACTTCCCGCACCCCTGACCCGCCGCACTTGCGGCGGGCGCGCCCTTACCGCTTCCGCCGTCCCACCGGCTTGACGACCGTCAAGACTGCCTTCGACAAAGCCTTCTAACCTTGCGGTTCCGCCGCGGCCACGCTGTTTTGCCGCGCACGCATACCCATCGACCGCAATCAGAAGGTTCTGCATGACCGCTTACCACACCGCAGATTCGCCCGCCGAGCATGCCGCCGCGCATGCCCGCGCGCGCCCCCAGGCACCGCATCACGCCCCGCTGCCCGAACCGATCGCGCCGGACGCGCCGCTGCCGTCGCGCAAGATCATCCGCGGCTGGCTGATCCCGCTGGGCCAGCGCAGCACGCCGCGCGCGCTGATGCTGTTCGTATTCGATTACCTGCTGTTCGGCGCCGTGCTGGCCGGCGTGGTGCTGTCGCCGCACTGGGCCGCCAAGCTCGCGCTGGGCGTGCTGGCGGGGCTGGTGATCGCGCGCCTGTTTATCATCGGCCACGATGCCTGCCACCAGAGCCTGACCCCGCGCCGCGGCCTGAACAAGTGGCTGGGCCGGCTGACCTTCCTGCCCTCGCTGACGCCGTACAGCCTGTGGGAAGTCGGCCATAACGTGGTCCATCACGGCTACACCAACCTGAAGGGCTTCGACTTCGTCTGGGCGCCGTATTCGCTCGAGGAATTCAACGCGCTGCCGCGCTGGCGCCGCGTGATGGAGCGCATCTACCGCACCGGCTTCGGCCCGGGGCTGTATTACCTGGTCGAGATCTGGTGGTGCAAGCTGTTCTTCCCCAGCAAGCGCCAGATGGCCACGCGCCGGCCGATCTTTACCGGCGACTGCGTGCTGGTGGCGGCGTTCGGGCTGGCCTGGATCGGCGCGCTGGTCGGCCTGGCGCTGGCGACGCAGCAGTCGGTGTGGATGCTGGTCGGCGCCGGCTTCGTGCTGCCCTTCCTGGTGTGGAACGTCACCGTCGGCTTCGTGCTGTACGTGCACCATACCCACACCAGCGTCGCCTGGTACGACACCAAGACGATGTGGGCCCGCGCCCAGCCCTTCGTCTCGACCACCGTGCACCTGCGCTTCCGCCATGGCATCGGCGCGGCACTGCACCACATCATGGAACACACCGCGCACCACGTCGACATGAGCGTGCCGCTGTACCGCCTCAAGCGCGCGCAGGCGCTGCTGGAGCACGCCCTGCCGGGCCGCATCATTATCGAGAACTTCTCGTGGCGCTGGTATTTCGACACCGCGCGCCGCTGCAAGCTCTATGACTTCAAGGCGCTGTGCTGGACCGACTTCCGCGGCCGCCAGACCAGCGACAACGCGCCGGTGCCGGCCTGAGCGCCGTGCCGGCCGCCAGCGGCGGTGGACAAGCCACCGCCGCCGCGGTTATAATCGCCGCTTCCATTGGGGAGTAGCCGCCCTGCTCTCGCCGCGCCGCGCAATGCGGACTCCGGCAGACAGGGGCGTACGTCAACAGACTTGACCGCTTGCGGTTATGGCGTGCGCAGCTCCGGACCCGCCTGGCCAGACCGGCCCAGGCAGCGTCCATGCCTGGCGAGACCGATGACCATCCCTTTCTGGCCGGGCCGGGAAAGGGTTGCGTCATTGGCATCTCGCGATGCATTGCGGCCCGGTTACCCCACAAGACCAATATGGAAGCCTTCCTCGTCTCCACAGGCATCGTCGCCCTCGCAGAAATGGGCGACAAGACGCAGCTGCTGTCGCTGGTACTGGCCGCGCGCTACCGCAAGCCGGTGCCGATCATCCTCGGCATCCTGATCGCCACGCTGTTCAACCACGGCTTTGCCGGCGCGCTCGGCGGCTGGATCACCCACGTGGTCGGTGAAAGCCTGCTGCGCTGGATCCTGGGCCTGGGCTTTATCGCCATGGCCGCGTGGATGCTGATCCCCGACAAGCTCGACGACGCCGAGCAGTCCAGGCCGGTCAAGGGTTTCATCGGCATCCTCGGCACCACCCTGGTCGCCTTCTTCTTTGCCGAGATGGGCGACAAGACCCAGATCGCCACGGTCGCGCTGGCGGCGCGCTTCAGCGACGCCGTGCTGGCGGTGGTCATGGGCACCACCTTCGGCATGATGATCGCCAATGCACCGGCCGTATTGCTGGGCGACCGGTTCGCCAACAAGATGCCGATCGGGCTGGTGCACAAGGTTGCGGCTGGGATCTTCCTGGTGCTGGGGGTGCTGGCGCTGCTGAATATCGGCGGATAAGCGCCAGGCAATCGGCATAGGGGGCAGCCCATCAGGGCTGCATCCCCTGCCACACCACCCGGCATGCGGGTCCGCACCGGGCGGTTCGAGAGGTTGAGGTCAGACGAGACGGGGCAGGCCCAGGCTATCGAAGTAGGCAGTGGTCAGCACCCGATGAATCGCCGATAGGCTGTTGTGCCACCAGCGACGGCTTAACGCCGCCACCGACTGCGCCACCGGTAGTGAGGCCCCCAGGCGAAGCAGTTCACGGTGGATAGTCTTGCCCCTGCGCCACTGTTTGAGTTGCAAGGCCCGAAGCCGCCGCCTTATCCAGCTATCTAGCTCGCGCCAGATTCTGGAGGTCTGCGCCAGCCCGAAGTAGGCTTTCCAGCCCAGCAGGTAGGAGCGCAACTGATCGACCACGGCCTGGAGGCTGCGCCCACCATTGCGCCGCGTCAGGTTCCTGACACGCTGTTTGAACGCCGCCATCGGCTTGGTAGCCACTACACGCTTAATCGCGCCGTCCGGTGCTTGCCATAGGGCATACCCTAGGAACTTACGACCAAACACAAGCGCCACCGCGCTTTTGGTTTCGTTGACTTTCAGCCTGAGGCGGTCATAGAGCCTTCGTAGCAGAACCATCACCCGCTCACCTGCATGACGACTGCCAACGTAGATGTTGCAGTCGTCGGCATATCGTGCAAAGCAATGGCCCCGCTTCTCTAACTCCTTATCCACCTCGTCTAGCAGGACGTTGGCCAGCAGCGGCGACAGAGGGCCACCTTGCGGCGTTCCCTGATGCCGTTCCATGACCACCCCGCCATCCATGATTCCCGCGTTCAGGTAGGCTCGTATCAGCCGGATGATCCCGGCGTCGGCGATGCGTTTCCTTAGGCGGTCGATCAGGATGTCGTGGTTGACTCGGTCGAAGAACTTCTCCAAGTCCACATCCACCACCACATGCCGGCCCGACTGCACGAACGACTGAGCGGCTAGCACCGCATCATGTGCTCGCCGTCCAGGCCGAAATCCGTAGCTATGCTTGCTGAAGGTCGGGTCAAGCAGCGGTTGCAGGACTTGCAACAGCGCCTGCTGGATCAGCCGATCCGTCACCGTCGGGATGCCAAGCTCGCGCTCGCCACCTGCCGCCTTCGGGATCATCACCCTTCGTACCGGACTGGGCCGGTACGTCCCCCGCAGCAGTTCCTCGCGGATACGGGGCCACTCGGACACCAGTTTGCGCGACGTCTGGTCAATGTCCAGCCCGTCCACACCCGCCGATCCCTTGTTCGCCCGCACCCGTTTGAATGCCTGCCGCAAGTTCTCGCGCGTCAGCGCCGCTTCCAGCAGCGCCGACCCTGTGCCGTCCGCTTCATGCCGCGGGATTTCGGCTTCGCCACGGCCCACTCCAGCCGGGGCTTCACCCCTGGCTTCGGTGTCCCGCCCCGCTCGCACGGGCTTCTGGCGCCTGGCCTCCATCATCGTCATGGCTTCCGACACTTCCTCTCGTTCGGCCCTTCGCCAATAGCTCCAACCTTGCCGGTCTGTCCTCTGGCTACTACAGCCTCTGCTGACTCCTCACTCCGGCTCGACGCCGTTACCCTTTCAGGATTGAGGTGAGGTCTCCCCAGGTAAGAACGCACTCCTTCATCGCACAGCCGCCACATTTACGCTGCCTCGCCTTGATCACAAGAGCTTCGCGGTTTCTCGCCCGCTCGCCCTGCTCAGCCGCGCCTTCTATGTGGTTCTTGTTCATCGGCTCACGATTTACGCTCTACGCTTCCTCCCCACGCTCGGTCGCCCTCACGCAGTTGCGCTTCGCTTCGTTCGCTGTGATCAACTTACGGTGGGACTTGCACCCACAAGAGTGCGCCCATGCTGGGCGCACAAAAAAACGGGGCACAAGGCCCCGTTCAAACCCTCGCCGGTCCGGTACTGACGGTTGCCAACCGCTCAACCCTCCGGACCGTCGATCACCGATGCTCGGATTTCGCGGGCTGGCTCTGCACGCGCCAGCCCCAATGCTTCCCGGTTCAGACCACGTTAGTTCGTAGTCTTGGCACCGCCTTCGAACCACTGCCCCAGCAGCGCGCGTTCGTCGTCGGTAATCTGCGTCACGTTGCCCAGCGGCATCGCCTTCTGCTGCACCGCCTGCTGGTAGATCAGCTGGGCGTGGGCCTTGATGTCCTCGGGCGTCTCGAGCTTGATGCCCTTGGCCGCGGTCGGCATCATCTTCGGCTGCTCGGCGTGGCACTGCACGCAGCGCGCGTTCATCACTTCCTGCACCTTGGCGAAGCTGACCGCCGTGGCGGCCTCGCCGTCGGCCTTGGCCACGGCCGGGCGCGGCTGCGGCGCGATCATCACGGCGACCACGCCCAGCGCGGCGACGCCGGCGGCAGGCCACAGCACGTTGATCTTGCCCTTGTGCTTCAGGATGAAGAACTGGCGGATCAGCACGCCCGACAGCATGATCAGGATCAGCACCACCCAGTTGTACTTGTGGGCGTAGGTCATGCTGTAGTGGTTCGACAGCATCGCGAACAGCACCGGCAGCGTGAAGTAGGTGTTGTGCACGCTGCGCTGCTTGCCGCGCTTGCCGTGGATCGGGTCCACCGGCTGGCCGGCCTTCAGTGCCGCGACCACCTTGCGCTGGCCCGGGATGATCCACGCCAGCACGTTCGCGCTCATGATCGTCGCGATCATCGCGCCGGTCAGCAGGAACGCCGCGCGGCCCGAGAAGATATGGCACGCGACGTAGGCGGCGGCGGCGATGTAGATCGCCACCAGGATGCCGACCAGGCGGTCGTTCTTGTTGAACAGGCGGCAGATGCTGTCATAGACGATCCAGCCGATCAGCAGGTACGACACCGCGAAGCCGACCGCCGCGCCGGGCGACATGTCGTACACGTTCTTGTCGATCAGGAACGTGCTGGCATTGAACAGGTACAGCACCACCAGCAGCGCAAAGCCGCTCATCCAGGTCGAATACGACTCCCAGTAGAACCAGTGCAGGTTCTCCGGCAACTGCTTGGGCGCGGTCAGGTACTTCTGCGGGTTGTAGAAGCCGCCGCCGTGCACGGCCCACAGTTCGCCGTCGACACCCTTCTCCTTCAGGTCCGGCGCGGTGGGCTTGGTCAGGCTGTTGTCCAGCCACACGAAATAGAACGAAGAGCCGATCCATGCGATGGCGGTGATGACGTGCACCCACCGCAGCAGCATATTGGCCCAGTCGAGGATATAGCCTTCCATGTCTTGTCTCCTGTTTCCCTATGCCACCGCTTCAGCTGCCGCGGTAGGTCGAGTACGACCAGGGCGAAACCAGGAGGGGCACGTGATAGTGCGCGTTGACGTCGGCAATGCCGAAGCGCAGCGGCACCACGTCCAGGAAGGCCGGCTCGGGCAGCTTCACGCCCTGCGCGCGGAAATAATCGCCGGCGGCGAATTCCAGTTCGTACACGCCCGCGGCGAGGTCGGCGCCTTCCAGCAGCGGCTGGTCGCAGCGGCCGTCGTGGTTGGTGACCACGGTCTTCAGGGTTTCGCGACGATTCTCGACAATTTTATGGAGAGTAATCGACATGCCCTGCCCGGGCGTGCCCGCAGCGGTGTCGAGAACATGGGTGGTCAAGCGTCCCATCGTATTTGTCCTTTTGCGATTGGGTTGTGAGGGGCGCCGCTGCCTTCACTAGCACCATGTGTGGGAATGGTGCCCGCTCGGTACGTCTGGTAACGCATCCCGGCGCTGGGTTGGTGCGTGGCGACAATGCGCCTGCACTTCCCCGTTGGCAATTCAGGGATTACCCTGAGTTGTCGAAAACCTGAGTTGGTTTTGTTGACAATATTGAGGCCGTAACCAAATAATTGTCAACAATTTTTGGATCACCGTACCCTGATACGCAGGATTTACGGTGCCCTGCCTGACCTGCCGGTGCCACGATGTCCAAGAGCCTGAAGCTGATTGCCGCCAACGCCGAATCCAAGGCCGAATCCAAGGCCGAATCCAAGGCCCACCGCGAGGCCGGCGACCCGACCGAGATCCCGGGCAAGCCCGCCAGGCCTGCGCGCAAGGGCTCGGTCGAGGAGCGCATGTACCACGAGATCTACGACGCGATCATGGAGCACCGGCTGCCGCCGCGCACCAAGCTCACCGAGCATTCGCTTTGCGAGATCTATGCCACCGCGCGCCACACCGTGCGCAAGGTGCTGTCGCACCTGGCGGCGGACGGCATGGTCGACCTCGAGCCCAACCGCGGCGCCTTTATCGCCAGCCCGTCGACCGACGAGGCGCACGACATGTTCGAGCTGCGCCAGATGCTGGAGCGCGCGGTGCTGGAAAAGCTGGCCGCCATGCCCGACGTCAAGGCCGTGATCGCGCCGCTGCGCCAGATGGTCGCCAGCGAGCGCCAGGCCTTCCTGACGCACGACCGCCCGAAGTGGATCCGCCTGTCCGCCGAATTCCACACCGCGCTGGCGGAACTGTCGGGCAATGCGCTGCTGGTCAACATGATGCGGCGCCTGGTGTCGCGCACCACGCTGATGATCGCCAGCGTGGAAGCGCCGGGCAACAACGCCTGCTCGTTCGACGAGCACGAAGAAATCCTCGACGCCCTCGAACAGGGCAACGCCGCACTGGCCCAGTCGCGCATGGCGCACCACCTTGGCGCCTGCGCCGACCGCGTGCAGCCGGACGAACCGGGCAGCTTCGATCTTCGCAGCGTACTAGGCCGCTCCACCTAGCACGGTGTTCCCGTCACGCCCCCGCAAGAAGAAGGCAGCAGGCCCGTCGTCAGTACCGCGCCCAGGCAGTGCAAACGAG
This sequence comes from Cupriavidus nantongensis, assembly GCF_001598055.1. NCBI lineage: Bacteria > Pseudomonadati > Pseudomonadota > Betaproteobacteria > Burkholderiales > Burkholderiaceae > Cupriavidus > Cupriavidus nantongensis. The sequence goes on along the minus strand of NZ_CP014844.1, from coordinate 1,309,430 downwards.
AGCGCGGCAACGGCGGGCCCATAACAACACCATTCAACTGCCGGCACGGACGTGGCGTTCCCATCAAACCAAAGGAGAGGAGACGCACCAATGAATTCCGCAAGCACCACGGTCCCGACGGACCTCACCAACGAGCGTTTGCCTTCCGGGCGCCTGCTCGCGCTCGGGTTGCAGCACGTTCTGGTGATGTACGCCGGCACGGTTGCCGTGCCACTGATCGTGGGTGGCGCGCTCAAGCTGCCCAAGGACCAGCTGGCCTTCCTGATCAACGCCGACCTGTTCGCCGCCGGCCTGGCCACGCTGATCCAGGCGATCGGCTTCTGGAAGTTCGGCATCCGCCTGCCGGTGATGATGGGCGTGACCTTCGCCTCGGTGGCGCCGATGATCGCCATCGGCACCGACCCCAATGTCGGCCTGCTCGGCATCTACGGCGCGGTGATCGCGTCAGGGATCTTCGGCATCCTGATCGCGCCGCTGATGGGACGCATGCTGGGATTGTTCCCGCCGGTGGTGACCGGCACCGTGATCACGCTGATCGGCGTGTCGCTGATGCGCGTGGCCATCAACTGGTCGGCCGGGGGCCAGCCCACCACGCGCGCCGTCATCGACGGCGTCGTCAAGGAAGTGCCGAACCTGGCCTATGGCGACCTGGCCAACCTTGGCATCGCCGGCCTGACGCTGGTCATCATCCTGCTGCTGACCAAGTACGGCCGCGGCCTGGTCGCCAACTGCGCGGTGCTGCTCGGCATCATCATCGGCACGCTGGTGGCGATGGGCCTGGGCAAGGTGTCGTTCGACGGCCTGGACGAAGCCAGCTTCGTCGCCGTGATCACGCCGCTGCATTTCGGCATGCCGACCTTCCAGCTGACCGCGATCCTGTCGATGTGCATCGTCATGCTGATCACGCTGGTGGAGTCGACCGGCATGTTCCTGGCGCTGTCGGACATCACCGGCAAGAAGCTGAGCAACGAGGACCTGACCCGCGGCCTGCGCGCCGACGGCCTGGGCACGGTGATCGGCGGCATCTTCAACACCTTCCCCTACACCTCGTTCTCGCAGAACGTGGGCCTGGTCACGGTGACTGGCGTGCGCTCGCGCTATGTGGCGGCGGCCGGCGGCATCATCCTGATCGCCTTCGGCCTGTTTCCGAAGATGGCCCACGTGGTGGCCTCGGTGCCGCAGTTCGTGCTGGGCGGCGCCGGCATCGTGATGTTCGGCATGGTCGCCGCGACCGGCATCCGCATCCTGGGCTCGTGCGATTTCAACCGCAACCGCCACAACCTGTTTATCGTCGCGATCTCGATCGGCTTCGGCATGATCCCGACGCTGGCGCCGACGTTCTTCCAGTACCTGCCCAAGTGGACCGACCCGTTCACGCACAGCGGCATCGTGCTCGGCACCATCGTCGCGGTGGCGCTGAACCTGTTCTACAACGGCATCCAGTCGCGCGAGGAGGCCATGCGCAACGCCGCGGCCAACTCGCACGGCACCGAGTAATCGAAGTACCGGCAACGCAGGGCCGGCCCGCAAGGATCCGGCCCTGGATGCAGACCGGCGCCGCCGCCGGCACGACTGGCATGTTCATTGCATGACGATCGGCGCCTGCGGCGGGACGGCGGTGCCGGGTGGTTTCCCTGAAGCAAGCAACGACACATGACAAACGATAACTATCCACGCGATCTCATCGGTTACGGCGCCCGCCCGCCGCACGCCCGTTGGCCGGGCGGCGCGCGCGTGGCGCTGCAGTTCGTGCTCAACTACGAAGAAGGCGGCGAGAACTGCGTACTACACGGCGACGCCGCTTCCGAGCAGTTCCTGTCCGAGATCGTCGGCGCCGCGGCCTACCCCGACCGCCACATGAGCATGGAGGGCATCTATGAATACGGCTCGCGCGCCGGCGTCTGGCGCATCCTGCGCGAGTTCGAAAAGCGCGGCCTGCCGCTGACGATCTTCGGCGTATCGATGGCGCTGCAGCGCCATCCGGAACTGACCCGCGCCTTCGTCGAGCTGGGCCACGAGATCGCCTGCCACGGCTGGCGCTGGATCCACTACCAGAACATCGACGAAGCCACCGAGCGCGAGCACATGCGCATCGGCATGCAGATCATCAAGGAACTGACCGGCGAACTGCCGCTGGGCTGGTACACCGGCCGCGACAGCCCCAACACGCGCCGCCTGGTGGTCGAGCACGGCGGCTTCCTGTACGACTCCGACTACTACGGCGACGACCTGCCGTTCTGGACCGAGGTCGAGGTTACCGGCGGCGAGAAGAAGCCGCACCTGGTGGTGCCGTACACGCTGGATTCGAACGACATGCGCTTCGCCACGCCGCAGGGCTTCAATACAGGCGAGCAGTTCTTCCAGTATCTGAAGGACGCCTTCGACGTGCTGTACGACGAAGGCGACCCGAGCGGCCAGGACAGCCCCAAGATGCTGTCGATCGGCATGCACTGCCGCCTGCTCGGCCGCCCGGGCCGTTTCCGCGCGCTGCAGCGCTTCCTCGACTACGTGCAAGGGCACGACAAGGTGTGGATCTGCCGCCGTGTCGATATCGCCCGGCACTGGGCCGCCACCCATCCCTACACTCCCCGGAACAAAGCATGAGCCAGACCTACACCATCGCCCAACTCAACACCATGCCGGTCGCCGAATTCGTGCAGGTGCTGGGCGGCATCTATGAACATTCGCCGTGGTTTGCCGAGGCCGCCGCTGCGCAGCGGCCCTTCGCCGACGGCGCCGCGCTGGCGCAGGCGCTGCGCCAGGCCGTCGATCAAGCCGGCGAGGCGGCGCAGCTGAAGCTGGTGCGCGCCCACCCGGAGCTGGCCGGCAAGGCCGCCGTGCGCGGCGAGCTGACTGCCGAGTCGACGCGCGAGCAAAGCGGTGCCGGCCTGAACCTGTGCACGCCCGAGGAGTTCGACCGCCTGCAGTCGCTCAACGCGGCGTACAACCAGAAATTCGGCTTCCCGTTCATCCTGGCGGTGCGCGGCTACGACCGCCACGGCATCATCGCCGAGTTCGCGCGCCGCATCGAAAACACGCCGCAGCAAGAGTTGCAAACTTGCATCAACCAGATCCATCGCATTGCACAGTTCCGTCTTGACGACTTAGTATCCGCCTGAGCAAAAAAGCGTCACCTGTATAACAAAAAACGCTGTACCCCGATGCCGCCGGCCTCCCTTGCAACACACACCGAGCCCTGGCCAGGCGGCACGAATAAAAGCGCAAAGACATGACAAGAACCCGTCAGGGACCCAGTACACAACGTTCCAAGCAGGATCAAAACCACGGAGGTCTAACAATGCAGAAGCAGTACAAGCCGGCGCTCAAGCTGGCGGCGGTAGCGGCTACCCTTTTTTCCGGCGCGGCCATGGCCCAGTCCAGCGTCACGCTGTACGGCCAGGCTGACATGTTCGTCGGCGGCGTGAAGAGCCCGGGCTCGGGCGAGCGCGCCTGGGTAGCCAATTCGGGCGGCATGCAGACGTCTTACTGGGGCATCAAGGGCACCGAAGACCTGGGCGGCGGCACCAAGGCCATCTTCGACCTGAACGGCTTCTTCCGCACCGACGCCGGCCGCAGCGGCCGCTTCGAAGGCGACTCGATGTTCAGCCGCAACGCCTATGTCGGCCTGCAGAACGACAAGGCCGGCACCATCAAGCTGGGCCGCAACACCACGCCGTACTTCATTTCGACCATCCTGTTCAACCCGCTGGTCGACTCGTACGTGTTCTCGCCGACGATCTTCCACACCTACTTCGGCGCGGTCAGCGGCGCCGTCGCCGATCCCGGCATCATCGGCGATTCGGGCTGGAACAACTCGGTGGTGTACAGCACGCCGAACTTCGGCGGCCTGACCGCCAACTTCATCTACGGCTTCGGCGAGCAGCCGGGCGCCGCGGGCAAGCAGAAGTTCGGCGGCAACGTGCTGTACTTCAACGGCCCGTTCGCCGCGACCGTGGCCTACCAGCAGGTGCGCTTCAACAGCGTGCCGACCGACATGTCCGACATCGGCCTGTCGCGCCAGGACGCCGCGCAGATCGGCCTGTCCTATGACTTCAAGGTGGTCAAGCTGTTCGCGCAGGGCCAGTACATCAAGACCCGCGCCACCACCGCGCCGTCGGGCGACATCAAGCACATCGACGGCCAGTTCGGCGCCTCGGTGCCGATCGGTGCCGGCAACCTGCTGGCGTCGTACGCCTACGGCAAGGTCGACAACTCGCTGGGAGACTTCAAGCGCAATACCTTTGCCGTCGCCTACGACTACAACCTGTCCAAGCGCACCGACGTGTACGCCGCCTACTACTACGACAAGATCACCGGCATCGAGCACGGCGATACCTTCGGCGTGGGCGTGCGCCACAAGTTCTGATGCGCTGAGCGCGTCACCGCAGCACTGGAGCCCGCCTTTCCGGCGGGCTTTTTCATGGCAAGACAGGCGCCGCGCGCGTCACGCCAGCCGCCTGGCAATGCTGCGCTGCGCCACGCCGAACCCGGCCCCGCGCCAGATGGAAAGCTGCCGCTCCATAGGCGGATTCAATTGGCTTGGCCCCGGCGCGCTTCCTAGATTGGTGTTCCAAGCCTCATAAACCCATGACAGCGAGGTGACACATGCGGCGCTACGCGAAGACCCGGTCTGAACTGATGGCCATCCTGAACCAGTGCCTCGACAACAACCCCGAGTGCGGCGAATGCGAACTGCACGCGGTGCGAATGCACCAGCCTGACCATACCGGATGCAACTGGAGCGCCGAGGTCGATTTCCCGCAGGAGTCCGTCGACAACCTGGGCCACCAGCTGGCCGCGGCAAAATCCATAATCGTGGTCATGCGCGAGCAGTACAACGTGCTGCAATAAGCACCACCCCAACCGCCCCTGGCCGCGCGAATGCGGCGGGGCAACAAACAAAAAGGCCGGGTCATCGCGACCCGGCCTTTTGCTTGGCGGACACTACGCAGCGGATCAGCGCACCGCGTTGCACTCGGCCACGGCAACGGCCGTCATATTGACGATCCGTCGCGTGGTGGCCTGCGGGTTCAGGATGTGCACCGGCTTGGCCGCGCCCAGCAGGATCGGGCCCACCGTCACGCCTTGGCCGCCCGTGATCTTGAGCAGGTTGAAGGCAATGTTGGCGGCGTCCAGCGTCGGCATCACCAGCAGGTTGGCGCTGCCGGCCAGCTTGGTCGACGGCAGGAAGTGGCGGCGCACGTCCTCGACCAGCGCGGCATCGCCCTGCATCTCGCCTTCGACTTCCAGGTGCGGCGCCTCGCGTTCGAGGATCTGCGCGGCCTCGCGCATCTTGCGCGCCGACGGCCGCGTCGACGAGCCGAACATCGAGTGCGACATCAGCGCCACCTTGGGCTGCAGGCCGAAGCGCGCGATCTCTTCCGCGGCCAGCTGGGTGATCGCCGCCAGCTGTTCCGCGCTGGGGTCGTCATTGACGAAGGTGTCGGTGATGAACAGCGTGTACTTCTCCAGCATCAGCGCGTTCATCGCGGCGAACACATGCGCGCCCGGCGCCAGGCCGATCACGTCGCGCACGTGCTCGAGGTGGGCCTCGAAGCGGCCCACGGTGCCGCACAGCAGCGCGTCGGCATCGCCCATATGCATCAGCATGGTGCCGATCAGCGTGTTGGAGCGGCGCAGCGCCACCTTGGCCATGTCCGGGGTCACGCCATCGCGGCCGCGCAGCGCGTGGTAGGCCTCGTGGTAGGCGCGGTAGCGCGGATCGTCCTCGGGGTTGATCAGCTCGAAGTCCACGCCCGGCTTCAGGCGCAGGCCGGCCTTGTCGATGCGCATCTGGATCACGTGCGGGCGGCCGATCAGGATCGGACGCGCCAGGCCTTCGTCGACCACCGACTGCACCGCGCGCAGCACGCGCTCTTCCTCGCCCTCGGCATAGGCCACGCGCTTGGGCGCGGCCTTGGCGGCCGAGAACACCGGCTTCATGATCAGGCCGGTGTGGTAGACGTAGGTCGACAGCTGCTGGCGGTACGCCTCCAGGTCCTTGATCGGGCGCGTGGCCACGCCGGATTCTTCGGCGGCCTTGGCGACCGCGGGGGCGATCTTCTCGATCAGGCGCTGGTCGAACGGCGTCGGGATGATGTAGTCGGGGCCGAACTTCAGCTCGCGGCCGCCGTAGGCCGCGGCCACGGCATCGTTCAGCTCGGCTTCGGCCAGCTCGGCGATGGCCTTGACGCAGGCCAGCTTCATCGCTTCCGTGATCTTGGTCGCGCCGCAATCGAGCGCGCCGCGGAAGATGTACGGGAAGCACAGCACGTTGTTGACCTGGTTCGGGTAGTCCGAACGGCCGGTGGCGATGATGCAGTCCGGGCGCGCGGCCTTGGCCACTTCCGGGCGGATCTCGGGCTCGGGGTTGGCCAGCGCCAGGATGATCGGCTGGTCGGCCATGGTCTTGACCATCTCGCCGGTCAGCACGCCGGCGGTCGAGCAGCCCAGGAAGACGTCGGCGCCCTTGACGATATCGGCCAGCGTGCGCGCCGAGGTGTCTTGCGCGTAGCGGGCCTTGTTGGCTTCCATGTTGGCGTCGCGGCCCACATAGATCACGCCCTTGGAATCGACCACCGAGATGTTCTCGCGCTTCACGCCGAGGCTGACCATGGTGTCCAGGCAGGCGATCGCGGCAGCGCCTGCGCCCGACACCGCCATCTTCACCTTGGCGATATCCTTGCCGACCACCTTCAGGCCGTTCAGCAGCGCTGCCGCCGAGATGATCGCGGTGCCGTGCTGGTCGTCATGGAACACCGGAATATTCATGCGCTCGCGCAGCTTCTGCTCGATGTAGAAGCACTCGGGCGCCTTGATGTCTTCCAGGTTGACGCCGCCCAGCGTGGGCTCGAGCGCGGCGACGATCTCGACGATCTTGTCCGGGTCGCGCGCGTCGAGCTCGATGTCGAACACGTCGATGCCGGCGAACTTCTTGAACAGGCAGCCCTTGCCCTCCATCACCGGCTTGCCGGCCAGCGGGCCGATGTCGCCCAGGCCGAGCACGGCGGTGCCGTTGGTGACCACGGCTACCAGGTTGGCGCGCGAAGTGTACTCGGCGGCGGTGGCGGGATCCTTGGCGATTTCCTCGCAGGCGTAGGCTACGCCCGGCGAGTAGGCCAGCGACAGGTCGCGCTGGTTGGACAGCGCCTTGGTCGCGGTGACCTGGATCTTGCCCTTGGTCGGGCTGCGGTGGTATTCCAGCGCGGCGAGGCGCAGCTGCGCTTCAGGACTGTTCGGGGCATGTTGCGGTGCATCACCGCTGGTCTTGCTGCTCATTGGCTCGTCCGGAAAATGGCCCGGACCGGAAGCGCCCCTCTCCCGCCATGGTTCGGCCCGGCTCAAGCGACAAGCCGGCAGCGAAGGACAAGCTCTGGCAGCGAAACTGACGACTCCGGCAGCCAGGCCGGAAAAATCGAGCAGCTATTCTAGCCCACGCGCCCGCGCAAAGTACCACCGCGGCACGCCCGCAGGCCGCATTTTGCGCGGTTTCTGCCCGTTAAACAGCTTTTACCATTGGGTATGCAATGGCGGTGCAGAAGCATGCTCCTGCATGCATCCGCACGCATTGCACTGCCGGGCCTGGGACGGCCGGTGACGGCTGATGGCGGTCGCGCTACTTGGCGTTCTTCTCCACCTCCAGCGTCACGCGGCGCGGACGGCCGCTGTCGGAAGGAAAGTCGGTGAAGGCGCTGCGGATCAGGTACGGCATCATCGTCGGCAGGCTGGCGTTCTCGGCCTGGTTCTGCGCGGTGACCTGGTAAACCCGCTTGCCGCTGGCCGCATCCTTGAAATACACCCGCAGGCTGGAGAATGTCACCGGCACGTCGCGCACCACCGTCTGCGGCGGCCAGTAGCCCGGACCCCACGGGCCCCATGGCCCCCAGGGACCCCATGGCCGGTAGTAGCCCGGGCCCCAGTACGGGCCCCAGGGGCCGTACCACGGGTCCGGATAGACCGTCTCGGCCACGCGCACCAGCCCCGGTGCGGAGTCATAGTCCATGCTGACCAGATAGCGCGCCTGCCGGGCCGGCACCTGCTCGAAGCCGACGCCCGCCAGCGCCGCCGCCAGCCACTGCTCATAGGTCTGCCGGTCGAGCTGCGCGGCCTGCTCGGCGCTGCGCTCGAAGCTGTAGGTGCGCGGCGCATCGTTTTGCCAGCCGGGCTGGCGGAACGCCGTGACATCGGTGGTCACGGTGGTGGCGCACCCCGTCAACAACAGCCCTGCCAGCAACGCCAGCGCGCCCCATACCCTGCGCAGCCCGGCCCACCGGCCCGCTGCCCCTTCATCGTCGACACCGCCTGCGCGCTGCCACATAGTGCTACCTCGCTCTTCTGTCTACTGAAACCCTGCGTGTCTCTGAGACCACGCCGGCGCCGCGGAATTCCCCGCGCCCGCTTGGTGCGGCGCCCGCCAGACCGCGCCCCGACCCCTTGGCTACAATGAGGACTTCAGCGCCATGCTTTGCCTGCACGCGCGTGGCCGCCCCGGCCGTCCCTTTTCCTAACGGTCTTCCGAAGACAGGATCCCTCATGCTGCGCACCGACACGCCCGTTACCGTCTATCGCAAGGACTATACCCCGCCGCCGTTCGCCATCGACCACGCCGCGCTGGTGCTCGAGCTCGATCCCCAGCGCACCGTGGTCACCAGCACGCTGCGCTTCGCGCGCACCGCCGGCGCGCCCGACGCGCCGCTGGTGCTGGCCGGCGAAGAACTCGAACTGATCGGCGTCAGCCTGGACGGCAAGCCGGTGGCCAACGCCACCCAGGACGGCGGCACGCTGACGCTGCCCGGCCTGCCGGCGCAGGGCACGCTGGAGATCACCACCGCGTGCCAGCCTGCGGCCAACACCACGCTGTCGGGGCTCTATGTCTCCAACGGCAACTTCTTCACCCAGTGCGAGGCCGAAGGGTTCCGCCGCATCACCTATTTCCTCGACCGCCCCGACGTGATGGCGACCTACCGCGTCACGCTGCGCGCCGACCGCGCCGCCTATCCGGTGCTGCTGTCCAACGGCAACCTGGTAAGCCAGCGCGAACTGCCCGACGGCCGCCACGAGGCCGTGTGGGAAGACCCGTTCCCCAAGCCGTCGTACCTGTTCGCGCTGGTCGCGGGCAAGCTCGAATGCATCGAGCAACGGATCCAGTCCGCCTCCGGCAAGGACAAGCTGCTGCAGGTGTGGGGCGAGCCGCGCGACCTCGACAAGACCCGCCACGCGATGGATTCGCTGGTCCATTCGATCCGCTGGGACGAGCAGCGCTTCGGCCTGGAGCTCGATCTCGACCGCTTCATGATCGTCGCCGTCGGCGACTTCAACATGGGCGCGATGGAGAACAAGGGCCTGAACATCTTCAATACCAAGTACGTGCTGGCCAACGCGGAAACCGCGACCGACACCGACTTCGCCAATATCGAGGCGGTGGTCGGCCACGAGTACTTCCACAACTGGACCGGCAATCGCGTGACCTGCCGCGACTGGTTCCAGCTGTCGCTGAAGGAAGGCCTGACGGTGTTCCGCGACCAGGAGTTCTCGGCCGACATGATGGGCTCGGAATCGGGCCGCGCGGTCAAGCGCATCGAGGACGTGCGCGTGCTGCGCCAGGTGCAGTTCCCCGAGGACGCCGGCCCGATGGCGCATCCGGTGCGCCCCGACAGCTACGAAGAGATCAACAACTTCTACACCGTCACCGTGTATGAGAAAGGCGCCGAGGTGGTGCGCATGTACCAGACCCTGCTGGGCCGCGAAGGCTTCCGCAAGGGCATGGACCTGTACTTCCAGCGCCACGACGGCCAGGCCGTGACCTGCGACGACTTCCGCGCCGCCATGGCCGATGCCAACGGCCGCGACCTGAGCCAGTTCGGGCTGTGGTACAGCCAGGCCGGCACGCCGGTGGTGACCGCGCGCACTGCGTGGAACGGCGACGACGGCAGCCTGACGCTGACGCTGACGCAACGCTGCCCCAAGGTCGGCATCGAGACCCGCGCCGGCACGCCCGACAAGCAGCCCTTCCATATCCCGTTCGCACTCGGCCTGCTGGGCGCCGACGGCAACGACCTGCCGCTGCAGCTCGAAGGCGAAAGCGCGCCCGCCGGCACCACGCGCGTGCTCGACTTCACGCAGGCCGAGCAGAGCTTCCGCTTCATCAACCTGCCGCGCGGCGCCGAGGCCCCGCTGCCGTCGCTGCTGCGCAATTTCTCCGCGCCGGTGATCGTCGATGCCGAGTACACCGACGCGCAGCTGACCTTCCAGCTGTCGCACGACAGCGACGCCTTCAACCGCTGGGAAGCCGGCCAGCGCCTGGCCACGCGCGCGCTGCTGCAGCTGGTCGCCGACGTGCAGGCCGGGCGCGAGCTCAGGCTCGATCCGGCGCTGGTCCGCGCCATGCGCGCGGTGCTGACCGACGACACGCTCAACCCCGCCTTCCGCGAGCAGGCGCTGGTACTGCCGGCCGAGGCCTACCTGGCCGAGCGCATGGGCGTGGCCGATCCCGCCGCCATCCACCGCGCCCGCCAGTTCATGCGCGAAGGCCTGGCGCGCGCGCTGCAGGCAGACTGGCTGGCCGCCTACGAAGCCAATGCCACGCCCGGCCCGTATTCGCCCGATGCCGCCTCGGCGGCGAAGCGCGCGCTGCGCAACCTCGCGCTCGGCTACCTGGCCGACAGCGGCGACCCCGCGATGCAGGCGCTGGCCGACCAGCAGTACCAGAATGCCGACAACATGACCGACCGCTTCGCCGCGCTGTCGGCGCTGGTCAACAGCTTCGCGCCCGGCCGCGAGCATGCGCTGGCGGACTTCTACCAGCGCTTCGAAGACGACGCGCTGGTGATCGACAAATGGTTCTCGCTGCAGGGCATGCAGCGGGGCGAGGTGGGCCCGCACGCCGGCAAGCGCACCATCGACACCGTGCGCGCACTGATGGAGCATCCCGCCTTCAACCTGCGCAACCCCAACCGCGCGCGCTCGCTGATCTTCAGCTTCTGCTCCGGCAACCCGGCGCAGTTCCACGCCGAAGACGGCTCGGGCTACCGCTTCTGGGCCGACCAGGTGCTGGCGCTCGACGCCATCAACCCGCAGGTGGCGGCGCGCCTGGCGCGGGTGATGGACCGCTGGCAGAAGTACGAACTGGCGTTGCGCGACCGCATGCGCGCCGAGCTGGAACGCGTCGCCGCGTGCAGCACGCTGTCGCGCGACGTGCGCGAGATCGTCGGCAAGGCGCTGGCCGGCTGAGCGCGACCGGCCCACGCCCCCGATGCCCGGCCCCGGCGCGGCCGGGCATGTAGAATTGCGGCCATCCAAGGAGAACCAACCATGACTCGCATCAGCCTGACCCGCTACCTGGTCGAGGAACAGCGCAAGCACAACACCATCCAGCCCGAACTGCGGCTGCTGATCGAAGTGGTCGCGCGCGCCTGCAAGGCCATTTCCAACGCCGTCAGCAAGGGCGCCCTCGCCGGCGTGCTGGGCTCGGCCGGCACCGGCAACGTCCAGGGCGAAACCCAGCAGAAGCTGGACGTGATCGCCAATGAAGTGCTGCTCGACGCCAACGAATGGGGCGGCCACCTGGCCGCGATGGCGTCGGAAGAAATGGAATCGTTCTACGAGATTCCCAACCGCTACCCGAAGGGCGAATACCTGCTGATGTTCGACCCGCTCGACGGCTCGTCGAACATCGACGTCAACGTCTCGATCGGTACCATCTTCTCGGTGCTGCACATGCCCAAGCCCGGCCAGACCGTGACCGAGGCCGACTTCCTGCAGCCCGGCACGCACCAGGTCGCCGCCGGCTATGCCGTGTACGGCCCGCAGACCACGCTGGTGCTGACGGTCGGCAACGGCGTGCACATGTTCACGCTCGACCGCGAGGCCGGCAGCTTCGTGCTGACCCAGTCCAACGTCACGATTCCGGAAGACACCAAGGAATTCGCCATCAACATGTCGAACATGCGCCACTGGGCCCCGCCGGTGCGCAAGTACATCGACGAGTGCCTGGCCGGCGACGAAGGCCCGCGCGGCAAGAACTTCAACATGCGCTGGGTGGCATCGATGGTCGCCGACGTGCACCGCATCCTGACCCGCGGCGGCATCTTCATGTACCCGTGGGACAAGCGCGAGCCGGAAAAGCCCGGCAAGCTGCGCCTGATGTACGAAGCCAACCCGATGGCGATGCTGGTCGAGCAGGCCGGCGGCGCCGCCACCAACGGCGAGCAGCGCATCCTCGACGTGCAGCCGACCAAGCTGCACCAGCGCGTGTCGGTGATCCTGGGCTCGAAGAACGAGGTGGAGCGCGTCACGCGCTACCACCAGGAAGCGCAAGCCAAGGCCTGATCGCAGCCGGACTTGCCTGAAACGGGGTGCCCCGCGCCCCGTTTTTCGTGCCGGCGCCGGATGGCACCGGCGACACAAAAGGGCTTCACAAGGCCGGAAAACGCTGCTACTATTGCGGGCTGTTCCAGATCGCCGGAACATGTTGCCGAAGTAGCTCAGTCGGTAGAGCAGCTCATTCGTAATGAGAAGGTCGGGGGTTCGATTCCTCTCTTCGGCACCATCGCCTAATTTCCCTTGGTTCAACCAAGTACAGAAACCCGCTATAGCTCAAGGCTTGGCGGGTTTTTTGTTTTCCAATCAAGTACCATCGGATGCACCCGGATCCAAACAATTCTGGGGGCACATCTGGTGGCCTATTCCGCCGGCCCGAGATCGATGCCCCCAAAGGTCGATCGAACGATGCCGTTGACGGACGCAGAGGCCCGCAAGGCCGCCCCCAGGGAAAAACCATATCGGCTGGCCGATGCGGCAGGCATGTACTTGGAGGTGACCCCCTCCGGCTCGAAATACTGGCGGCTCAAGTATCGGTTTGCCGGCAAGGAAAAAAAGCTCGCCCTGGGTGTTTATCCCACCGTGTCCTTGGCCGAAGCACGCCGCAAACGTGATGATGCTCGACAGAAGCTGGCCGCCGGCATTGATCCAGGCGAAGCACGGAAGGCTGAGAAGCGGACCTTGCTGTTAAACGCGGAAAACAGCTTCGAGGCAGTGGCTCGAGAATGGCATGCACGGTATGCCCCGACCTGGTCGACTGGCTATGCCGAGAAGATCTTGCGGCGCCTGGTCCTTTATGCATTCCCGTGGCTCGGCCCAAAACCTATCATCCGACTGCAGCCCGTCGACGTGCTGGCCATCCTGCGTCGGGTAGAAACTCGCGGCAAGTTGGAGACGGCCCATCGCCTTCGAGAAAACGTTGGCCAGGTAATGCGGTACGCGGTGGCGACTGGCCGCGCAGAGCGAGACATTACTGCGGACCTCCGTGGCGCGCTTGCGCCAGTTCAAAAGCAGCATTTCGCAGCCATTACGGACCCCACTGCCGTTGGGGAGCTGCTCCGCGCCATCGACGGCTACACGGGCACCTTTCCAGTACTGTGTGCCCTGAGACTGTCGCCGCTCGTATTCCAGCGCCCAGGCGAACTACGCTTGGCCGAATGGAGCGAGTTCGACTTCGACGGGGGCATGTGGGCAATTCCCGCCGCTCGTATGAAGCGAACGAAAGCAGCAAAAGCTGCAGGGGCAGACCACCTCGTGCCGCTTTCCTCACAAGCCATTTCCATCCTGCGCGAACTACAGGCGCTGACCGGCCGCGGCCGATACCTCTTCCCAAGCGTCCGGACCTCAGCTCGCCCGATGAGCGACAACACGGTCAACGCCGCGCTGCGCAGGCTCGGATACGACAACGAGACTATGACCGGTCACGGCTTCCGTGCGATGGCACGAACAATCCTTGATGAGGTGCTCAGCGTGCCCGCGCACATCATCGAGGCGCAGCTCGCGCACACGGTCAGAGATCCGCTAGGTCGGGCCTACAACCGAACCACCCACCTGCCACAACGCAAGGAGATGATGCAGCGCTGGGCGGACTACCTGGACGGCTTGCGACATCTCGCCGACCACGAGGTTGACCGGCAGCCCCTTCCGATCGCGCAGAACGCAGCTTGATCTTTACGCAGAGTCGAGGCGTCGCGCCCCTTGCCTCCGCAAAAAAGAGGCCACACCCAAACGCTGTGTGGCCGACGTCGCAGACCGGATCGCTAAGGGAAGCCAGCCGGTCAGCGAAAACTCTGGCAGGAAAGACCGGTGGCGTGAATCACCCGAATGAGGGAAATCGGGCAACGGCGTTGCCTCTGCTGCGCGGCTGCCGACTGCAGCCGGCGGCCGCGCATGGCATGGAGTCAGAAGTGGTAGGAACACGAGCGAAATATGCTGCTCAATTCACAATCCCGCCCTCATGGCAAAAATAAAGTTGGCCTCCGGAAAAAGGTAATCTTGGTAATCTGTATCGCAGAATCGCCCGGAAACCGTTGTGGGACAAGGCTTTGCGGGTTTCGAGCAAAAGGTAATTTTTGGGTAACCAAAAGGTGATGTGGTTACCTTTGTGAAAGGTGATTTCGCCTCTTTGTCGATCCCTTATAAATCAATGACTTAGCAGGAAATTACCTTTTGGATTACCCTAGATTACCTTTTATGGGTAATTTTTTTGTCATTTAAAATCAATCACTTACGACCGATTTCTGGGCCCAGTTACCCAGATTACCTTTTTCCGGAGGCCGCCTGGGAAAACAGTCGCCAGCCCTGCCCTCTCCGCCGCCGCTTCCATCTGCCCCGCGCCGGACCCGCTTGCCACTGGCCACAGCGCGCAGAACTTGGCAAATCTCGTCAGATTCTTCATCGCGCCGATCGCCAGCGGCCCCAGGCCGGGCCTAGCCCGGCCGCATCCTGGCAGACCTGGCAAAAGAGACCCTTTTAGCCCGCAGGCGCGGCGGGGTCGTGTCTGCGCGCCAGCATCTTGTGTGTGATGTTTTGGGCATTTTTGCCTATTTTTTGAGCATAAGCGTCAAAATTGCGCTTATGTTCGGAGCGCTTCGGTGGATGGGCGCAGGCTGCGTGCCGCGGGGCTGGCGGGCGTCGTCCGCAAGGCGGAACGGGGGGATGACTGCGGGGGAAGTGGTTGCGAGGGGTCAGTCGGCTATTTCTGCCGGCGGACGCCGCCGACAAGAAAGCCGCCCGGAGGCGGCTGGGATTGGTACAGGGCGGCAGGCTCAGACCATGCCGATCGGCGGGGCCTCCTGGCTGACACCCACCTCATAGGGCTCGAAGTCGACCACCATCTGGCCCAGCCAATCGTTGATCTCGCGGAAGCGGTCCTGCAGTGGCTGGATCTCATTGCGAGCGAAAACCTGGGCGGCCGGCACCACGGCGCCAAAGCCGCCGGTATTACTCGGCACCACGCCGAGCAGCTGCGGCGGGATCCGGTGGGCTGCCAGCACGTCGTCGCGGCTCGCCCCCTTGATGTTGAAGAAATCGTCCTTGGCAGCCACCTCGGACACGGGGATCAGCTGCACCCCGTCCTTCTTGCCATTGGGCGAGTACAGGAACAGGTTACGGAAATTTCCCGGCCCCTTGGCTCCTTTCAGCGCTGTACGGATATTGCTAATGTCCTCTTCGTTTTGTGCCGGATCGCAGATGTACAGGATGAAACCGGCATGGCTCCCGTTGTTGTAGTACTTGCGCCGGAATAGGGTTGCGGACTCATTTAGCCAGGCTGCCTGCAGCGCGCTCATGTATTCCGGCACGCCGTAGATTTCCTGGTTGATGTCGGGCTCACGCAGATGGAACACCTGGCCAGGCGGGAACTGGTGCTCGTCTCGCCAGCCACGCACAAACCAATAGGTATCCAGGTCGGCCCCTCGCCTGGTGTACTTGGCCAGGGAATGCAGCAACGGCAGTGTGCGGCCAGTTGCGCTGGTACGTCGCTCCAGGTAGCCGTTGCCGAAGGTGAGATAGTCCAGCGCCATGGCCCCGAAGACCCCGCGCGGCAGCAGCGGGTGCGGGATGAAGGTCGACGCTAGGATGTTGCGTTTGAAGTAGATCGATGAGCTGTGGTGCGGGCTGGCGCGGAACGACTTCGCCAGGCCGTCCAGGCTGACCGGTGTCTCGTACCACTTCCCGTTATTCCAGCACTCGATGTAGTCGAGGATCTCGCGCTTGTCCATCACCGGCTCGGGATCGCCAAAGGTGAAGGCTTCCATGCGACCGGTCGCCGCGCCAGCGCCCTCCGGTGCGGTATCGATTGCGGGTTCCATCACATGATCTCCATAATGCCGCGATTCTGCGGCGTGGCGCCCTCCAGGGGCTCGTTGTCCAGTGCGTGCATCACCGCCCACGCCAGGTCAGCATGGCCAGTGACTTCAGTGCGGCTAGCGTCATAGGTGACATTGCGGCCGCTCGCGGTAAGCGTCTTGCGGATAGTCAGAAAGGCATGCGCGATCTCGGTTGCACCGGCATCGAATTCAAGGCGTCCTTTCGCGATTACGTCCTTTGCCTTAAGCACGAGGCGCGTCTTCACATCCACCGAGTACTGGTACTCGCGCACGGCCGGGAAGAACTGCCGCACCAGCTGCAGCACGCCCTGCCCCATCCCTGTCGAGTCGATCCCGATGTACGCCACGTTATAGCGCTCAGTCAGTTTCTGGATGGCGTCCGCCTGGGCTGCAAAGTCCATGCCGCGGAACTGGTGATGCTCCAGGATCCGGAACTTGCCGCCGGGCCTTGTCGGTGGCGCCACGACCACGCAGCCGGCCGTGTCACCGGTATAGGATGGGTCGTACCCAATCCATACGGGGCGATTGCCATAGGGCCGCCGTGCGTACGGCTTGATGTCTGTCCAGGTCTCCCATGAATCGACCATGCAGCGCTGCAGCTCGGCCAGCGGGAAGATCGACGCCGTGTCGTCGATGAACTCGCACATGAACAGATTGGCGAACTCTTCCGGGGTGTACTCAAACCGCAGCTCATCGATGTCGAAGAGGTCGCAGCCGCCGCGCTCTGCATCCAACAGGTTGCAGATCAAGCGCCAGATCTTGTCCTCGCCTGTGAAGCCGCTCGACAGACGCTTGTGCGAGAGATCCAGCTCGATGCGCTGATCCTTCGGACGCTTCTTATTGAAGCGCTCGCCGCTCCACAAGGCGTACGCCTGGTGCTGCATGCTCGATGGCGTCGAGAAATAGGTCTTGCGGTACTGCTTTTGCGACGCCATCGCCGACGCGACCTTGTTGAGCGCCTCAAATTGGTGCGTCCAGAAGAACTCGTCGAAGTAGAAGTTTCCGTGGTAGCCCTGCGCCGTCAGCGCATTCGTGCCGAGGAAATTCAGCTCGGCACCGTTGGCCAAGACGATGGGATCTCCCGAGAGCTTCACCCCCGTCGCCTCAAAGGCGAAGCGGGTGATGTAGTTCTTAAAGACGTGTGCCTGCTTCTTGCTGGCCGACAGGAAGATCTGGTTGCGCCCCGTCTTGATGGCATCGAGCAGCGCCTCGCGTGCGAAGTACCAGGTTGCACCGATCTGCCGCGACTTAACGATGATGCGCGTGCGCTTCTCACCGTTGCGAAACCACACCTTCTGGTATTCAAAGAGCGAGTCATTGAACGCCTCTTCCAGCTTCTCGACCTGCTCTTCCGTGAAGTCATTGCGCAGCGGCCGGCGTTTCGGCCCCGCGTTGCGCGCGTCAATGTTCGGATTGAGATCCGCCTCTCTGCCGGAGTCCGAATACTTGTGAACGCGGGCAATGCGCTCGATCTGCCGGCCTAGCAGATCAATTTCTTTGAAGTCACCACCCGTCTTCGCGTCCTTCGAGATCAACTGCACCAGGCGCGCTTCCAGTGCAGATTCCACACGGTGGATCGGGGTCGCCTTATCCCACTCTTCTGCATCCTTCCACGCCTGAACCGTGGAGCGGGCAATACCCAAGTGCTTGGCGATATAGGACACCCGCCAGCCCTGCCAGTACAGGCTGCGCGCTTGGGCCTTGGCGGACAACCTCGGGTCTAGGGTCGGGACTTCGTCGGCGGTGTCGAGCATGCCGAGAGGGTAAGCGTCCCTCGCGCGCGGGCGAGACCAGCTGAGGTTTGCTCGCCCCCAGCAAACCTATGGCTCATTGAACGATGCTTGGCACACGCCGACCATGAGCGCATTCCATTGTTCCGCCAACGACCCAGAGGCCAAGATGACGAAGAAATTCAAGAGCAAATCCTTCCGCGTTGCAACCGAGGGCGCAACGACCGATGGCCGCAACATCGAACGCAGCTGGATCGAGCAGATGGCCAAGAACTTCGACCCCAAGAAGTATGGCGCGCGCATCTGGCTCGAACACCTGCGCGGCATCCATCCGGAAAGCTCCTTCCGAGCCTACGGCGATGTGGTCGCGGTCGAATCCCGCAAGGTTGAAGACAACAAGCTGGCCCTCTTCGCTAGCATCGAACCGACCGACGATCTGATCGCCATGAACAAGGCGCGCCAGAAGATCTATACCTCGATCGAGATCGACACGAACTTTGCGAAGACCGGCGAGGCATATCTGATCGGCCTGGGTGTCACCGACTCGCCCGCCAGCCTGGGCACCGAGGTGCTGTCATTCGCGGCGAAGCAACCCGACGCCAGCCCGTTTGCCTCGCGCAAGCAGTCCAAGGAAAACCTCTTCTCTGTCGCTGTCGAAACTGACCTGGAGTTCGAAGAGGTCGATGACAGCGATGGGGACCGCGAAGCTTTTAAGACTGGCATCCTCGACAAGGTTAAGCAGATGTTCGGTCGCAAGAGCCGCTCCGACGATGCTCGCACCGGCGAGCTGACGGAAGCCATCGAACTCGTCGTCGAGGAGTTCAGCAAACAGGCAAAGACCACCGACGCATCACTTGCCAAGCTGCAAAAGCAGTACTCCGACCTGGAGGCCCAGCACAAGACCACCGCCGACGATCTCAAGGCGCTGCGCGACACGCTTGACAAGACCGACGCCAACAAGCACTCCAAGCGCCCGCCTGCGACCGGGGGCGATGGCGCCGAGAAAACCGACTGCTGATTCCGGTCAGCCCGCCCCACCCAATCAGCATCGATCGAGGAACCACCATGCAGAACGATACCCGCGTTGCCTACAACGAACTCACGGCACGCATCGCCGAACTGAACAGCGTACCGAGCGCCGCGAAGACTTTTAGCGTCACGCCGACCGTCCAGCAAACGCTGGAGACCCGCATCCAGGAATCGAGCGATTTCCTTGGGCGCATCAACATCATCGGTGTCACCGAGCAGGAGAGCGAAAAACTTGGCCTGGGCATCTCGGGCCCGATCGCGAGCCGAACTAACACGGACAATGCCGATCGCCAGCCACGGGATCTGATCGGCCTGTCGCCGGATCGGTATCGTTGCGAGAAGACCAACTACGACACGTCCATCAAGTACGCAACGCTTGATGCCTGGGCCAAGTTTAAGGACTTCCAGGCCCGCGTACGCGACATCATCATCAAGCGCCAGGCGTTGGATCGCATCGTCGTCGGCTTCAACGGCACGAGTGTCGCGCAAACCACGAACCCGGCCACGAACCCGCTGCTGCAGGATGTCAACATCGGCTGGCTGCAGAAGATGCGCACGCACGCACCGGATCGCGTGATGGACGAAGGCAGCGTGGCCGGCAAGGTACGCATCGGTGCAGCGGGAGATTACAAAAACCTCGACGCCGCTGTCTTCGACGCCGTGCAGTTGCTAGACCCTTGGTACCGCAACGACACGGCTCTCGTTGCCATCGTCGGGCGGAATCTGCTGCATGACAAATATTTCCCGTTGGTCAACGACACGACCGCGCCAACCGAGAAGCTGGCGAGCGACATCATCATCAGTACCAAGCGCGTCGGCGGCCTGCCTGCGGCCACCGTGCCCTACTTCCCCGAGAACGCGGTGCTCATTACCCGCTATGACAATCTGTCGATCTACTGGCAGACGGGTGCGCGCCGCCGCATGATTGAAGACAACCCGAAGCGCGATCGCATCGAGAACTACGAGTCCTCGAACGATGCCTATGTGGTCGAGGACTACGGTCTGTCCGCGATGATCGACAACATCGAAGCCGTCTGACGGGAAGCGACCGACTATGTCGAAACTGAGCCCCGCACTGCGCCATCAGGCCCGCGTGCGCGCAGAACTCGCTGCTGCGCACGCCGAGCCCGAATCCGAGATGGAAGGCAGTGCCTACGACCTGATGATGGCGCAGCTCATCGAGCATCGCCGCCGCCTGAAGGCAATCCAGTCGATCGAGCAAAAGATCAAGGTCAAGCGCGAGATCCTGCCGGTCTATGACGAGTGGGTCAACGGCGTGCTGGCCGCCGGCAACGGCGCCCAGGACAACGTGCTCACCACGGTGTTGGTGTGGTACATCGACGTCGGCGACTTCGCCCGCGCGCTGGACATTGCTGCCTACGCGCTGCGGCACAACCTGAAGCTGCCCGACCAGTACGACCGCAACCTGGCCACGATGCTGCTCGACGAGATTCCCGGCGCCTACTTGGCCGGCAAGATCCCGGCAGAGCCAGCGCCCGAGATCCTCGCGAAGGTCGGCGAGCTGACGCAGGACTTCGACGCGCCCGACCAGGCGCGCGCCAAGCTCTTCAAGGCATTCGGCTACGCGCAGCTCGGCAAGGTGAACGGCGGCGACACCGACATCAGCCAGGTGGCCCTGGACCGTGCCGAGATTGCTATCGTGGCGCTGCGCCGCGCCCTGGAGCTATTCGAGGGCGTCGGCGTGAAGAAGGACATCGAGCGGCTGGAGCGCCGGTT
Source organism: Cupriavidus nantongensis (assembly GCF_001598055.1). Lineage (NCBI taxonomy): Bacteria > Pseudomonadati > Pseudomonadota > Betaproteobacteria > Burkholderiales > Burkholderiaceae > Cupriavidus > Cupriavidus nantongensis. The sequence continues at coordinate 1,288,786 of NZ_CP014844.1, read as the reverse complement.
GAAGGACAGCAAGCCGGCCGACATCGGCCCGGAAAGCCCGCCCGAAGGCAACGCTGCGCCGGCGGGCGAAGCTGGCTCGACCGACACCGAGAAACAGGATTCCAGCCCGCCCGGCTGACCCGAGCACCACCCCGGCGCACGGCGGCCCGAGCGGATTGTGATGGGTTTCCTTTCCCTCCCACATGACGCTCGGCCACCGCCGTCTTTTCCAGGACCGCCATGAGCTTTGTATCCCTCGCCCCTTCTTCCACGCCCGCGGCTGATACCAGGGTCGAGAACGATGGCTGGTTTCCGGACATCGATCTCGACAAGGCCCGCAAGGCAGTTCGCCTCGACGGCTCCATCACGCCGGAGCGCTTGCTGCACGCCGCCATCAACGCGGTGATCGCTGTCAATGCCGAGCTGGCCGAGTGGAAGGCGCTGCAGCTGGCGCAGGAGCGGCCATCGCTCGGCGACGTGCCCGCGTCCAAGGTCAACGGAGAGAGCGTCCAGGTGGCTCGCTACCTGCGTGCGGTCTACAGCTTCATCAAGGCCGAGCTGGCCGAGCGGTACCGGGACTTCGACACCACCGGGGCCGGCGAACGCAAGGCGGACAACCTGGTCGAGACCGCCGATGACTACCGGCGCGACGGGCGCTGGGCCATCCGGGACATGCTGGGCGTCGGCCGCACCACGGTGGAGTTGATCTGATGCAGGTCCGCGCCGAACAGGGCGACACGCTCGATCTGCTGTGCTACCGGCACCTCGGCCACACGACCGGCGTGGTGGAGGCAGCGCTGGCGCTCAATCCCGGCATCGCGGCCCATGGCCCGATCCTGCCGCACGGATTGCCGGTCGAGCTGCCCGAGTCGAGCGCTGCGCCTGTCATCGTCCCGACCATCAAGCTATGGGATTAACGCGACCATCATGAGTCTCGAATTCGAAAAGAAGATCACCTTGGGCAACGTCCTCACGATGGCGTCGATGCTGGTCGCCACCGCGGTGGCGTATGCCAACTATCGCGCCGACATCACGGCGCACGAGGTCCGCATCGACGCGCTGGAAAAGAGCCGCACGTCGAGCGACCAGCGCATCGATCAGCATCGCGCGGAGTTCCTTGCGCAGCTGCGCGACACCCGAGCGGAAGTCAAGGAAGTCAACCATAAGCTCGATCGCCTGATCGAGCGCGGCGACAACAGGAGGTAACACGTGGAACACATCAAGAACCGTCTACGAGCCACCATTGACGCTGGTGCGTGGTATCTCATCCTGATCGGCATGGTGCTCTTCACCGTCCGGATCCCGCTCAACGCCTGGGCCGCGATCAACCTGCCGGTCGCGGTGTCGGCGCTGCAGATCGGTGGCTTCATGTTCGTGCTGGGCGGCCTCCAGACCATCATCAGCATGGTCGTCTGGCCGCAGGTCAGTCTGCGCGAGCTGATCTACGAAGCCACGCACGGGCGGAACATGGGCGCGGCACTGACGATTGTCGGCCTGATGCTCTACAACGGCCTGGGCATGCTCGCCATTGCCGTGTGGGTGTCGGGCGGCATGGGCTTCGCCGCGGGCGGCCGATGATCCCCGCCCACGCGCCGGCCGTGCTCGCGCAGCTGCTGGCGATCCTGCCCGCCTACTGGCCGGACATGCCGCTGCCGAGCTTTCTCGCCGCGCAGATCGAGCAGGAGACCTGCATCACGCTGCAGCACGGCAAGTGCTTTTCCGAACGCGCCGAGCTGAAGACCAGCCGCGAGTACGGCTTCGGGTTGGGCCAGCTGACCATCACCGCGCGCTTCAACGCCTTCCAGGAAGTGAAGGCGCTCCACCCGGATCTGCGCGACTGGCCCTTCGAGGCGCGCTACGACCGACGGATGCAGCTGATCGCCCTGGTGGTGAAGGATCGGCATCACTATCGCGGCTGCGCACCGCTGATGGCCACCGCGCGCGACACGCTCGCCTGCGTGGCCGCGCAGTACAACGGCGGCACTGGTGGCTTCCTGGCCGACCGCCGCTTGTGCGCCAACACGGCCGGATGCGATCCGCGCGTGTGGTTCGGCCACATCGAGCACACCAGCCTGAAGGCCAGGCGGCTGGCCTCCGGCTACGGCAAGAGCTTCTTCGAGATCAACCGGGAGTATGTGCGCAACGTGCTCCTGGTGCGCCGCCCGAAGTACGCGGCCCTGATGGATGACGTCAGGGGGAACCGATGAACCCGCTCACCAAGGTACTCGCCGCGGCGCTGGCCGTCCTCGCCATCCTTGGCGCCTTCTATGTCCAGCACCAGCAGCTGCAGGAAGCCACCACCCTGGCCGCCGATGAAAAGCGGCGCGCTGACAGCGCCGAGCGCATTGCCAAGGACCGCAAGACCGATACGGTGGTCGTGACCGAGTATGTGGATCGCGTCCAGGTCGTGAAAGAGCGCGGCCGGGACATCATTGTGAAGGTGCCCGTCTATGTCCCCAAAGAAGCCGATGATCGCTGCATTGTCAACGCTGGCTTTGTGCGCGTGCACGACGCCGCCGCCGCCAACGTGCAACTGGGAGATCCCGGAGACGCTGATGCGGCCCCCTCGGGCATTGCACTCTCTACCGTCGCCGCCACCGTCGCCGGCAACTACACCGCCGCTCACGAGACCGCCGAGCAGCTGATCGCGCTGCAGACGCTGCTCAGACGCCGCCAGGAAAACCATGCTCAAGCCGAATAGCCTGCGCGCCCACCTAACCGGCGCTAATCCCGACCTGCAGGCCAATCCCGACAAGCTGTCGGTCTTCATCGACCAGGGCCGCTTGGTCAGCACCGGCACCGCCTCGCTGTCCTGCGAATACCGCTACACGGTCAACCTGGTGCTGCAGGACTACGCTGGCACGGCCGATGCCGTCATGCTGCCGATCCTGGCCTGGGTCAAGGTGCACCAGGCGGATCTGCTGGCCAACCAGCAGTCGCGCGAAAAGGGCATCCGCTTCCTGGTCGACGTACTCGCCAACGACAGGTGCGACTTGAGCATCGAGATCGACCTGACCGAGCGCGTGATCGTCAAGCCCGGGACAGGGGCCAATGCCAACCGGCTTGAGGTCAAGCATGCGGCCGAGCCGCAGCTGGCCGCGCCCTACGCCGACGAGGCGACCTGGGCGCTATATTCGGGCGACAACCTGCTGGCGGAGTGGCAGGTGCCGAAGGTGCTCGGCTGATGGAAGACCTGCAGGCGCTCGCGACCTGGCTCGCGCCGCAGCTGGCTGCGCTCACGCCGCAGGAGCGCCGCGGCCTCGCGCGCCAGGTTGCCCAGGACATGCGCCGCGCCAACCAGGCGCGCATCAAGGCCCAAGCCGATCCCGACGGTGCCGCGTTCGTGCCGCGCAAGATCCCGCGCGCACCGATCCGCGGCAAGGCCGGGCGGATCCGGCGGGCGATGTTCGAGAAGCTGCGCACGGCGCGCTTCATGAAGGCGAAGGGCGAGGACGCCGCGGCCGTGGTCGACTTCGCCGGCTCGGCCGGGCGCCTCGCGCACGTGCACCACTTCGGCCTGCGCGATCGCGTGAACCGCAGCGGCGGGCCGGAGTACTCCTACCCCTCCCGCCGCCTGCTGGGCTTCGCGCCGGAAGACATCGAGCGCGTCACCGACCTGCTGTTGGATCACCTGGCGAGGTAGCCTGAAGGCGCTCGGTTGCCACCAAGTAGTAGTGCGGATTCAGCTCGGCGCCGATCCAGTTGAGACCCGCCTCCTTCGCGGCGACCAGGAACGTGCCGGAACCCGCGAAGAGATCGCACACGGTGCCCTCGGGCCGCACCAGCCTCACCACTTCGCGGGCCAGCTCGAGCGGCTTCACGGTCAGGTGGATCTTGTCCCGGTGCAGGCGCACCGGGAAGACGCCGGGCAGGTATACCGCCTGCGCCTCCATCTTGCCGCGGCTGGCCCACACGATGAACTCGGCTTGCTGCGTGAAGCCGCCCTTGCGCGGCCTGGCGCCGCCCGCCGTCTTGTCCCACACCGCCACGCCGCGGATGGTGAAGCCTGCCGCCTGCACGGCATCGGTCAGCGCCGGCAGCTGGCGCCAGTCGATGAAGCACACCAGGTAGCCACCAGGACGTGCCGCGCGATGGGCGGCAGACAGCCACGTCGTGCACCAGAACACCCAGGATCGCTGATCCATGTTGTCGTGGTCGAAGTCCTCATAGGTCACGGACTTGCCGGCGCTGTACTTGCTGACCGGCGCTTGCTGGCGCGTGCCGGCGTGCAGGCCACCCGACGAGTACGGCGGATCCGTGAAGAACATGTCGATCGAAGCGGGCGGCAACGCGCGCACGAGCTCGAGCGCGTCAATCTTGTGCAGGGCGTTGAGGTGAAGGGTTTTGGGGTGTTTCTTCGCGGGCATGAGCGTCCTCTGCGTTGGACGCTCGGTGGCGTGCGGATGAGGGGCGCGTGGCCCTCAAGCTGTTGATCGTGCCGCAGCGCGGGCACTTGATGACGAGGTGGACGTAGACGCCCACCCCGAGTTTGCGCGAACACTGTCCGCAGCGGATCTCCTGCATCGGGGTACCTTCCGACATGTGATAGCCTTGTGCCGCCTGTGCACAGGTGGCGCGGCCTCGGCCAAACTGCAGGATCCTCTGCGGTGCGGTGGCGTGCCCGGTGTTCCACCACCGGACACGTCGCCGCGTCTTAAATCGCACTGTCTCATGGGTCGCGCGCGCGCGACATGACGCGCAAGTTTGTCCGCATCCGGCAAACTTCCCTCTACGTGCGTCGCACGTAGGCTCCCGGCACCATCGCTGCATGGAGCCGATCACCGACCTTCTCGAACTTTCCCGCCTGCTGCACAACCTGGTGCGCCTCGGCACGGTCGCCGAGATCGACCCGGCCCGCCCTAAGCGCGTGCGCGTGCAAAGCGGCACGCTGCTCACCAACTGGCTGCGCTGGATCACGCCACGCGCGGGCGACACGCGTGACTGGGATCCGCCGACCCGTGGCGAGCAGGTGATTCTGTTCTCTCCGAGCGGTGATATCGCCGCCGCCCTGGTGCTGCCCGCCGTCTACTGCGACGAGCATGACGCCCCGACGCTCGATCGCAACAAGACCTTGCGCCGCTTCCCCGACGGCGCCGAGGTGGAGTACGACCACGTCGAGCACGCAATGCGCATCACGTTGCCCGATGGCGGCACGGTGGCGGTGATCGCGCCGATCAAGATCACGCTCGACACGCCGCTCGTGCACTGCACAGGCAACGTGCGCGTCGATGGCGATGTCATCGCGGGCGAGGAAGGCGTGAGCCAGCTTCACCACAAGCACGACGAGGTGCGCCGCGGTACCGAAGTCAGCGGGGAGCCCGTCGTATGAGCGGCATGCACGCCAGCACCGGCCGCGCGTTATCTGGCGTTGCCCACATCGAGCAGTCGGTCGCGGACATCATCACCACGCCGATCGGCACGCGCGTCGAGCGCCGCGACTACGGCAGCAACGTGCCCTTCCTGATCGACCAGCCGAACAACGGCGCCACCGCCGTGCGCGTCTACGCGGCCACCGTGGCCGCGCTGTGGCGCTGGGAGCCGCGCGTGCGCGTGGCCCGGCTGAACCTGACCCGCGACATGGATGGCAGCGCCGCCCTGACGCTCGACGGCTCTGTCATCGATCGCGCCGGCCGCCAGGTGCCGCTACGCCTCGATGTCCCACTCACGGCGGCGCCATGAACGCGATTGATCTCGACCGCCTCCCTGCGCCCAAGGTTATCGAGGAGCTCGATTTCGAGGTGCTGCTGGCCGCGCTGATCGCCAAGGCCATTGCCCGGTATCCCGAGTTTGCCGACGTGATCGGCCTCGAGTCCGAGCCTGCACGCAAGTTGCTGGAAGTCGCGGCCTACCGTGACATGCTGCACCGCGAGCGCATCAACGATGCTGCGCGCGCGCTGCTGCTCGCCTACGCCATGGATTCGGACCTCGACCACCTCGGCGCCCGCGTCGATGTGGAGCGCCTCCCCGGCGAAAAGGACGAGCGGTTCAAGCCGCGCGTCAAGGCCGGCAACTCGCTGCTGGCCGCGGCCGGACCCAGCAATGCCTACCGCGCCCACGTGATGCGCGTCTCGACCGATATCGTCGACGTCAACGTCGACTCGCCGATCGACGGCCAGGTCGCGGTCGCCGTGCTGGCGCGCGAGCGCGTGCCTGTGTCCGAGGCCACCGAGGTGGAGATCCGCCACGGCCGCGCGGCTTTCCCGGATCAGCCGGAAGACGAGACCCTGGTCGACATCATTGCGCGCAGCGGCTCACGCGTCATGAACGCCGTGCGGCGCGCACTCAACGCTGAGGAAGTCCGTCCGCTGACCGACTGGCTGGTCGTGGCGCCGCCGAGCGTCATCGAGTACCAAACGCACGCCACGCTGACCCTCTACCCAGGCACCGAGCCAGACCTCGTTGTGGTCGAGGCCCAGCGGCGCTGGGCGACCTACCGCGACAGCACTCGCAAGATCGGCTACGACGTGACGCGCGCCGGCATTACGGGCGCCGCTGCTGCGCCAGGCGTGCAGAACGTGCTTCTGTCCGCCCCGGCGGCGGACGTGGTGACCAGCCCGCTGCAGCTCGCGCTGTGCACGGCCGAGCAGATCCTGCCCGGAGACACCCGTGTCTGAGCGCGTCGCGTCGCTGCTGCCGCCCAACGCCACGCCGCTGGAGCGCGCCATCGAGCAGGTCACGGTCACCGAGCCGGATCCGGGCATCCTGCGTCTGCTGTACCAGCCTCACGCCATTCCCTTTCGGCTACTGCCGTGGCTGGCCTGGGCCGAGGACGTTCCCATCTGGCCGAAGCGCGACAACGCGGCCGCCGACGAGGCGATCAAGCGCGACCTGGTCGCCAACAGCTGGCGCCTGCATCGGCTGCAGGGCACGCTGGCCGGTCTGCGCCGCATGGCGCATTACGCGGGCGCGCGCATCGTCGGCGTCTTCACGCCACCGTCAAAGAACTTCCTCGCGCCAGCCCTGACGAACGCCGAGCGCGCCGCCTTCCGGGCGCTCTACCCGCAGCTGCGGATCTACCGCTATCGCACCATCGGCCAGCGCCAGGGTGCGATGCTGCACGGCGCCCACCTGGGCCACGGCGTGTTCCCGCTGATCTCCGATGCGATCGCACGCATCGCCCCCCGCGCGTACCTCTACCGCGACGGCGTGGAATCCGAACTGGCCATTCTGCAGCGCTCCAGCACCACCAGCACGCGCACCGCCATCACGGAGGTCGAGGTGCGCGCGCCAGGCGTACGCCGGCACGTGTCCTTCATCGCTGGGCATCCTCGGTACCTGGCAACCAGCGACGCGCGCCAGCGGATCTACAACCTGCAGCTGGCCGATGCCTACCAGCAGACCGACGACGCGCTGTCCTACACCACGATCACCCCGTCACTCACGCCGATCGACGTGCGCTTCGACAACGTGGCGGAGATCGGGCACGCGCGGGGCGTCTTTCTCGGCGCGGCGCAGCTCGGGCAGTCCTACCGGGTGCTGGCGCTCAGTACAGCCCGCGACCGGCTGTACCAGCGGCTGGCCGTCTTCGACCCAGACATCGAGGTCTCGCGCGTGCGCGCCGCCCTGCATTTTGGCGGCCAGCACCGGCTCGGCTTCCCCGCCCACAACGCCGAGCTGCGCGTCGAGATCCGCGGCCGGCGCACGCTGCGGCACGCCGGCCGCTTCGTCGTCGGCCACACCGTCACATCCGACCAGCGACCGCTTTCCGAGGCGCTGGCGGCCATGCGCTGGGCCAAACGCCTGTCCGATCGGATCGCGATCGATACCGCGATCCGACGCCCCGAGGCCGCAGGCGCGCACCTGGTCGCTGGCGATGTCATCGCAGGCGAGTGGAACGAACGCTAGTCACCCAACACCGGAGCCACCATGGAAAAGAAAGTCCTCTTCCGCGACCGACAGGAGTTGCAACAGTCGGATCTGAACAACATCGAAACCTATGCGGCCGACTCCATCCGGCACATCGTCGCGGACGGCATCGCCGCCGGCCTGCGCTTTACCGGCGGCGCCGTCACCAGCACCGCGGCGACCGAGGTGACCGTCGCCCCGCTGCGGCTGTACGCCGATGGCCAGGTCTACGTGTCGGAGCAGGAGGAAACGCTCAACCTCTTCCAGTACCTGCCGCTGGTGGCAAAGCGCATTGTCACGGTGGTCGTGTTCGGCACGCCCGTGGAGACCCTCGTCGAGCCGCGCGACTTCCTGATCGACCTGACCTCGGGCGCCACGCAGCCGCAGGCCGTCGCCATGCAGCAGCTGCACAAGGCCAACGTCAACCTGCTCGCCGGTGCCGAGTCCGCTGATCCGCAGGCGCCTGCGCTGCAATCCGGCACGCTGGCGATCGCCGATATCGTACTAATCCCCACCGGCGTCGAGCGCATCGACGTGCGCGTCGCCGCGCGCCTGCCGAACCTGGCGGAGCAGGCATCCCGTGTGCGGGATCTCGAAACGTGGCGCGCGCGCACCGACCCGCGTGTGTCGAGCATCGCCACCGATCTGGCTGCGCTGTCGACCAAGACCGAAGGGCTGGCACAGCAACGCCAGGTGGTGGAGCTGGCCGCCGAGCTGGCTCGCGTGCGCGGCAAACTGAATCTGCCGGCCACCTTCATGGCGGCCGATAGCGACTTCTTTGAAGACGACGGCCACACCGACACCGCGGCAACCGGGCAGACCGCCATCGTGCAGGCCGGGCTGCAGTTCCCGCTCGCAGCCAGCTACCAGGTTGCCATCGCGCTCTTCAACCCTTTCGAGCCGGCCGTCAGCCGCTCGGCCAGCGACCAGGTGCTACCGGCGTATCAGGAAGCCGTGCGGATCGCCACGACCGGCTACGCGGGCGATATCAGCTTGTCGCAGTACCAGGTCCAGACTCACACGCTGCGCGAGTACACCACCACGCGGTGGGAATACCGCTACGGCTGGCACTGGAACTACTACGCGAACTGGTACCTCAGCCGGTACTACAAGGCGCGCGGGGACTATCGATACCTGTTCCGCCATGACGAGCCGAAGCGCTATGGCTATTACGTCGAGCGCAAGGAGACCAACTACGAGCTGGAGACCAGCACCACGAACTACAACGGCGTGTTGCTGGCGCAGACCGTGCTGGTCGCCAATGCGATGTGGCTCACCAAGGTGGGCCTGTACTTCACCCAGGTGGCCGCTGCCGGCGACGTGCACCTGGTCGTCTGCGAAACCGAGGGCGGCAAGCCGGATCTGGGCAAGGTTGTCAGTCGCGTCACGGTGCCGGCGGCAAACCTGAAGCGCTACCCCGTCGAGACCACCATTCCGGTCGAGCCGGCGCTGCTGGAAGCCGGCAAGCGTTACGCCATCGTCCTCATCACCCAGGGTGACCATCGCGCGGCCGTCGTCTCGGGCAACAACTACACGCAAGGCACGCTCTTCTTCGGCACGGACGGCGACTACTTCACGGGCGACATCACCAAAGACCTGATGTTCTCGCTCTACTCCGCCGTCTTCCGCCAGCCACGCACCGAGGTTTCCCTCCAGGCGATCTCCCTGGCGGGCGGCATCAGCGATCTGACCCTGCAACCCAACCAGGTGGTCCCGGAAGGCACGTCGCTGCACTACGAGATCCAGGTGGGCGGCAAGTGGTACCGGCTCGATGACGACACCGCCAATCGGCTGGCCGATGCACCGGACATCGTGCCGCTGCGCGTGGTCATGATCGGCACGTCGGACCTCGCGCCCGCCCTGGTGCTACGTGCCAACGCGGTGCGCGGCTCGCGCGCGGCCACGGCCTTCACGCACTGGAGCAAGCTGCGGACGCTGGCCGCGCCCAGCACCACGATCCAGGTGCAGGTAGTCGTGGCGCAGTGGGATGCGGCGAACCACACCCTTTCGGCGCAAATCAAGAGCGGCGCGACCACCTACAACCCGACCGCAACCGCCACCAAGGACGAACCGGATGGCAAGGCCAAGCGCATCACCTTCACCTTTGCGCCGAACCCTGGCATCACCGAGTACCAGATCAAGCTGGCCGGCTCGCGCAACGCGGCATCGGCCCCATTCGTCGTCGTCGAGCGCACCGACGTGGCGCTGTGATCGCCTAGCCCTGACAGGAGAAACCCATGGCAACCAAAACGACCCCCAAGCCAGCGCCGGCTCCCTCCCAGTTCGCCGACCTCGACGACGCAGGCCAGTACCGCGTCACGCTGTCCGACCGCCTGCCGGTGTTCGGCCAGGTCTTCTATCCGGGGCAGGACCTGGTGCTGCGCGGCGATGTCGTGAAACAGCACGCGGACGTGATTCTGACCGCGGAATCGGCCTCTACCGAAGCGAACTGACATGCCGCGCAACTTCGACCGGTACCGGATGATTGACGGGCGGACCCGGCTGGGCGCCGCCTACTTCAATGCGATCTGGACGGACATCGACCTTCGCCTGGCCGAGCTCGAGCAGATCGAGATCACTTGGGAAGATGCGGTGCGCCAAGTCTCCGAGTTCGGACTGGTCCGCATCAACCAGGTGCTGGCTGGTCCGATCCAGGAGATCAATACGGAGATGGGAAAGCTGCGCACGGCGCTGGCCGGCTTGCCGTACGCGGTGACGTCGGCCGAGCTGGCGACCGCGCTGCAGCAGCAGGACCAGGCGCGCGCACAGCTGGCCAGCACGATCAATGCGGCGATCGCCGAGATCAATACCGACCTGGCGCAGCTCGGCGGCCCGCAGCTGCCGCTGCTCCCGACCGGCGTCGACGCCGGCATCTACGGCGGCGCCGCGGCGATCCCCGTGCTGCAGATCGGTCCGGACGGGCGCGTGGTGCATGCCGAGAACATCGCCATCGAGGTGCAGTCGAGCGTCGTCGTGTCGGTCCCGCAGGTGAGCGCACCAGCGGTTGCCGGTGCCGGCTACCCGCACACCATCACCGCCTCCGCGCAGAGCCTGCTGGCCGCCCCGACTGCGATCGCCAGCTTCGACTTTGTGTTGCCAGACGGCAGCGTCGTGAATCGCCCGGCCGCCAGCGGCAGCGCGACCTGCATCTTCACGGTAACCGCCGCGGTGGGGTCGACCATCACGATGAAGGCACGCGCGATCGACACGCTGGGCAACCGCTCCGCTCCCGCGCAGACCACCAGCTCGGTGGTCAGTGCCGGTGTGCAGCAGCCGGCGATCACGGCGCCGGCATCGGGCGCCACGACCAACCTGACGCCGTCCGTCACATCCAACGCCTTCACGCCCGTCGGGCTGTCTGACACGCACGAGATGTCCGACTGGGAGATCCGCAACGCCCCGAACGGCGGCGGCGCCGTGGTGGTCAGCAGCTCGAGCAGCACGGCGAACAAGACCACCTGGACAGTTCCTGCCGGCAATCTCGCCGATGGCGTCACCTACTACGCGCGCGTGCGCCACAAAGGCACAAATCTCGGCTGGTCGAGCTGGTCGGCCGATCTATCCTTTGTCGCGCGCGTACCCAGCGTTGCCAAGCCCTCGATCGTTGCTCCGGTGGACGGCGCCACGGGCGTGGGCCGGAAACCGACCATTACGTGCAGCGCATTCTCGGTAATCGCTGGCACCGATACGCACGCGGCGACCGAATGGGAATTGGTAGAGACGTTGGGCGGCACCAATTACCTGTCGGGTTCGACGGCAGCCGTAACCAGCGTCGCTCTCTCCATGACCGGCCTGAAGTTTGAGACGACTTACAGTGCGCGCGTCCGCCACAAGGGCGCCAGTCTTGGCTATTCGGAGTGGTCAGACTATGTCAGCTTCACCACGCTCGCCGACCCATATCCGGACAGCATGATCGGGACGGCAATGCTGGGTGGGTATTTGGCAGGCAAGCGGACCTACGGGACCGACCTGTACGCAGTCATCGTCGCCCCCAAGTCGACCGAGGTCTCGCGACAGTACTTCAGCAGCGGAACGGACAACAGCAACACCACCGCTACCGGCTGGATCGATGGCCTCACCAACTCCAACGCGATCAATGACTCATCCCACCCTGCCGCGCAGTACTGCCGCAGCCTGAGCACTGGGGGCTACAACGACTGGTATCTGCCGGCGCGGGCAGAGCTGTCGTATGTCTTTACCCAGTTCAAGCCATCCACCACGCAGAACTACGATCAGCGGCCATATCGCAACACCACCTATTTCTCCGCTGGCAACGGTTTGGATGGCGGCGGAAACGGTCAGGAGAACACGTTCGGCGTGAATCCCTATTCGACGACTGACCCCGCGCAGACAGGGATTGCGGCGTTCAAGAGCGGCGGCGCGCAAGCCTACGGGACTGGCACGTACATCGCATCAAACAGCCACACGACCAGCAATTGTTGGGGGCAGCAGTTCAGCGATGGGAAGCAGGTTTCCGTTTCCAAGACGACCTCGTCGACGGTCCGTGCGATCCGGAGGGTTCTCGTATGAGCCTGCACGTTCGCTACACCTACATCGACCGCGACAGCGGCCTGGACGGTGCCAGCGGCCCCGTCGCAATCCCAACCGAGCCGGCGTTGCCAGGCCTGCAGTTCGTCTTCGCGAGGGAAAGCCAGTACCCGGCCGTCGTGCCCGAGCTGTTTGGCACCTGCGACGCGGCGCCGGCCGATACGCCTGGGCTGCTCGCCGTATTGTCAGAGGCGGAGTTCGAAGCCGCGCTTGCCGCCGAGCTCGCGGCGCGGCTGGCAGTCGCCCAGGCCCGCTTGATCGAGCAGATCGAGATCGAGCGGCGCACGGCCGAACGGCGCCCCTTCGCCTTCCGGGGTGTCCTGGTCGACGCGGACCCCGCGTCAGCGCTGCGCATTCTGGCTCGCGCGGAAGCCGCGCGGGCGGCCCTGGTCGCGGCCGAGCCGTTCGCCGTGCGCTGGGAAGCCAGCGGCACCACGCTCGACCTGGACGCCGCCGGCGTGCAGGACATGGCCGTCGCGCTCGCCGCCCACCACGAGGCCGCGCACGCCAACGCACGCGCGCTGAAAGCGGCCGTGCGCGCCATCACCGACCCCGCCGATATCGACCACCTCACCGACATCGACGTCTTTGCCGGCTGGCCCGGCGCCGCTTCGTAATTCCCTTCCACCACTGGAGCACAGCACCATGCCCACCCAATACCATCACGGCGTCCGCGTCATCGAGCTGAACGAAGGCACGCGGCCCATCCGCACGATCGAAACGGCTGTTATCGGCCTAGTGGCCACCGCTGACGATGCCGATGCCGTCACCTTCCCGCTGAACAAGCCCGTGCTGCTGACCAACGTGCACACTGCGGCCGGCAAGGCCGGCGACACGGGTACGCTGGCGCGCACGCTGGAAGCGATCGGGAACCAGGCCAAGCCTCTTACGGTCGTCGTGCGCGTCGACGAAGGCGCCGACGAAGCCGAGACCACCAACAATGTCATCGGCGGCGCCACGGCGAACGGCGAATACACCGGCATCAAGGCGCTGCTGGCGGCCCAGGCGAAGCTCGGCGTGAAGCCGCGCATTCTCGGCGCACCGGGCCTGGATACGAAGGCCGTCACGAACGCCATGGTATCGGCCGCCCAGCAGCTGCGTGCCTTTGCCTACGCGAGCACCTGGGGTGCCAAGACGAAGGAAGAGGCCACCGCCTACCGCACGGAGTTCGGTCAGCGTGAGTTGATGCTGCTCTGGCCGGACTTCCTGGGCTGGGATACCGACGCCGCGGCCGAGAAGACCATTCCGGCCACCGCCTACGCGCTCGGCTTGCGCGCCAAGCTCGACGAGGAGATCGGCTGGCACAAGACGCTCTCCAACATGGTGGTCAATGGCCCCACGGGAATCTCGCGCGACGTGTTCTGGGATCTGCAGGATCCGGCCTCCGACGCAGGGTACTTGAACGGCCGCGAAGTCACCACGCTGATCCGCAACGGCGGCTATCGCTTCTGGGGGTCGCGCACCACCGACAAGGACGGGTTCTTCTTCTTCGAGAACTACACCCGCACCGCGCAGGTGCTGGCCGACACGATTGCCGAAGCGCATTTCGCCTTCGTCGACAAGCCGCTTCACCCATCGCTCGCGCGTGACCTGATCGAGAGCATCAACGCCAAGTTCAGCGACTTGCGATCGAAGGGCTACATCCTCGGTGGCAGCGCCTGGTACGACGAAGAAGCCAACAGCAAGGAGACCCTCAAGGACGGCCAGTTCTGGGTGGACTACGACTACACGCCGGTCCCGCCGCTGGAGAACCTGAATTTCCGCCAGCGCCTCACCGACCGCTACCTGGCCGACTTCGGCGCGCGTATCGCGGCTTCGGTCTGATCGCTGCCCGCTACCCAACACACTAGGAGCCAACATGGGACTGCCCAGAAAACTGAAAGACTTCAACCTGTTCAACGACGGCGAGTCGTATGCCGGCGATGTGCCGGAGCTGACCTTGCCGAAGCTGTCGCGCAAGATGGAGGAATACCGCGCCGGCGGCATGCCTGGACCCATCGAGATCGACTTCGGCAACGAGCTGATCGTGCTCGAATGGACCGCTGGCGGCGTGCTGGAAAGCGCGCTGAAGCAGTATGGACTGGCGACCCACAACGGCGCACTGCTGCGCTTCTCGGGCGCCTACCAAAGCGAGGACAGCGAAGAGGTCGATTCCGTCGATGTGGTCGTACGCGGCCGTCACAAGGAAATCGACTTTGGCAACGCGAAGCCGGCCGAAGACACCCAGCACAAGTACACGACCACCTGCAGCTACTACAAGCTGACTGTCAACGGCGAGACGCTGATCGAGATCGACATTCCGAACCGGATCGTTATGGTCGGCGGCGTCGACCGCTACGCGCGCATCCGCAAGGCCATTGGCCTGTAACTCGCGGGGCGCGTTGTTCGCGCCCCTTCCTTCCCTCACCTATCAGGATCACATCATGGCTACCCCTGTTACCGAAACCATTGCCCTCGACGAGCCGATCAAGCGCGGCGAGCAAGTCATCGAGTCGCTCACCGTGCGCAAGCCGCTTGCCGGCGCGCTGCGAGGCGTGTCGCTGGTCGCACTGTGCAACATGGACGTCGTGGCGCTGCAGACCGTGCTGCCGCGCATCACCACACCCACGCTGACGGCCGCCGATGTGGCGAACATGGACCCGGCGGATCTGCTCGAGGTCGGCACGGCGGTGGCCGGTTTTTTCGCGCGGAAGGCAGAGCGGCCTCCGGTGCCCGACTCTGCGACCGCGTCGAAGACGCCTTCGCCGACATCGCTGTGATCTTCCATTGGCCGCCCGCGGCCATGGATGAGATGGAGCTGGTTGACCTGATGGCTTGGCGCGAGCGCGCCAGGGTGCGCAGCGAAGCGGAATAGCATGGCAAGCGAACGCGAACTCAAACTCAAGGTAGTCCTCGACACGATCGACCGTGCCACCGCGCCGCTGCGCAAGATCTCCGCCACCAGCGCGGAGACGGCTCGCGCGCTCAAGGCAACCCGTGACCGGCTGAAGTCGCTCAACGAGCAGCAGCGTGTGGTTGATGACTTCAGCAGCACGCGCGGCGCGCTCAAGCAAACGGCTGCCGACCTGTCCACCGCCCAGCAGCGGGTGCGCCAGCTCGCCCAGCAGCTCGACGCTGCAGGCGTGCCCACGCGTGCGCTGCAGCGCGAATTCCAGGCGGCCCAGCGGGACGCCAAGACCCTGGCGATGCAGCACGACAGCCAGGCCATCAAGCTGCAGGGCTTACGCGACAAGCTGTCTGCCGCCGGCATCAGCACGTCTGACCTCGCCTCCCACCAGCGTCAGCTGCGCTCCAGCATCGCCAGCGCGACGCAGCAGATGGAGGCGCAGAAACAGCAGGCAGCGGCTCTCGCGGTGAAACATCGCAAGTGGGCCGCCGCCACGCGGCAGTACCAGGACACGCAGCAGATCGCGTCGCGCACCGCCGCGGCGGGCGCGGCGACCACCGGGGCCGGCGCGGCGCTGGGCCTGCCGGTGGTCAAGGTGGTCCGCGACTTCTCCTCCCTGGAGACGGCGACCACCGACCTGCACGCCTCGATGATGGACAAGGGCGGCAAGGTCGGTGCCGAGTTCGACAACATCCGCCTGCGCGCCAAGCAGCTCGGCGACAAGCTGCCGGGCACGACGCGTGATTTCATGGAAGCCGCCGAAGCGCTTGTCTCCCAGGGCATGGACCACAAGAGCATCGCCAACGGCGGCCTGGACGCCTCGGCATACCTCGCCGTGCTGCTCAAGCTGGACAAGGCTCGGTCGGCCGAGTTCATCGCCAAGGCCCGCGAGGCGCACGGCCTGAAGGATGAGCAGTTGCCGCTGGCGGCCGACATGATCCAGCGCGCGCGCTACGGCTTCGGCCTGAAGGTCGACGACATCTACGAATCGATGAAGTACGCGTCGACCGACATCAACATCAAGGGCCAGGTCGGCGACATCGGCAAGATGCGCGAGTACATGGCCCTGCAGGGCATGGCCGCCCAGGTCGGCCTCGAGGGCAGTTCCTTCGGTACGAACTTCTCGCACATGCTCAAGGCGATGGCCTCGCTCGGCAACAAGCTGGAGGGCGCCAAGAGCGAGGAAGGCAAGTACGTCAACAGCCTGCTGGAGGGCAAGGGCGTCGAGCTGCAGTTCTTCAACAGCAAGGGCGAGTTCGCCGGCTTCAAGCACATGATGCAGGAGCTGGAGAAGCTGCGCGTGTTCACGCCGCAGGAGCAGGAGCGGATCCTCAAGAAGATGTTTGACACCGAGGGCGGCCGGCCCGCCTCCATCTTCCTGCAGCGTGGCGTTGCCGGCTTCGAGGAAGCGCTCAAGCGCATGGAAGACCAGGCCAGCTTGCAGCAGCGCGTCGACGATGTGCTGGGCACCCTGAAAAACCGCTGGGACGCGCTCGGCGGCACGGCCACCAACCTCTCCACCACCCTGGGCGAGACGCTGCGCCCGCAGCTCGTCGACGTGATGGACACCGCCGGCCGCGTGATCGAGCGCACGACGGCCTGGGTCGAGCGCAACCCGATCCTGGCCGGTACGCTGGTCAAGATCGCCGCCGCGCTTGCGATCGTGCTGACCGTCATGGGCACGTTCACGATCGCGCTGGCGGCCCTGATCGGCCCCTTCGCCATCCTGCGCTATGGCATGGCGCTGGTCGGCCTCAACGGCGGGATCCTGGCCACAGTGTTGGGCGGACTGGGCGCCGTGCTGCGCGGCTTCGCCGGGCTGCTGTTCGGCCCCGTCGCCAAAGCGATCGGCCTGGTCGGCAACGTGCTGCTGTGGCTCGGCCGCGCGCTGATGCTGAACCCGATCGGCCTGGTGGTCACCGGCATCGCGGCAGGCGCCTACCTGATCTGGAGCAACTGGGAGACGCTCGGCCCCAGGTTCGCCGCCTTGTGGGCGTCGATTCAGGGCTTCACGGCCAGTGCCTGGGGCCAGGTCGTTGCGACGCTCGGCGGCATGTGGGCGCAGATCCAGGCCGCGACGGCGGGTGGTATCGGCAAGGTGTCCGCGCTGATCCTGGACTGGTCGCCGCTGGGCCTGTTCTACCGTGCCTTTGCTGGCGTGCTGAGCTGGTTTGGCATCGAACTGCCCAGCCGGTTCTCCGAGTTCGGGGCGAACATCATCCGCGGCCTGGCTAACGGCATCACGGGTGCCCTGGGCTCCGTCAAGGCGGCGATCTCTGGCGCGGCCGACGCGGCGATGACCTGGTTCCGCGAGAAGCTGGGCATCCGCAGCCCGAGCCGCGTATTTGCCGGGTACGGCGGCGACATCTCCGAGGGCACGGCCCTGGGCATCGCCCGTAATGAGGCACTGCCGGCGAACGCCGCGCGCCGCATGGCCGCAGCCGTCGCCACGGCCGGCGCGCTGGCGCCGCTATCGGTGGCCGCCGGTCAGCCGCCGCAGGCTATCCCCTCGCCCAGCGTGCCCGCAGCCAGTCAGCGCCCCGCCCTGGCCGCGCTGGCCCCCCTGGCGGCGCGAATTGATCTGCCGGCATTTACAGCGCCCGAGCCGATCAAGGCGGACACGAGACCGCCGATCGTGCCGCGTCAGCAGCGAGCCGTGGTGGTGGACAGCCACGACACGGTGCAGATCAACCTGCATTTCGCCGCGGGCGCCGACGAGCAGGCCATCACGCAAGCGATCCGGGCAGAACTCGACCGGCGCGAGCGCGAGAAGGCTACTCGCCTGCGCAGCCAAATGGCCGACTATCACCACTGAGCCACGATCATGATGATGTGCCTTGGCAGCTTCGTTTTTTCGCTGCCCACCCTCGCCCACCACGAGCTGCAGCGCCAGGCGGAATGGAAGCACCCGAACGTGTCGCGCGTCGGCACCCGGGACGCTCACCAGTACACCGGCCCCGGCGACGAGACCATCACGCTTCCCGGCTGGATTGCGCCCGACGAAGGGTTCGCGGGTAGCCCGATCTCCCTCGATATCCTGCGCTACATGGCCGACGCAGGCGACGCCTATGCCCTGGTGGAAGGCTCCGGCCGCATCTACGGCGCGTTCGTCATCACCACCATGAGCGAGACGCGCAGCTATCTCAACGAGGATGGCTCGTCCAAGCGTATCGAGTTCTCCATTTCCCTCAAGCGCGTCGACGAGAACCTGGTCGGCGTCCTCGGACTATTCTGATGGCACACCCTCGCCCGGCCGTGCGCGTGACGCTCGACGGCCTCGACATCACCAGCAAGGTCATGCCGCGCCTGGTCAGCCTCACGCTGACCGATTGTCGCGAGAACGAAAGCGACCAGCTCGACCTGACCATCAGCGATCACGACGGGCGGCTGGAGATCCCACCGCGCGGTGCCGAGATCACGCTCGCGATCGGCTGGCAAAGCACACCACTGGCGGGCTTCCCTCCCGGCT
Source organism: Cupriavidus nantongensis (assembly GCF_001598055.1). NCBI lineage: Bacteria > Pseudomonadati > Pseudomonadota > Betaproteobacteria > Burkholderiales > Burkholderiaceae > Cupriavidus > Cupriavidus nantongensis. The sequence continues at coordinate 1,270,058 of NZ_CP014844.1, read as the reverse complement.
TTCCGGCAGGCGTGATCGACAAAGGCAAGTACATCGTCGATGAGGTGGAGCACAGCGGCGCGCCAGATGTCCTGGTCGTGCATGCACGCGCATCGAACCTGCTGCATGAGTATCGAGAGCTGAAGGAGCGCAGCTGGCATAAGACAACGGTCGGCAAGATCGTGGAGGCGATCGCCGCCGAGCACGGCCTCACCGCGCGCGTGGCGGCCGGGATCGGCAGCCGCCCGATCGACCACGCGGACCAGACCAACGAGAGCAACGCGAACTTCCTGCGCCGCCTGGGCAAGCAGTTCGACGCGGTGGCCACCGTTAAGGCCGGCGTGCTGCTCTTCCTGCCGGCATCCGAGGCACGTGCAGCCAGCGGGAGGGATCTGCCGGCGCTGCACATCGTGCGGCGGGATGGAGACGGGCACCGCTACCACACCGCCGACCGGGACAGCTATACGGGCGTACGTGCCTTCTGGCACGACCCCAAGCAAGCGAAGCGCCGCAGCGTCGTAGCAGGCGTCAGCGGCAACGCGAAGCGGCTGCGCACGACCTATGCCAGCGAGAAGGACGCGCTTTACGCAGCACGGTCGGAATGGCAGCGGATCCGGCGCGGCATCTTTTCGTTCGAGTACACCTTGGCCTATGGCCGCGCCGACATTGCGCCACAGACTCCCGTCACCGTCAGCGGCCTAAAGCCGCAGATCGACGCCACTGACTGGCTTGTCTACCGCGTGCGGCATTCGCTGAGCAAGACCGGCTTCACCACAGCGCTGGAGCTGGAAACGAAGCAGGAAGAGGCGGACGAAGGCGACCAGGGCAGCGACGTGCTGGCCGGCGACTGAGCGCACACGCCGGCAATTTCCCTTGCCATTTATACAAGTATTTGTATAATTCAACTCATGGCACACGACGACATCAAACCGGTTGAATTCCTCGGCACCTCGCTGGACGATCTGCGGGAGTTCCCGACGACCGCTAAGCGCCAAGCCGGCCTGCAGCTGGACCGCGTGCAACGCGGTTTCGAGCCGGACGATTGGAAGCCGATGGCGACCGTTGGCGCTGGCGTGAAAGAGATCCGTGTCAGCGACGCCGCCGGCATCTTTCGCGTGATGTACGTCGCCAAGTTCGACGATGCGGTCTACGTGCTGCACTGCTTCCAAAAGAAGACGCAGCAGACCGCCAAGCGCGATATCGATCTGGCAGCAGCGCGCTACAAGGAACTGCTCAAGGAGTTGAAGAAATGACCAGCAAGAAACGATTTGACAGCGTGTGGGATGCGCTGGAGGACACCCCTGGCGAGGCCGCTAACATGAAGGCCCGTGCGTCGCTCATGATCGCCATCGCAGAGCGGATCAAGGCCGAGGGACTCACTCAGGCCGAGGCCGCAAAGCGGCTCGGTGTCACGCAGCCGCGCGTTTCCGATCTGATGCGCGGCAAGATCGACCTCTTCAGCTTAGACATGCTGGTCAACATGCTCGCGCAGGCTGGTCTGCGCGTCGATATCAGCGTGCACGAAGGCGCTGCCGCGTAGCTGCGCCCTTTCCATTGCCACCACCCGGCGCACAAAAATTACCAGATGCCGGATGGTGGTCCGCCGAGCTATACGGCCAATTTCAAACTACGTCTAGCTTGCGCTAGCTACTCGCGAGATCCATAGTCTAAGCACGCGAGAATCGGGGCGAATCAGCCACCGACAGTCATCTTAATGCCGAGGCTTAGGGCTTCTTTCACGGCGGCACGCATGACCTCTTTGCCTCCCGCTTTGGTCGCACCCAGCATGCGCTCCCCAAGTGTTGGCGAGTTCGTCAGGCTGCCCGGCACCGCCTTCAGCACCTCCAAGCCTTTGGGCGTAAGGATGATGTCGTGCGGCCGCGGCTCACGCTCCTTCGAGACTCCCTGGATGTAGCCCGCTGCAGTTAGCCAAACTATGGTCGACTCAAAGAAGTCGCCCTCTTTGGTTCGCAAATGCAGGCCAGTTCGCTCCTGCACGAAGTAAGCAGCATCGAAGCCGCCTTCAACAAATTCCTTGGCGTCTAGCTTTCGTGCCACGGGGAAACTCTCATAGAGGGCGGCAAATATCTTGCCGGCAATCTCGTCAAACTTTTCAATATTCTGAGGTGTCATGTCTAAGCAAATCGGATTGAGCGCGGAACAGACGCGCGAAGAAAATCTGCGGATCTTGATCCAGGTACTCGAGCGTCAAATTCGTGGCGACATCGATACCATGCGGGCGAGGGCTTCGTGGGAGTACATGCTGAAATCCATGCCGCACGACGATATCGCCGAAGCACTATCCATGACCCTTACGCACCACAACTACCAGGAAGCGTCACCGCGCTGCTGCTGCGGATGCCGGCATACTGCCGTCAATGCAACGTGACGGGCTCGACCAGCTCGAGCAGCTCGCGCAGCGGCTCAACCTGGTCGACGATCAAATCGTCAATCTCCACGTGCATCGTTCCATCGGCGAGCTGCTCCCACGATTCCACAATGGGAACGCGTTGGGCAGTGCCATCCGACGCGACGTAGTGGTATGCACCAGAGGCCAACTGTCGAACGGCAGCGAGCAGCTGCGCCGCTGACTCGTCGGTCGACGGGCAGAAGATGAACTTCATGGGACTTCCTTGTGATGGCGGCCGCTGTCGCGACCTGGTTGCGCACTACTAGAGCCAGGCCATAGCTCGCCCGGCGAAGCTGTTCTCGCCAAACACCTCTTCAAAGCGAAGCGGTGCCTCAATGGCGTACAGCCAGATGTCGGTCTCGTTAGCCGACTTTCTTTCCCATTTCCTTTGGCTGCGCGAGCGCATCAAGCACTTTTCGCGCCGCCGCCTGTCCTTCCGCGCCTGCGTGCTTGTAGTTGTCCAGCAGAGCACGCTCTTCGGCCGTGATCGTTGCCGCGGGCGTCCTATTACCAGTCAGGACATAAAGCACGTCGACCCCGATGCCGCCGATCGCGGCGAGATACACCGCGTCCGGGCTTCTCTCGTCGGACTCATAGCGCATCTGTGCAAGGCGTTTCACTCCCCCAACTTCGCCGAGTTGTTCCTGGCTCATGCCGAGCCGAACCCGCTCCTCTTTGAGCCGCCCCCCGATAGTTTCCATTTGGATGCACAAATCTCTTGACGAGTATCCGTTCGGATACTATATTCACTACACACACAACCGACGACAAATCATAACTTATGACTACTTTCCGCCCCGGGGCTCCCCGCGGCAAGCAGACGCAGCCACTTGCGTTGCGCTTGACCCCGGAAGAGGTCGCAAAGGCCGACAGATATGCATCCGAAGACTCTCGCTCTCGGGCTGCTTTTGTCCGTCTGATGTTTCTGCGCGGCATGCAGGAATATGAGCGCGAACGCTCCCACGCCTAACGGCGCCAGCACCACCAGGAGCCACCATGTACCCCGACCCCAAGCGTGTCCGCCGCTACCGTCTCACGTTGAGCCTGGACCAATACGAGCACGACCTGCTCGTTGCCTTGGCGAACTACCAGGGCGAACAGTTGGCACCGATGGCTCGGATGCTCGCTGTTGCCGAAGCAGAACAGCGCCTCGGCATGGAAAGCAGTGTGGCCCAACAGACGGCATAAAGACAGGCGCTTAGTAGCGGCTTTTGAGCTGCTCAAAAGTTGCTCATCAGCCGACAGATCGATGCCCGACGAAACCATCACCATCAGCGAGCAGGAATACGAGATGTTCGAGCGCATCCGGCAACAGCAAGGTCTGGACACCATCGAGCAGACCGTCGAGTGGCTGGCAAAGGCCAGGATTCAGCGCCTAGCTAAGCAGGCCGGCGGGAAGCGGCGTGCTCTGGCCCTGGTGCAGAGGCAAGACCAATGAGGCTCTCCATCAAATGCCCGCATTGCCGTGCGCGCGCTGCATTCGTGAAGAGCCGCGAGATGTCCCTGACCATGCGCGAGGTTACCTATCGATGCACGAACGAGTACTGCGGCCATGTGTATGTGGCCAATCTAGAAGTCTGCCGCACGTTGTCGCCTTCCTCGATCCCGGATCCGCAGGTGCACATCCCCTTATCGCGCCACGTGCGCCGCGATCGCCTGCACGCCGTCCTCGAGGGGGCAGCTGCTGCTCCCGACAACGATGCAGCGGCGGGCAGGCAGCTGGCGCAGCTTGATATCGAATTTGATTCCCCTATCGGAGGCACCTCCGAAACGATCGACCAAGACTGAAGGAGCGACCGATGATGAACAACCACACTTCGCAAGATGTCCACTATGCCGCGCTCGCTTTTCTCGCCGGCCAGGACGCGCTGCACGCGGATCGGCGCGCGATGATCGATCAGGCCATCTCGCACCTACAGGAGCGCTTCAGCATGTCCGAAGCACGGGCAGAGATCGCCGTCCTGCAGGCGCTCGGCGAGCACGACAGCTGCCGGCGGCAGGAGTACATCGACCTAAGCCTGTCCACCAGCTTTTTGCTGGTGATCGTGGACCCCGTCAGCGGCCGGAAGCGGGGCATTACCCTCGCGACTCTGATGGGCCTAATGAAGACCCCGGCGCTGTCCGCCGAGCCCCTGCCGAGTACGCGGCACCTCCTAGCCACGGGCCAACTAGTCTGCTCGGCAGAGACGCAGCACTAAACCTCCCCTAACGCTGCAAACCGAATGCACTACCGCCCCTGCGGGCGGTAGCGGGATTCCTTTTGCCCATTTTTCTTGTGTCAATGATGAATCGAATGAACTGGTATGCGCTGCTGGGTCACGCCCTCCAGGCGCTGACATTGGACCGTAGGTACCCGCAGCTCTCGACTCCGATGCAGACAGCCACTGCGGGTAAAGCTGCGGCCTCCAGCCTGGTGCAGCTCGGCGGCCTAATGGGGGAATGGTGATGTCAAGCGTAACGAGCTTTGTTGATAAGGAAACGCAGATGCTGGTGTTGCATAACCAGGGGTCTTCGTCGATCGCGAAGTATGACGCTCTGGTCGAGGCCGGCAAGGAAGCAGCGAAGCTGGCCGATGAGTTGAAAGGCGCGGCTTCGCGCAAGGTGCGAGATTTTTCCTACGCGCTGCACGAGCAGGCCTCGGCTGCCTACCAGGACTACCGGCGGTCGTACGATCGGGTCCGTTTGGATAGCTGGCTGAGCACCAGGGACGCGGACTATTTCTCTCGTGTTGACGAGGCACTGGTGGCCACGATAGCGGCTCTGGGCGGCTTGATGGGGGAATGGTGATGGCTCAGCAAATCTATGCGCGGATCAAGCGCACCAGCAAGTATTACGGGCAAACCGAGAAAGGTGCCATGTTTCCTGTCCAGCTCGATCCGCATAAGGGCAAGTCGGAGTACGTGGTGCACGGCAACAGCAATGACTACAGGCTGGCTGACGTGCAACTGTTCATCGTCGGTGGCGATGGCACAGAACTTCGGATTGCCTGACGTGATGGGGGAATGGTGATGGAAACCATCGAGACTAAGCGCGCGGTGTTCTCCAAGGTGCTGGAGTGGCATCAGGCGGGGCAAACTGCGTATGAACTTTGCGGGCGCATGTATCCATGGGATGGTCGGCTTGCGTGCGCCAAGTCGCTTGATGATCTCGGCGGCTTGATGGGGGAATGGTAATGGCTGCCGCCCGCGCTAACGCCAACCACCGCCGCTGCCTGCTGCAGGATCTGGCCTCACGCCAGCACGCGCAGAAGATGCGCAGCCGTCGCAACGTCAGCTATCAGGCATGGACCGTGGCCAGCTGTGCCGAGACCATGCTCGACGCTCGCTTGAGGGCCAACATTGATTGGCTCGGCGGCCTGATGGGGGACTGGTGATGTGCACAAGTTGGTTTTCCGATGCGAGGTACAGCAGTCCGAATCCTGAGCTAAACGATGCCGATGGCGATATCGATGGCTTCAAGTATTCGCTGCATTGCCGCGATCACGGCATCTGGTTCGATGACTGCCTGGCTCAGATCCTGGATGCTCGTGGCGGTCTGATGGGGCAATGGTGATGGTAACCGCCGCGCCCCGCAGACCCTATCCCCACGACGTGAGCCGCGAAGACCTGGAGCGGGTGCACCGCGAGATGGGTATCACAGTCCCGCTCGACCAGGCCTCGCCACTACTGCTCGCCACTCTCGCCGTGGTTGCCCATTGTTGGCTACCCAAGGAACGAAAGTTCGCTGCCGAACCGGCCCACACCTTTAGAAACCTGAATGTCCCCGCTCGACGCCGCTCGGGCGCGGACCTCAAACGACTCGCCGCCAATGACTTCGATTGACTCAACCACAATGCCTGCAAAAGACTCCGTATTCACGCGAGAGCGCCTCGTCGTCGTCACAATGGGCGACCGCGCGCGCTTCGATGTCATCGGAATACCCGCAAAAGAGAATGTATCCCTGCTGACAGGCGAGACGTATCTCTCAAAGAGCGTCGAAGAGGGCGAGATGCTCGTTCTCTTTATCCACAATCTCGCAGGTACAGCGGCACGATGACGCCCGACCTGCACCAGGACGTTACATCGCGTCTGCTCGCCGAGTTCTCATTCAAAGAGAAAACATCAGGCGGTAGCCGATGGCTGCGTGAAGGCGTTTGCCCTTCTTGCCAAAAGAAGGAGCTGTACACGAATGCAGATCATCCCTGGGTGATCCGGTGCGGCCGGCTCAACAATTGCGGCTTCGAAGCGCACGTCAAGGATCTATACAAGGATCTCTTTGAGCGCTGGAGCGACCGCTATGTCGCCGCGCCGTCGAACCCAAACGCTGCAGCCGATGCCTATCTGCAGCACGCGCGCGGTTTCGATCTCGACCGGATCCGCGGCTGGTACTCCCAAGAGACCTTCTTCGACCACCATGCCGATGGTGGCAAGGGCGCTGCAAGCGCAACGGTGCGCTTCCCCTTTGGTGTCGCGTGGTGGGAGCGCTTGATCGATCAGCCGAAGCGCTTCGGCAAGATGAAGGCTCGCTTCAAGCCTGGCAGCGGCTATGCCGGCATGTGGTGGCAGCCGCCCTCCCTGGACGTGACGACAGTGAAGGAGATCTGGATCACCGAGGGGATCTTCAACGCGATCGCGCTGATACATCACGACATCGCCGCCGTGTCGGCCATGTCGAGCAACAACTACCCCGAGCAGGCGCTGGACGCCCTGCTCGCCGCGCGCGGCGGCAAGCGCTGCAAACTGGTGTGGGCGCTCGACTCCGACAACGCCGGCCGCAGTTTCACGCGAAAATGGGCCGCGCGCGCTAAAGAAGCCGGCTGGGAGTACGAGGCGGCGCAGGTGCCGGTACGCGGCAACGTCGCGCTCGACTGGAACGACATGCATCAGCGCGATGCCTTCAAGCCTGACGACTTGAAGGAATACCGCTACCAGGGTGCCCTGCTGCTCGCGGAGAGCGCCAACGAGAAGGGCTTGCTCATCTACCGCCACAGCGGCGGCAAGCGGCTGGAATTCGACTTCGAGTTCGGCAAGAACCTGTACTGGTTCAAGCTGGATCTGGACCGTTACAACCGCGCCTATGCGGAGATCGAGCGCAACGACGAGACACACAGCCTGACCGCCGACGAGCTGCGCGACCAGGCACTGGACAAGGCGAGCACGATCCGTTCGATCGCCAACTGCGTGCCGCGCCCGCTCTATTTCCAGGAGAACAAGCTCACCGACGAGAGCTGGTACTACTTCCGCGTCGAGTTTCCGCACGATGCGTCGCCGGTCAAGAACACTTTCTCCAGCGGCCAGCTGACCGCAGCCAGCGAGTTCAAGAAGCGTCTGCTCGGCATCGCCCCAGGTGCAATGTTCTCCGGCACCAGCCAGATGCTGGAACGGATGATGGAGCGTCAGCTCTACAACATCAAGCGCGTGGAGACGGTCGATTTCATCGGCTACAGCCGCGACCATGGCTGCTATGTCCTCGGCGACTTCGCGGTAAAGGACGGCGCGATCTTCAACATCAACAAAGAGGACTACTTCGATGTCGGGAATCTCGCAGTTAAATCCCTCAACCAGTCCGTCCACCTGACGATCAACCGCGACGAATCGGCCTACCGGCGCGACTGGGTGAACCTGCTCTGGCTGTGCTTTGGCGCCAAGGGCTTGGCCGCGCTGACCTTCTGGCTCGGGACGCTGTTCGCCGAGCAGATCCGCGCGACACAGAAATCGTATCCGTTCCTCGAGGTGGTCGGCGAAGGCGGCTCGGGTAAATCGACCTTGATCGAGTTCCTCTGGAAGCTGTTCGGCCGCAGTGACTACGAAGGTTTCGACCCATCGAAGTCTTCCCTGGCGGCTCGGGCGCGGAACTTCGCTCAGGTTTCCGGCCTGCCGGTCGTACTGATCGAGTCCGACCGCGAACGCATCGGCGAGGACAAGACACACGTTAAGTCTTTCGATTGGGATGAGCTCAAGACCGCCTACAACGGCCGCAGCGTGCGCGCGCGCGGCGTGGCCACGGGTGGCAACGAGACCTACGAGCCCCCCTTTCGTGGCGCGATCGTCATCAGCCAGAACAACGAGGTCAACGCGTCAAATCCAATTCTGCAGCGGATTGTCCATCTCACTTTCGACAAATCGACGCATACGCGCGAAAGCTACGCCGCTGCGCGCGAGCTGGAGAGCGTTCCGACCGAACAGGTCTCAGGATTCGTCCTGCAGGCCGCCCGGCGAGAGAAGGCCATCCTGGCGACCGTGGAGGCGCGTATCGCGCACCACGAGCAGTTCCTGTTGGCCCAGCCCCAGGTGAAGTCGACACGGATCGCGAAGAACCACGCGCAGTTGCTGGCGCTGGGCGAGGCGCTGCGCGACCTGGTGGGCCTATCCGTTGAGCAATCCGAAGCCCTCGAAGAGCAGATCGTCACGATGGCTTTTGAGCGCCAGGAGGCGATCAACAGCGATCACCCGATCGTCACCGAGTTCTGGGAAGCCTTCGAATACTTGGACGGTCAGGACCAGCCCGTGCTGAACCATTCCCGCGACGAGAACCTGATCGCGGTCAACCTCAATCACTTCATCCAGGTCGCCACCGACCGCCGGCAGCAGGTACCCCTGCTGCGCGACCTCAAGCGCGTGCTCAAAGCCAGCCGCCGGCACAAATTCCTCGAGATCAAACCAGTCAACAGCGCCATTCGCGGCATCGAGCTGACGAAGGGCTCCACGGTCAAGTGCTGGGTCTTCCAGCGCGGCAAATAACTTTTCACCACCCAAAGGAGATCCACATGGAAAACCAACCCCAAAAGCAGTACGCCATCATCGAACTGTTCGGCCACGCTCGCATTGCAGGCCAGATCAGTGAACAGACCTTCGGAGGCACAACGTTTGTTCGCATCGACGTGCCAGAGATCACGTACTGCGTCTCGGGTCAGAAAGGCGACGAGCGCGCCGTTATCCCGGCCCACACCGTCACCTTCGGACCAGGCTCGATCTACGCGATCAACTGGTGCGATGAGGCCGCCTCCGTATTGGCCGCGCACAGCATTCGCCGCGAACCGCTTTATCTCTACGCCCTCCAGGATGCCCTGCGGCGCATGCCCGAGCAGTCGCGCGCGCCGATTCTTGAGGGCATTGATTCCGACGACATTCCGTATTGAGGTGCCGCCGTGCTGACCTTTATCCAGATCTTGATTTTCCTGACCAGCGTGTCAGCCGTGTACCTGCTGACCGGCCGACCAGCCCAGCACCGCTGGGGTGCTCTGGTAGGGCTGATCGGCCAGCCGCTATGGCTATACGTCACCATCCGCGCGGAAACCTGGGGCATCGTCGCTGTGAGCGCGTGGTTCCTGGTCTGCTACGCGCGCGGTGTCTACCTCGGTTTCTTCCGCGACGCTGCGGCTAAGACTCGCTGATCGGGGGAATCGAATGAAGGATCTGCACAGCAAGAATCCCGGCCAGCGCGCACGCGAGATCCCATCGTTTGGCTTCATCAGGCTTCCCCAAGTCCTAGCAGTCTTTCCGGTCTCGAGGACCACCTGGCTGAACGGTGTCAAGTCGGGGAAATTCCCCAAGCCGGTACGTTTGGGACCGGCTACAGTCGCGTGGCGAGTCGAGGACATTCGTGCCCTGATCGATTCCGTCTCGCAGGCCGGCGGGCAAAGTGGGGGCTCTTCTGGGGGCACCGACCGCACGTGACGAGAGAATTTCCTGATGAAATAATGACTTACGTCGATTTTACGATTCCTCTCTTCGGCACCAAAAGCATTCCAAAGTTTGACCAGCATTGCCCAGAAACCCGCTCAGCGTAAAGCTCTGCGGGTTTTTTGTTGCCCACGGTTGCCCATCGTCACCTAACGATAACCACACTTTTTCGGGGTATGGTTGGGGGTATGGGGTATATTTTTGGGGGTATGGACTTCTGATGGCCCGAAATGCCGAAGCGAATCCTTCCCCTGACCGATGCGGACTGCAGGCAAACCAAGTACGACAAGGAGGGCAGCAACCGTCTTCGTGATGGCGGCGGCCTATATCTGGAACTCCTCCCTTCTGGCGCCAAGAAATGGCGCATGAAGTACAAGCGCCCCGGCACAAAGCAGGAGAACCTGCTGTCCTTCGGCGATTACCTCCCGAACTCCCGCGGCGTCAGCCTGGCTGAAGCCCGAGAAAAGCGGGCCGAAGCCAAGAAACTGCTTGCCAGCGGGATCGATCCGGCCCTGCACCGCGACATGGAGCGGGAGAAAGCCAAAGTCGCTGCCCTCAACACCTTCGAAGCCGTCGCCGAGGACTGGCTCAGCACCAAGCGCAAAGGCTGGAGCGCCAGCCACGACAAGCGCGTGACAGCCATCCTCAAGAACGACATCTACCCACAGATCGGGAAACGGCCGTTCTCAGAGATCAGCGGCCCCCTCATCCTGGCCGTGCTGCGCAAGATCGAGCAACGAGGGGCGCACCACATTGCCCTCAAGGCACTGGAGGCCTGCGGGGGTATTTGCCGGCGCGCGAGTGCAATCGGCGCGGCCGACCGCGACCCGAGCGTCGGGCTACGCGAACACCTGGCCCCCAAACCCCCGACGAAGAACTATCCGCGCGTCACGGAAGCCGAACTCCCTCACCTCTTGGAGTTAGTCAGCGGCTACAAGGGAGCGCCGGAAACGCGCCTGGCCATCAAACTGATGATCCTGACGTTTCTTCGCACCAATGAATTTCGCTGGGGCCGCTGGGATGAGATCGACTGGGAAGCGCAGGAATGGCACGTCCCCGCGGCGAGGATGAAAGGCAGCCTTGAGCAGAAGGCATCGGACGACACCCATGTAGTACCGCTGTGCACCCAGGCCATTGCCATCCTGAAGGAATTGCGCGAGCTGACCGGCCGCTATGCCCTGCTCTTCCCCGGCACCAAAGACCCCGGGAAGGTGCCCATCTCAGCGGAGACCATCAACAAAGCGCTGAAGAGCCTGGGCTTCGAAGGCAAGCAGACTGGCCACGGCTTCCGCGGACTGGCGTCCACCATCCTGAACGAGCGCAGCGGGTTTGATCACCGGGCAATCGAGTTGCAGCTAAGCCATGCGATCGGCAACAAAGTCAGCCGCGCCTACGACCACTCCGAGCGGTTGGAAGAGCGCCATCGGCTTATGCAGTGGTGGGGAAACTATATCGACCAAAAGAGCGGCGCGAATGTGGTGCCTATTCAGCGATCAGCATAAAAGTCCTTTCCCCTACAGTCGTCACTAGCTCGGTCTTCGTCACCGACCAGGGACGACAGCGCATCGCAGCTATGCTCATAGCTTCTTGACCAATTACGCGAATACAACATGCCCTTACTGAGACAGCTCATCCCAGAAGCTGACGCACTTCTGGCCTTGGAGATTCCCGATCTTGCTGGATACATGCTCGAGACGTTGCTGCCGGTGACAAATGACAATCGAGGCAACTGGAATCGGCACAACTTCTGCTTAAACGCGATGCGCGAATATAGCGACAACGGCCAGCAGCGCAACGACATTGGCATAGCCTGCTCGACTGCCTGGTCGTGGCTGGAGGCCAATGGACTGATTTGTCACGCCCCCGAACAAGAACACTGGTACGTACCGACGCGACGCGCAGAACAAATCGGGAATTACCGCGGCATCCGTCAGATGATCAGCCAACGCGAACTGCCGCCCGAATTTCTGCACCCATCGATGCTGGAAAATGTTCGACCGCTTTTCCTGCAAGGCAAGTTCGATACCGCGGTCTTCGAAGCGTTCAAGGCGTTAGAAGTTGCGATCCGTTCGGCCTGCGGTTTCGGTGCAGACCAGATTGGCGTCCAACTGGCAAGCAAGGCCTTCCACCCGGAGAGCGGGCCGCTGACTGATCAAGACCAAGAGAAGGGGGAAAGGGTCGCCCTTATGAATTTGATGACGGGCGCATTGGGAAGCTATAAAAATCCGGTCTCACATCGACATGTTCAACTCGGCGCCGAAGAAGCGCGCGAGATGGTCATGCTGGCGTCGCATTTGCGCAAGATCGTGGATGCACGGGCGGGCAAGCTGTTCGAAACGACGTTCGCAGCGATAGAAGATCAGCCCTCCTAGCACCGCCCCTCGACGTCTGGACAATAGACGGAAATAGAGGGATCGCGAAACCCGCCACCAGCTTGGGTTTGACGGCCATTCTGCGCAACGAATTGCAATAGACAGCATCGCCTAAATTTTCCGTGCGGCAGGAAAACAACGCTTCGTGACACCAATGTCTCTTAGCTTCTGTCCCCAGAAAAAATAGGTGAAGGGACTTGCATCGCGCTCGAAAGGCCGTGCCTAGAATCGCCGCAGGTTGTGAGAGACCAGTCCTCGCTACCCGCACCGCCCGCGCCACTAGACGCGGTCCTCCCACGATTCTCGACCGTGAATGCCGAAGCTGAACACGATCTACACCTCCTCTGGCCCCATCCTCACCACGAAGCAGAGGCCGGCGCGGCGCGCTGCCGCCGCAGCGCATGGCCGTCAAACCCAAGAAGCGGTATCAGAGCGCCAGCAGGTGCCGGCACTTGAAGGCACTCAGCCCCAGACCTTGCCACGCGATGGCTACTCCCGTTTCAAACAGCTTCAGCCCTTCCTGCCGGTCAGCCGCGAAAAGTGGCGGCAGTTGACGCGCGATGGCCGGGCGCCTGCACCGGTCCGTCTGGGCGCTCGATGCACGGTCTGGAAGAACAGCGACGTGCATCAGTGGCTTGCTGACCCGCTGAACTACAAGGCAGTGGACTAGCCTCAGGCAGCAGCTATTGGTCAACGCTTGCAAATACTTGTAAACCGCGGCCAATTAGATATACTGCAGTTGTCTTCGAGACAAAGAAGACCGGGTTTGGCGACCTGAATTACCTACGGCGGACTGCCGCTCTTGCGGCTTTTTTTGTCCGTGCATGCGCTCGCGCGCGCCTCTCCAATGGCGGGCCGGGTGGGGCAGCCTTCGGGCTGGCCGGTTTCCGTAGGTACCGGTTCGCCAACCCCGCCGTCCGGCCCGCCGCCTCACTACTGCGCTCAACAGGCTGCAGGCCTTGTACCCCAAATTGGAGGTTGCAATGCCCAAAGTCACTCAAATCACCGACCCTACCCAACCAGCGGTATCGATGGATATCGATCGCCTGGATCGCATTGAGACGGCCTCGATGCAGTTGCATTCCCTGCTCGCCCCGATCTCGGGCGAACTCTCAAGCCTTGTTGGGAGCAAGCAATGAACCCGCATGCGACGCGCAATGTTGTCAGCCTTGTCGAGTACCGTGCCCAGAGGGCACCAGAGCCTCTGACAACGATCAGCATCAACCTCAACCCCGACGGGACGGTTGGTTACAGCCACAGCAATCTTCGAGACGAGGATGCATTCAGAGCTTTGGTCGGTTGTTACTGCTTGATGGGCCAATTCATGAAGCAACTCAGGGACAAGCTGGAAATCGAAGCCTGAGCAATCCATCTGAAGACCACGCTCTTGAAACACACAACATAACCCGCGATTCGCGCTCCCCCATTGCCGGGCGCGCCTTTCTCTTGGAGCTGACCATGAGGCTCGAGCAATTTCATACTCGCGATAGGTCCTATGGGGCCTGGCATCGGGCGCCGTCTATCCAACGTTTCATCGCGCCGAACGAGGCAGAAGCGCTGACGATGGTGGACCTGGACTCTGTCGTGTTCACCGAGTATGAGGATCGCGGGAAAGTGCCGCTGGTGCTAGTGGAAGTTGCCCGAGATATCGGCCAGGACAAGCCGGCGGGTGTGCTCCAGGGCCTGGCACGGCTGGCCGATGTGCCCGCATACGTCGCCCTCTACACCCCATCCGACCTACCAAACCCCGCGAATCCGAACTGGTCGGACATCGATCATTTTCGAGTTCGAAGACTATGGCCACACCCTGAGCATCGCTGGCGGGAACTCACTCCGACGGAATGGGCGCGAGCACTGCTGCAGATTCGTGGGTGGCAACTCCAGCGATTCGCCCAGCGCAGCGCAGCCAACGATGACCACTACTAGGAAACGACATGGAACAGTCAAACGAAGCAGTGAGACCATCGGCGTCTACCCTCCGATGGCTCGGCGACAACATCTCCTTCGATGCCAGCAGGCCAGCCACAATCGAATTCGAGGACGCCAATGGCAAGCCTTTGTACCTGAGCCTTGCTGAAGCATTGGCACGCGCCGAGGAGGTCGACAACTACGGCCTGGGCCGGATCGTCGCCGGCGCCGGCTTCGCCGCCGAGCGCGGCTACCTGTGCACGGCCGACGCCGAATCGTGGCGACGCTGGCGGTTACACGCGCGCAACTAGGTAGCCAAGCAACGAGGAATGCCGGCGGAATGCCGGCTTCCACAAGGAAGGACCATGAGTGAGACCAGTGACCAGAAGCCGCGAGCCGACACCGCCGAGAGCAATGGCGAATCACCTTACGACCAATATCTCAGGGCGAAGGAGAAACGCCTGGAGACCGGCGCCTTCTCCCGTGACATTGTCCGTACGATGCAGCAAGCCTTTGCGCGCGCGCTCAAGTCAGGCGAGCCCATACCGGAAGAAATGCTGGTCGAGCTCCGCTTTGCCTTCGAGGACCTTTGCACCGGGATCAAGCCCGATCTCTTCTCTGTCATCGCGGCGGGCGGCGCAGAGCCTCCGATTGCTAAATACCTGCAACAGGATGGCCTGCGGTATATCGAGTGGGCGCAAGACGGGCGCATCGACGACGCCACACCGGTAGCGACCGTCGCAAAGGCCTATGGCGTCACCCAGAAAACGGTTCGTAAGTGGCGACAGAAGCAGCAGGAAGACGGAATCGCATTGCCAAAACTCGTGTTCGACAACGCCGAGCATGTGCGCCGGATGCTAAAGATCGCATCGGACCAGTACAAGGCGCGGATACCCAAGCGAGGCCGACAACCCACCTGACGAACTCTAGTCGCCCATATTAAGTTCCCTGCCAACAGCCAAGAATGCTTCCACCGCCAACAAACTACGGCAAGTGAGGAAGCAAGATGGCAAAGAAGAAAGACCAGAGCCAAACCCCCACCATCCTTCCCAAGGACGGGGTCTCGCGGTTCGGACAGATCGCTCCCTTCATCCCGTTCTCCCGGGAAACCTGGCGAAAGCTCGTGCAGGCTGGCAAGGCACCGCAGCCAATCAAAATGGGCGACCGCTGCACTGTCTATCGCAATGCGGAAGTGCATGCTTGGCTCGCTGATCCGGTGAACTACCGCGCCGCCCAGTGAGGTCGGCCATGAACGCGATCTCGACCAGCGCCAGCCGGCATCAGCCCGGCCAGCGCTCGCCCCAAGCTCAATCCACCCCTCGCCGCTTCGGTGGCCCAGGGTGGCCACCGGTACGTCGTACGCAAATCCGCGGCGAATGGCGGGTCACCAAGGACATGATCTGGCCGGCAGTCGTCTGGAACGACGGGTACTGCTGGGCCTACTTCCACGATCTCACTCCGGACACCCTGCAGTGGGTGATGGACATGCTGCGCGAAGCCGAGTTTGACCGGCATCCGCCGGGCATTGTCAGGTGGGGAGGGGAATGATGGCGACTACTTCCGAACAGCAAGCAGCACCGCGCGCTCGCTATCGCAAGATTGAAGTGCGAATGTGGGGCGATGAGAAATTCCGCGCGCTGAGCCCGTTGCAGCCGTCCGCCCAGGCGCTGTGGGTCTTCCTCCTGACTGGCCCACACACGGGCCCCATCCCGGGTTTGTTCCGCGCCGGACGCGCCGCGCTCGCCGAGGAACTGGATTGGCCGGTGGAAGCCTTCGACGAAGCCTTCCGGGAAGTCTTTCGGGAAGGCATGGCGAAAGCCGACTGGAAGGCCAAAGTTGTGTGGATCCCAAACGCCCTGAAATGCAATAAGCCCGAGTCGCCAAACGTGGTGAAGTCGTGGGCTTCGGAATGGTCACAAATCCCGGAATGCGCACTCAAGCGAGAGGCCTTTGAATCCCTGAAAGCCAATACCTGCGCGCTTTCCGAGGCTTTCGGGAAGGCTTTCGCTGAGGCTTTCGGTATGGCTTCCGGAAAGGCTAGCGGGAAGGCATGCGGTAATCAGGAACAGGAACAGGAACAGGAACAGGAACAGGACAACTCTGGCGACCCTGCCGGGTCACCTGCCGGCAGCAAGACTGCCAGCCTGCAGAAGCCGGCATGCCCTCATTCCGAAATCGTGGAGCTATACCACGAGATTCTGCCGATGTGCCCAAGCATCCGTGACTGGACGAAAGCACGGCAAACCAACCTGCGCGCGCGTTGGAACGAAGAAGCCAAGCGCCAGAACCTCGACTATTGGCAGCGGTTTTTCACCTACATCGCAGAGTCCGACTTTCTCACCGGCAGGTCCAAGACCCAGGAGGGGCGCAAACCCTTCGTTGCCAGCCTGGACTGGATCGTCAAGCCCGAGAACTTCACGAAGATCCGTGAGGGGCGCTATCACCACGAGGACGCTTCAGCATGACCACACCAGACGATTTCCCGCAGACGAGGGCGCTGTACAGCCTGGAAGCCGAGCAGGCAGTCCTTGGGGGCCTTCTGCTCGACAACAACGCCGTGGACCGCATCAACGGCCTGGAGCCGGCGCACTTCTACCGCGACGACCACCGCGAGGTCTTCGGAGCGATCTACCGCCTGGTGGTTGCCAATCGACCTGCCGACATCGTGACGGTGTTCGAGATGCTTCAGTCGCAGGGCAAGGCCGAGCGCGTTGGCGGGCTGGGCTATCTAACCGAACTGGCTCACCGCACTCCCAGCACCGCGAACATTGCCCGATATGCAGAGAGCGTGCGCGAGCGCGCCCTGCTCCGCGAGACGCTGGCAGTGGCGCGGAAGGTGCAGGAAATGGTCGAGACGCCGGGGCCGATGAAGGGCCCCGAGATCCTCGATCGCGCACAGGGCATGCTGGCCAAACTGGCCCAGATCGGCGTGCGCAAGGAGCCGAAGATGCTTCGCGAGCTGCTGGCCGAGTTTTGCGACACCGTGGACGCCCGAGCGCACGGCTCCGGGGAAATGGCAATCCGGACGGGTTTGGAACCGATGGACAAGGCTCTGAACGGTGGCCTGCGCCGCGGCAATCTGGTGATCGTCGCCGGTCGACCGTCGATGGGTAAGACTGCCCTGACCACTGACATTGGGCTGAATATCGCCTCCAGCCACAGCGTCCTGCTCCTGTCGATGGAGATGTCAGACCAAGAGATCGTCGCGCGCGCCGTCGCAAACCGTGGCGGGCCGTCGCTGGCCAAGCTACTCGGCCAGCTCGATCCGGGCGATACGGCTGCCTGGCAGCGGTTCACCCAATCGGTGCAGCACGTCGACGGCCTCAACTTCGCAGTGGACGACTCGCCAGCCCTGACGCTGCTCGAGGTGCGCATGAAGGCCAAGGCCCACCAGCGCAAGCACGGCCTGGACATGCTGATTGTCGACTACCTCGGCCTGATGACTGGCGGCGAAGAAAAGATGCGCACCCAGCAGATCGGCGCCTACTCGCGCGGCCTGAAGGCGCTGGCGAAAGAGCTGAACGTCCCTGTGGTGGCTCTGGTGTTGACGGCGGTGTAAAAGCGACAGTAAATGGCGGCGTATGGTTGGGTCAGAAGGTCAACAGCAAGGGGCCGCATGCGGCCCCTTGCTGTTTGGGTTGGATGGTGCAGGCTAGAACGGATCGTCGAGGCTTTTCTCGGGGGGCGAGCGCTGCTCACGCAGCAGGTCATGCAGTGCGAGCTGGTAGTGCGCGCAGATTCGCTCGCGTAGATCGTCGATGAGTTCGACGACGGCGAGGGCCTGTTCTGGGGACCAGTTGTCTGGGATCAGGAAGTCCAGC
Source organism: Cupriavidus nantongensis (assembly GCF_001598055.1). Taxonomy (NCBI): domain Bacteria; kingdom Pseudomonadati; phylum Pseudomonadota; class Betaproteobacteria; order Burkholderiales; family Burkholderiaceae; genus Cupriavidus; species Cupriavidus nantongensis. The sequence continues at coordinate 1,251,907 of NZ_CP014844.1, read as the reverse complement.
CCGTTGGTGATTCCTGAAGGCAGGTGCAGATGCGTCATGATGGCTTTTTCTCCGCCCGGGCCACGCTGCGTTTCTTTGCTCGCTGATCGGCCCGCTCACGCGCTTCCTTGACGCGATACGACTCGCCCTCGATCGCGATGACTTCGGCACGATGCACCAGTCGGTCAACCAGCGAGACGACGCAGGCGGCGTTCGGGAACACCTCCGACCATTCGGCGAATGGTCTGTTTGTTGTAACCACCGTACTGGTGGCGCCATATCGGCGACTGATGAGCTCGAACAGCAGATCGGCATGTCGGTTCGAGTACGACAGGTAGCCGACCTCGTCGATGACCAGAACGTCCGGCGAGGCATAGCGGTGCAGGCGTCGACGCAAGGCCGAATCGCTGTCGAGGGCGGCCAGCTCGCCGAGCATCTGGCCGGCGGTGGTGAACAGCGCTGTGTGCCCTTGGACGAGCGCCTGATAGGCCAGATTCAGCGCCAGGGTCGATTTGCCGACGCCGTTCGGGCCGATCAGCACGACGTTGGCCGAGTCCTTGACGAACTCCAGCGACATCAATTCTTCGACGGCGGCCCGGTCGCAGCGCGTCGGCCAGGCCCAGTCGAAGTCGCACAAGGGCTTGAAGTTGCCCAGTCGGGCATCCCGGATGCGTCGCTCCAGCGAGCGGCGCGAGCGCTCCTCTTCTTCCCATTGCAGCAGCGGCGCCACCCAGCCGGCGTCGGCGACCTCCGGCCAGTGTGCCAGTAGCCCATGCAGGCGCAAGGCGTTCGCACGGCTTTGCAGGTTCTCAGGCGTGTTCATTGGCATCTCCCGTGAGCTGATCGTAGATGTCGAGGCGGTGGGGTATCACCAGCTTGTCCTTGTGCCGGACGTGTTCAGGTAGATGGATACCCACGGGCGGCGGTGCCTGGCGCGCCTCGCGCCGGCGCTCCAGCGCCAGGCGCACCGGATTCTGGTGAGGCGCCGCATCGCTGGCGAGGATTTCCTCGATCGCCGCTTGCAATTCAGCGGCGCCATAGCGGTCGAGCAGCCGCAGCAGGTGGGTGGTGATGTTGCCCAGATTGCCGCCCCGTTCCGCTGCGCGCTGCAGCAGCGCCTGGCTGGCCGGCGCCGCCCGAGCCAGATGGTCAAGTCCGCGATGGTGGCGGGCTTCGCGTTTGCGTTCGACCAAGGCATTGATGTGCGCGGCAATCTCTATCTGCGCGCCGCGATCGTAACTGCGCTCATGAGTGGCGAGCAGTTCCGTGCCATCGAGGATGCGTACCTGCCGGGGACTGGCCCGCACCGTGAGCGTGCGTCGCACATGCGTATGCGGGATCGTGTAGTCATTCAGATCGAAGCGCACATACGGTGTCTTGCCGACCTTGACAGCCAGTTGCAGTTCGCATGGATAGGGATTCTCCGGCAAGGCGAGCAGGCTGGGCTGCTCGCGGGAGAACGCCTCGCGTACGCTGATCGTCGGTTCTTCCCGGCAGGGACGATCGGCCGCAAGTCCCGCACACCAATGGGCGGCTTGGGCGTTGAGCTCATCGAGGTCGGTCACGGTGCGTCCGGCGAAGAAGCTCTCGCGTACATAGCGGATGGCGCGCTCGACGCGCCCCTTCTCGTTGCCACGGGCGACGGCAACCGGCCGGGGCTCGTAGCGGTGATGCGCCGCGAACGCGAGCAGTGTCGGATGGAAACGGATCGCATCGCCCTGGCGTTCCAGCACGGCACTCTTCAGGTTGTCGTAGAGCAGGACCCTGGGAAGGCCGGACCAGGCTTCGAAGGCACCGGCATGGCCGGCCAGGAAGCTGTCCATGCGTGCATCAAGGTAGAAGCGCAGATAGATCTGCCGCGACCATGACAGCACCATCACGAAGGCCATCAGCGGCCGGCGTGCGCGGCCGATCTGCAGATGGCCGAAGTGACCCCAATCGACTTGCCCTTGTTCGCCCGGCAAGGTACGCAGACGCAGATAGGCTTCCGGCTGTGGGCGCGGCCGGTGCAGCGCGATCATGTGCCGGAAGTGGTGCTGGCTCCCGCGGTAGCCGCGTTCGGTCACCATCGCATACAGGCGGCTGGCCGTGAGCGACGGGAACTTCTTCAACGTCTCATGGATGAATGGCAGGTAGGCGTCGATCTGCGACGGCCGCTGCACGCTGCCAATCCTGGGCAGGCCGGCCTGCGCCAGCACACGCTGGACGGTGTCGCGGTGCACATGCAACTGGCGCGCGATGGTGCCGGCGCGCCATTTCTCGACGTGGTAGTAACGCAGGATCTGGGCTTCAAGTTCTACTCCAATGGTCATGGGTCGTGTCCTGTGCGGTCAGTCGTACGAACATCACGGAAGACCCGACGACGCAGTGGTCCGAGGCGGACAAAGCCCGAATATGTGCAACGGCAGAAGTGGCAATGCTCAGGCACCGGTGTTGAGGCGCCAGCGGGCGCCGGTGCTCTGGCCGGCGTCGTCAAGGTCAGCGGCAGTAGAGCATCGGCGGCCTGCGCGGCGGAACCCTGATGCGTCACTTTCTTTTGGCGACAGCGGTAGCGGCGCATCCGCTCCGCGTGCGCCAAGCGGCCGCGGCGGCTGCGTTGATAGCGCTGAGCGGCCTCGCGCAGGCTGGCGCGACGCGCTGCTTGCGAGCAGCCGCCATTGCAGTAGATCTGACCGCGGTCGCAGCGGCGGCAAACAACGACCTGCGCCCGGCAATGGGCGCACACAAAGAGGCGGCCCGTGGCCGGCATCGGCGATCCCCCAGTCATGCCGAAACGGCCTCGACGGGATGGACGAGCCGTGCCATACTGGCTCGGCACGCGCGCCCTTGGCACGAGTGGGGCACGACATCGGGATGAACTTGGCGGTTTGGACCGGTGTCGTGCCTGTTTCTTTTCGGCGGTAAAGCCAACCTTTTTACCGCATCCCCACTGCGACGTCACCACCTTGCGGAATGCCCATCACCGGGCGCGTCTGCACTCGCCCTACGGGCTCGCTCCGACGCGCCCGGTGGCCACCTTCAATATCGAATCAGAAGACCTCGAGACAATCCTGCAATGCAGGAGTTGCTCCGCATCTTTAAGCCGCGCCGCCGTTTAGTGCCGGTTTTAGACAGCCATTCACATCTGGCGCAGCTCAGCCGCAAGAACGAAGACCGCCCAGACCGCAAGCCGATCCTGTCCGACCTGCGCGACTCGGGCGACATAGAGCAAGACGCGGACGTGGTGATGTTCGTGCACCGGCCGGAGATGTACGAACCGAACAAGGCGGATCTGAAAGGGTATGCCGAGGTGCTGATCCGCAAGCAGCGCAACGGCGCACTCGGCGACATCCCGCTGCGCTACCGCGGTTCCGTGACCAGGTTCGAGCCGTGGACCGGACCTACGCCCATCGCTCACGGCGGAAGCCCCGCTCGCCGGCGCGGCATCGCCGCCGAACTCTGACAAATCCGATACTGGATGAACCGATGATCCGCCCCGCAACGCTCGAAGATCTTTCCGCAGTGCTGGCGCTTGGCGAAATGCTGCATGCCGAGTCGCCGCGTTGGTCCCGACTGTCGTTCAACCGAACCAAGGTCCTTACCCTGATGCAGTACCTCGTAGATAGCCCTGACGGCCTCCTGCTCGTAGCTGAGAGTAATGGCGAGGTCCTTGGTGGCATCGCCGCCCTTTCCTTTTCCCACTGGTCGAGCGATGACCTGGTTGCAGAGGAAATCAGTTTCTTCCTGCACCCCAAGATCCGGGGGAGCTTTGCTGCCACCCGCCTCATCTGCGCGATGCAGGCATGGGCCCGAATCCGCGGCGCCAAATCGCTCATCGTGGGCGCCTCCACTGGGATTTCTACCGAAGACACCGCACGCCTGTATGAGCGCTTGGGCTTTCGGCGATGTGCCATCGGCCTCGAAGTCACTTTCCAACATTGAAAAGGAGCAATAGATGGGTTTCGATCCTCTGACCATCGGTATCGGGCTGGCAGCCGCCGGCTCCGTACTTGGTGCTGGCGCGGCCATCGTCCAAGGCCGGCAGCAAAAAGCGCAAGCAGAAACGCAAGCGGAATTGACGCGACGCGACGCGGCGCAGCAGCAGGATGCAGCGCTCGCGCAGGCCGAGAAGATCCGCCGCGCTGGCAGGCAGCAGCAGGCCGAGACCACAGCCAACCTTGCGGCATCCGGTGTCTCCATCGGCGCCGGCACGCCGCTGCGTATCAGCAACGAGATCTACCGCACGTCGGAGCAGGACGCCTATCAGACGATCCTGAGCGGCCGGCGCGCGCAGACAGCGGGGGATATTCAGGCCGGCATGCTCAACGCCTCAGGAAACAACGCGATGACCACCGGCATGCTGAGCGCGGGTGGCTCTCTGCTGAGCGGCGCGGCGTCTGCCTACAAGTCGGGCTGGCGCACTAAGGGCGCGCCGGTGACTGACCTCAGCACATATTCGGGGATCCGCCAATGAAGATCAGCCTCGGGAACTTCGGGAATGCCGTCGCGCGGCCGGGGCCGCAGCCGGATGTTCCGGCCGGCGCCTTTGGCGTGGGCATTGCGCAGGCTGCTGGCCGGATCGGCGAGGGCATTGCCGACGTCGGCCGCACCATCCAGGCGAACGACGAGGCCAAGCGCCGCGCCGACGCCGCGGTGTCGCTGGCGCAGCTGGACAACGAGGTGCGCGACCTGCACGACACCATCGGGCGAGACGTCGAGGCCGGAAAGATCAAGGCCGGCGACGCGATCACCACCTACCGCGACCAGGTCGGCAAGCTGCAGAACGACCGGCTCGGCCAGATGGACGCCGACACCCGCCGGCTGATCGAGGCCAACGTCATCCGCACCACCGGCGCCATGGAGCGCAACCTGCAGGGGGTGGTGGTCAAGCGCCAGCAGTCGGAGATCGGCGCGAGCCTGGGCCAGTTGGGCGAGCAGTTCCAGCGCAACGCGATGCGCGACCTGCCGGGGTCGATCGCCACCTACCATGGCGCCGTCGATGAGCTGGGCCCGCAAGCAGGCTGGTCGCCGGAGCAGATCACCAAGGCGAAGCAGGCATTCACCGAGGGCGCGACCTTCAACTTCGCCAATGCCACGCTGGAGGGTGCCGCGCAGTCTGGCAATGTCGACCTGATCAAGGCCGCCATGGGCAAGATCAGCGGGCCGGAGGGCGAGGCCATCGACCCGGCCAAGCGCACCGCTCTGATGACCAAGGGCTACGGCTACATCAACGGCATCGAGGCGGCGAACGTGCGCGCGGCCGAGAAGGCAGAGCGCGAGCAGCTGGCGCGCGAGAATCAGGCGGTGGACGCCTACAACAAGGTCTTCGACCTGTCGGCGCAGGGCCGCTATCTGTCGCAGGAGGCCATCAACGACCTGGCCGTCGCTACCGCGGGCACCGCCATGGCCGGGCCGGCGCAGGAACTGGTGAAGTCGCAGGCGAAGGTGGCCGGCTTCGCCAGCATGTCGCTGCCGCAGCAGCAGGCAGAGCTGGAGCGCCAGCGCGCCGCCGGCTCCGACCCGAAGATCGGTGTTACCCCGGTCCAGCAGCAGGTCTACAAGCAGATGGACAGCATCTACACCGCCGGGGTGCGCGCCTACAAGGAGAATCCGTGGCAGGCGGCGCAGGAGCGCGGCGTGATCCGCGATGCTCCCACCATCACCCTGAACACCGTGCAGGACGCGCAGAACGTCATCGGCCAGCGTATGGCTCAGATCGGACAGGTCGAGGTGGCCGCCGGACGCAAGATCAGCCCGCTGCAGCCCGAGGAAGCCCAGACCATCGGCCGCCTGGTGCGCGCGCTGCCGCCGGAGCAGCAGGCCAGCGCACTGGCCGGGTTCGGCAACGGCTCTGGCGCCGCCGACCGCGCTCATGAGCCGCTGGCCCAGCCATCCAACGTCATCCCATTCCGTGCCGAGGAGGAGTAACCCTATGGACAAGGCTCGGCTGCGCAAATACGAAGCGGACCGCAAGGAAGCCGGATTCCGTGAGATTCGGCCGTGTGTGCACGAGGACTTCCTTGCGAAGATCAAGGAATTGCGGCGGCCAGGAGAATGCATGGGCCGCACGCTCGAGCGGTTGATCCTCGGCGAGGCGGTACCGCGCCCGCCCTTCTGGACACCGGAGGAAGCGGCCCAAAGGGCTGCGAAGAAAGCCGCAAAGCCTCCCAGGACGAATGCTGTCAAAGCAGAGAAGCCACCGTTCGGAGGCTTCCGCCATGCTGAAGTTGCGGCGGCAATCGCCCGCCTGAAACAGGTCGAGTAGCCCCCATATCGCGTGCGCGTGCGAAATACACGCGCGCACGCGAGGAAATGCACGTGGCCTAGTGGGATATTTTCAGAAAGGGCTTGGCTCGCCTCTTCAATTCGTCACCTTGAGCAAGGAACCACTGACGAAGCCGCTTTCGTTCCTCGCTTTGCTGGGCCTTCGCTTCCGGCTTCCCGTACAAGGCTTCACTTGGCGCCAGAAGAGACGCAAGAACGGACGCGTTGCTGTACAGCGATTCGAGATATTCGGCAAAATCCTCGTCAAATAGCCACACAGCAAGCCTCGTATCGTCCAGGAACTTGAACATGGCTTCGTCCGTCGGCCTCGCTTGCGCTATCACATGACCGATGAGAGTGCCGGCGGCCTCGTACACAGCCAAGCGGCGCTCAAAGCGATCCAATTTCAGCTTGTTCCGATTGGTCTCCCACTGCTTCCAGGCTATGTAGCCGGCGATGAGACCGATCACCAGCGTCGCCACGGCGGCGAACAGTGGAGCAAGCGCCTTCACGACCTCCAGCCAATAGGGCAAAACTGGCCCGTTCGGGCTCGACGCGGCGTCGGTCAGGCGATAGGCAGTCTGGGAAAGGATCGGGGCGCAAAATTGCTCCCAGGCGGGACTCTCAATCATGGGCAATCGGCAAGGCTGGTGCGAGGCGAGAATTATGCCTTTGCCAGGCGCTGAAGCACCGCGGCGTGCATCGCGGAGCGCACCGTCACAAACCCATCTTCGCGAAGCCTCGTTGGCCGGGCCCGCTCCGAATTTATCCGCGCCGCCGAAAACTCCATCCGCATCATCGGTAGATCTGCCCGGTTCTTCCCAGTGACCTGGGACCAGAAGGCAATCATGCGTTCGCCGTCCGGGTGCCGCGGTTGTGCGCCGTGGTTCTTCCAGCCAAGGAACGTGCTGCGACTCACGTTTGAGCCTGCGGCGATCTTGCTCGTGCTCTGGCCGGCGCGCTGCAATTGAATGAGCAACGCGTGCCAGTCCACCACCAATTCAGCGCTTTGCATCGCCGTCTCCCCGAGCCAACTGCCGGCTTTATATCAAAAAGGCGAGGACACGGGTACGACCTTATTACCATTGGTCATGACTTCAGCACCGCGCACGCCGTCTCCGGGTTTCGCCAACGTTGCCCACTGCCGCCTACAATGAGCAGCAATGTGACGCCAAGAGGGGCAAAGGCATGAGTTTCATGACCGCGATCTTTCGCTATTTCGACCGCCGGACGGACCGCGCGCATGCTGCGCAGCTCGAGTCGTTCCTCGGCGGGCTGGCCCGGATGACAGACGAAGAGATTGCCGAGCTCGTCGTCTTCGCGACGCACGTCCGCCACGGGTTAGAGGCGGCGGGGACAACGGTGCTCGACCCGTTCACCCTGATGGTCAAGAAGCCTGGCGCCGAAACCCAACTGACGGCGCTGGCCATCAATCTGCAGAGGCAGGGCAACACCACGGCCTATGCGGCCACGGCGGTCTGGGTGCATTCGCTTCGCGCTGCCAACCGTCAAACCCTGCGGCCGCTGGTAGCGCAGATGTGGCGAGAGTTGCGCCGTGGCTTCCCCCTCGTCGCCCAAGCCAGAGACAGCATTCGCGCTCGGGTCGGCACCGAGGTGGAGATATCCGACGCAACAGCGCTGCCGCTTGGCCTCGCGGCCTGATTCTGGTGCTCCCTTTGGGGGTACTGAAAAAGTTTGGGGGTATGCAAGGTGGTACGAATCCCGCAGATTTGGACCGAGGCCATGCTGGTAGCCGATTAGGAGGAAGTTTCCGATTCCTCTCTTCACCACAAGAATTCCAGGGCCCAGCCCGCACAAACCCGGACAGCGTCACGCTCTCCGGGTTTTTTGTTGCCTGCGGTCTTGCGATGACGGCGGTGTGCAGGGGGGCAGCGGCAATGCCACTGGCTGGCGCCCCAGCCGTTGCGCCCACCAGTAGCGGAAGGGGTGATCCAGATCGGGATAGAGCACCGGCTGGCTGAAGCAGCCGGCACGCTTCATCAGGAGATAGGCGGCAAGCATGGCCGCCCAGAAAGCTAGCAGTTCCACGATCACGGCCGCCGCGGATGTCGGGGTGGCCGTTTTCATTATAGGTAGCCGCTGCGGCATGGGGCCGATGGCGCACCCCGTGGATACCCTAGGCGCCGGGCATCGCTCAGTACACCTCCGGCACGATCATTTCCTTCGGCACCGGCTGGCGCACGTAGTCCTCATGGCGCTCGCGGCCGGGCAGCACCACCGTGGGGGTTTCCACTTCGGCATACGGCACCAGGCTCAGCAAGTGATGGATGCAGTTCAGCCGCGCGCGCTTCTTGTCGTCGGCCTGCACCACCCACCACGGCGCCTCCGGGATATGGGTTCGCTCGAGCATGATTTCCTTGGCGCGCGTGTAGTCTTCCCAGCGGCGCTGCGATTCCAGGTCCATCGGGCTGAGCTTCCACTGCTTGAGCGGGTCATGGATGCGGCTGAGGAAGCGCAGGCGCTGCTCGTCGTGCGTGATCGAGAACCAGTACTTGATCACCTGGATGCCGGAACGCACCAGCATCTTCTCGAATTCGGGCACCGAGCGGAAGAACTCTTCGTACTGGTCGTCGGTACAGAAGCCCATCACGCGCTCGACGCCGGCGCGGTTGTACCAGCTGCGGTCGAACAGCACGATCTCGCCGGCGGCGGGCAGGTGCGCGACGTAGCGCTGGAAGTACCACTGGGTGCGTTCGCGGTCGTTGGGCGCGGGCAGCGCAGCGACGCGGCAGACGCGCGGGTTCAGCCGCTGGGTGATGCGCTTGATCACGCCGCCCTTGCCGGCGGCGTCGCGCCCCTCGAACAGGATCACGACCTTGTGCCCGGTGGCGGCGACCCAGCTTTGCAGCCGCACCAGTTCGCCCTGCAGCCGGAACAGCTCGCGGAAATATTTCCGGCGGCTGTCCTGCTCGGCCTGGTCGTCGAGGTGCACGGGATCGCCAAAGGCTTCGCTGGCCTCGCGGTCGTCCAGTTCCAGTTCGATCTCTTCGTCGTAGTAGTCGGCCACTTCGTTGTGGATGCGCCGCACCAGCTCTGCTTCACCCGGTCTCATCTGCTTGCTCTCCCTATGGATACAACGCGGTCGCGGCGATGCTGGCATGGCCGTATTGCAGCCGCGTGAAGGCGGAGCAGGTTGCCCTGCCCCGCCCCGCGCGTGATACGCCTTTCAGCCCGCGGGATTGATGTTGTGGTTATGGCGGAACAGGTTGTCGGGATCGTAGTGCCGCTTCACTTCCACCAGCCGCTCGTAGTTGGGCCCATAGGCGGCACCGACGCGGTCGACTTCCTCTTGCGTCAGGAAGTTGACATAGACGCTGCCGAGCGCGTACGGCGCCGCCGCGCGGAACACCTCGCGCGCCCAGCCGATGCAGCGGTCGTCGTCCGCGGGGCTGTCCCAGCGCCCGTGCAGGTTCATGATGAACTTGGCGTCGCGGTTGGCGTAGGCGGTCGCGTCGGGCGCGACGCGGTTGGTCTGCCCGCCCATCGCGCCGATAAAGACCTCGCATTGCGGCGACGGCAGCTTGCCGATCTGCTCGATCAGCATCGTGATCAGCCCATCGTCGAGGCCCGCGAAGTTATGCGACTTCCAGTAGTTGCGCGCGCCCGGCGTCAGCAGCGGATCGAAGGCCTGCTGCCACGCGGTCAGCGGCATCGGCCCCAGGTGCTCGCCATAGGGCGTACCGAGCTGGCGCAAGGGCTCGACCAGCTGCGGCCCCTGCTCAGGCGGACCGATATAGCAGATCGCCAGCGCCGCCACCGGCTTGCCGTGCGCCTCGGGCGGCAGGAACGGCAGCGGCGGCGCCTGGCGCAGCACCACCCATACCGTCAGCTCGTCGGGCATCGATTCATACAGCTCGCGATAGGCCGGCAGCACGCTCGCGGCCTGTTCCAGCGGATAGACGATCAGTCCGCCATAGACCTGCGGACCCACCGGATGCAGCCGGAACTCGAACATCGTCACCACGCCGAAGTTGCCGCCGCCGCCGCGCAGGGCCCAGAACAGGTCGGCGTTCTCGTCGCTGCTGGCGCGCACCAGCTTGCCGTCGGCGGTGACGACCTGCGCCGACACCAGGTTGTCGACCGTGGTGCCGAACTTGCGGCTGAGCCAGCCGAAGCCGCCGCCCAGCGTCAGCCCGGCCACGCCGGTGGTGGAGTTGATGCCGAGCGGCGTGGCCAGGCCCTGCGCCTGCGCTTCGTGGTCGAAGTCGCGCAGCGTGGCGCCCGGCTCTACCCACGCGCGTTGCGCGTGGGGATCGATGCGCACCGAGCGCATCGGCGACAGGTCCAGCACCATGCCGCCCTCGCAGATCGCCAGTCCGCCGATGTTGTGGCCGCCGCCGCGTACCGACAGCAGCACGCCGTGCTCGCGCGCGAAGTTCACCGCCGCCGCAACGTCGGCCGCGCCCGCGGCCTGCACGATCCACTGCGGATGGCGGTCGATCATCGCGTTCCAGATCCGGCGCGCGTCGTCATAGCCGTCGTCGCCCGGCTGCAGCAAGCGCCCGCGCAGCTGCGCCTTGAGTGCTTCAATATGTTCCTGCGATGGCTGGGCCATGATCTGCCTCCCGATGCTGGTTGGAAACATCGGACGACACGCGGCGTCACGAACAAAAAAATGGCCACGAGGACCGATGACTCCCTCATTTAAGGCAGGCACCGCGCGAATGTAAATGCGCGATGTGCGCGGCGCATTGCGCGGGTGCGGCGCAAATCCTGCCTCAGCCATGCGGCCTATCATGGAGGCACAGCCGCGCGGTGCCCGCGCGCCGTGTGCCTGCGCCATGGACCCTGCCAGCCAAGCTCCTCCCCTGTTCCTGTGCGGCGATGTGATGACCGGTCGCGGCATCGACCAGATCCTGGCGCATCCCAGCCAGCCGCTGCTGCATGAATCGTATGTGCATTCCGCGCTCGACTACGTGCGCCTGGCGGAGCGCAAGGCCGGCCCGATCGCGCGGCCCGCCGCGCCGGACTATCCGTGGGGCGATGCGCTGGCGGAACTGGCAAGTCGCGCCGCGCGGCCGCGCATCGTCAACCTGGAGACCGCCATCACCACCAGCGACGATGCCTGGCCCGGCAAGTCCGTGCACTACCGCATGCATCCGCGCAATGTCGATTGCCTGCAGGCCGCCGGCATCGACTGCGCGGTCCTTGCCAACAACCATGTGCTCGACTGGGGCCGCGCGGGCCTGGCCGATACGCTGGACGCGCTGGACGGCGCGCAGATCGCGCATGCCGGCGCCGGTCCAGACGAGGCCAGTGCGGCACGCGCCGCGCTGCTGGCGCGGCCCGGCGGCGGTCGCGTGGTGGTGCTTGCCTTCGCCATGCCAAATGCCGGCACACCGGCGGCGTGGCGTGCCACCGCGGGGCACTCGGGTGTGAACCTGCTGGACGACTGGTCCGCGGCTGCGCAGCAACGCATTACCGCGCAAGTCCATCAACTGCGGCGCCCTGGCGATGTGATGGTGCTGTCGATCCACTGGGGCCCGAACTGGGGCTACCACATCGATCCCGCGCAGCGCGCCTTCGCGCGAGCGATGGTCGAGCACGCCGGCATCGACATCGTGCACGGGCATTCGTCGCATCACCCGCTCGGCATCGAGCTGCATGCCGGCAAGCCGATCCTGTATGGCTGCGGCGATTTCATCAACGATTACGAGGGCATTGGCGGATACGACAGCTACCGCCCTGACCTGGCGCTGATGGCATTCGTCAGCTTCGATGGCGGCAGCGCGGACCTGCGGCTGGTGCCCTTGCGGCGCAGCCACTTCCGGCTGGCGTATGCGCGCGAAGTCGACATGGCCTGGCTGCAAGCCATGTTCGAAGCACAGGGAAGCGCGCTTGGCACACGCGTGGCGCGCAGCGGATTGCATGAGTTGCGGCTGTGGGCGGCATAGGCCGCAAGCCGTCCCTGCCACGATTGCGGTACTTGCCGGTACTTGTGAAACGGCCAGCGCAAAAACAGAAAGGCCAGCGCGATGGCTGGCCTTCCCGTTCATTCAAGTGCCACGTGTGTCGGTTCGGTGTAACGCTTCCACAGAGTGCTGATCCGCTTCTGCATTCATTGCCCAACACTAGCTCGATCGCCCATCCTGCGGCACCCCAGGACATACCTGCAGCATAGTACAAATCCCCCCGGATCAAAGCGGGATCAACGAAGTGCGCGATTCAGCCGACGGTGATGCGGTCATCGAGCAGCCGGATCTGGCCGCCGGGCTTGTCTTCCATCACTTTGAGCACGCGGCTGCCCACCTGCAGCGTGACCCCGCCATGGATGCGCCGCGGGGCGTCGATGACGGCCTCGGCCGCGGGCTGCATCTGCTGTCCCAGCTCGGTCAGGCGCGCCTCCAGCTCGAACAGGTCGCGCGACAGCTTGAACAGCGTCGCACGCGCCTTTTCGCGCAGGTCGCCGACGGCACGCTCGGGATGCTTGGCAAAGAAGTCCACCAGTTGCCTGACCTTGTTCTGCTCCTCCAGCATGCGCCGGCGCTCGCCCTCGAGCGCGGCACGCTGCGCGTCGGCATAGGGATTGAGGCCCACCTGGATGCTGGTGGCGGTGCCGGCCGGCGCGCCCAGCACCGCGGCGCGCACCGCCAGCAAGGCGCGGCTGCGGCCGCCGCTGATGCTGCCCTGCACGCCGGTGCCGCCCACCACGATGCGCTGGCCCGCCGCGACATCGCTCTGGCGGATGCCGCTGTCGACGGTGACTTCGGTGCCGGCCTCGACCACCGCATTCTCGATAAAGCGCGCCTTCACCGCGCCCTTGCAGCGCACGCTGGCGCGGCTGATGCCGCCTTCGGCATGGGTACTTTCGGACTTGCCGATAATGCCGCCCTTGACGATGACGTTGCCGCCGGCCTCGACGCTGGCGGCTTCGATGGTGCCTTCGACCACCACGTCGCCGCTGACATTGACCGACATGCCGGTGCGGATGTCGCCCGACACGCGCAGCGTGCCGTCGAAGGCCACGTTGCCCGAGTGCAGGTCCACCGATTCGACCTGCACCACCGGACTGACGGCGATGCCGTAGACGCCCACCACCGGCGATCCGGCAATCACCGCGCGCAGCAGCCCGGGGTCGTCCGCATCCGCTGCCGCGCCGGTCAGGCCCTCGGCAAACGGCGGGTCGTCGACCGCGTCGGCGGCAATCGGCTTCCCGAACACATCGACGCCGGCATGGCCCGGCACCGCCGCAATACGGCGCATCAGCGGCGTGCCGGGGCTGACCAGCAGCAGGTTGCCCAGCTCGCGCAGGTCGACCTTGCCGGCATCGTCGTCGCTGTGCGCCGGCTTGCGCGGCTCCAGCAGGTTGATGAAGCGCGCCGGCTCGCCCTGCCGTGGCGCAATCCCGGCGGCGATGGTGCGCAATTCGCAGCTGCCCTCGGCCAGTGCGGCGTCCAGTGCGAGCGACTGGATCGGCGCCACCACGCCGCGCTCCGCCACGGCGCGGCGGATCTCGTCCGCGCTCACCGGCCGGCCGCCTTCCGGCGGCATCAGCGTCAGCCGCACCGCCAGGCCGTCGGCAGTGATGTCGAGTTCGAACGCGCCATCGACCAGCGCGCCGATGGTGGCATCGATCTCATGCTCGGCGCGCTGGCATTGCGCCAGGAACTGCGCCACCGCGCGCGCATCCAGCCGCGCGCCGGACCAGCCCAGCCCCTCCAGGCACTGCTGCAGCGTGGCCGGGTCCGGCGGCAGCCGGCCCGGCTGCGGCGTGTAGCATGCATGCACCTGCTTGCCCGGCTCGGCAAGCTCCAGGCGCAGTCCCGATTCATGCGTCATGCGTCCCCTGAATCGTCTGGCGACGGCGGCTGCCGGCGCTCTGCTTGTTATCGATACATCACCAACGGCAGGCGCGCCGGGAACTTTAGCGCTCAACAGTGCGCGGCGGGTACCGCGCGACTTTTCGGTAAACTGTCGCCATTCCGGGGCGCGCCGCGCCCCGCCGCCTGTGCAGTCCCCTCCATGTCAAATACCCACGAAATCCGCCCCGGCCAGTCCATCGAGCTGCTCAAGGAACTCCATATCCTGACGCGCGACGGCAAGATGAACCAGGACAGCCGGCGCAAGCTCAAGCAGGTCTACCACCTGTTCCAGTTCATCGAACCGCTGCTGCAGGAGGTCAAGGGCGCGCGCGGCCGCGTCACGCTGGTCGACCACGGCGCCGGCAAGTCCTATCTCGGTTTCATCCTGTATGACCTGTTCTTCAAGGCCCTGCAGGACGACTCGCACATCTACGGCATCGAGACCCGTGAAGAACTGGTGAAGACCTCGCAGGCGCTGGCGGCGCGGCTGGGCTTTGCGGGGATGTCGTTCCTGAACCTGTCGGTGGCGGACTCGATCACCTCGCCGCAGCTGCCGCCCACCGTCGACGTGGTCACCGCTCTGCATGCGTGCAATACCGCCACCGACGACGCCATCCGCTTCGCGCTGGCCAAGCGCGCGCAGCACATCGTGCTGGTGCCCTGCTGCCAGGCCGAGGTGGCGAGCGTGCTGCGCAAGCACAAGGGCAAGCTGCTGGCGGGCAATCCGCTGACCGAGATCTGGCGCCATCCGCTGCATACGCGCGAGTTCGGCAGCCAGGTGACCAACGTGCTGCGCTGCCTGCAGCTGGAGGCGCACGGCTACCAGGTCAGCGTCACCGAGCTGGTGGGCTGGGAACACTCGATGAAAAACGAACTGATCATCGCGCAGTACAAGGACCTGCCGCGCCGCCGCCCGGCCGAGCGGCTGGAAGAAGTGCTGGGGCGGCTGGGCCTGGAAGAGCTGCGCGAGCGCTTCTTCACCGAGCCGGTAGCGGTGGCGTAACTACGCCTTCCCGGCCCCGGACACGGGCTCATCGTCGCCCGCCATCCAGCGTTGCCAGCCCTCGTGGCCGAGGCGGCGCATCACTGCCTGGTTGCGCTCGTAGATATCCGCTGAATCGGGGAAAGCCGCCACCGCGCGCGCGATCGAATCCTCACGCAGCAAATGCAGGATGGGGTAAGGGGCGCGGTTGGTGTAGTTCTCGATATCGTCCGGCTCGGTCCCGGCAAACTGGTAGTGCGGATGGAAGCTGGCGATCTGCAGCGTGCCTTCCAGTCCCAGGCTGGCGAGCAGGCGCTCGGCGAAGTACAGCAGGTCGTTGAAGTCGAGGAAATCCGCCACCGCGTGCGGCAGGATCAGCAGGGTGGTGTCGATCTGCGCGGGGTCGGCATCGGCCAGCAGGCGCAGTTCGCGCTCGAGGTCATCCATCACATCGGGTGCCTCGGTGACGGGGCTGACCACATAGCGCACCTGTTCCTTCACGTACACGCTCTTGGCGAACGGGCACAGGTTGAGTCCGATCACCGCGCGCTCGAGCCAATGGCGGGTGGCGGCAATGACGGTATCGTCGGGCTGGCTGGCGGAGTGCGTGGCGGAAGACATGATGGCAAGGTGCGGCAAACCGTCATTCTAGCGCTGCCGCAGGCTCTATAATCCGCGGCGGAAACACCCCTGCCCTGCCGAGCCCCGCCGATGCCCTCTACCGCCACGCCCGCCCGCGACCATGCCACCCATGCCATTCCCGACGTCGCCGTCATCGGCGGCGGCCCGGCCGGGCTGATGGCGGCCGAAGTGCTGGCGGCGCAGGGCGCCAGCGTAGCGGTCTATGACGCGATGCCGTCGGTCGGGCGCAAGTTCCTGATGGCCGGCAAGGGCGGCATGAACCTGACCCATGCCGAGCCGGAGCCGGCCTTCCTGGGCCGCTACGGAGCGCGCACCGGGCAACTCGCGCCGATGCTGGCGGACTTCGGCGCGCAGGCGCTGCGCGACTGGGTCCATGGGCTGGGCATCGAGACCTTCGTCGGCAGTTCCGGCCGCGTCTTCCCGACCGACATGAAAGCCGCGCCGATGCTGCGCGCGTGGCTGCACCGGCTGCGCGAGTCGGGCGTGCAGTTCCATATGCGGCATCGCTGGCTGGGCTGGGACGATGAAGACGGCGATGACGGCGATGACGGCGCCCGGCATGCGCTGCGCTTTGCCACGCCGCACGGCGACACGGTCGTGCGCGCACGCGCGGTGGTGCTGGCGCTGGGCGGTGCCAGCTGGGCCAGGCTGGGCTCCGATGGCGCATGGGTGCCGCACCTGGCCGAGCGCGGCGTCGAGATCGCGCCGCTGCGTCCGGCAAACTGCGGGTTCGACGTGGCATGGAGCGAGGACTTTGCCGCGCGCTTTGCCGGCGCGCCGGTCAAGCCGGTGGCCATCGCGCTGAATGACCGTGACGGACACGCACACTACCGCCAGGGCGAATTCGTGATCAGCCGCGACGGCATCGAAGGCAGCCTGGTCTACGCGCTGTCGGCCCCGATCCGCGACCGCATCGAAGCCGATGGCGAAGCCACCATCCACCTCGACCTGCTGCCGTCGCACAGCGCCGAACAGGTCAGCGCGCAGGTCGAGCATCCACGCGGCTCGCGTTCTTTGTCGAGCCACCTGCAGAGCCGCCTCGGCATCACCGGCGTCAAGGCCGGCCTGCTGCGCGAATGCCTGTCGCGCGACGCCATGCTCGATCCCGGCACGTTGGCCGTGTCGCTGAAGGCGCTGCCGTTGCGCGTGCTGCGTCCGCGCCCGATCGACGAGGTCATCAGCAGCGCCGGCGGCGTGCGCTTCGAAGCGATGGATGCCAGCCTGATGCTGCGCGCCCTGCCCGGCGTGTTCTGCGCGGGCGAGATGCTGGACTGGGAAGCACCCACCGGCGGCTACCTGCTGACGGCCTGCTTCGCCAGCGGCCGCACCGCGGCGCTGGGGGCCGCGGCTTATCTGCAGCAACCGGCTTAGGCGGCCCTGCCGCCGACAATGCTGAGCGCCACCGCCTCGGCCACTTCGATGCCATCGATCGCCGCGGAATAGATGCCGCCGGCATAGCCCGCGCCCTCGCCCGCCGGATACAGGCCCTTGACGTTGATGCTCTGGTAGTCGTCGTTGTTGCGGCGGATGCGCAGCGGCGACGAGGTACGGGTCTCGACCCCGGTCAGCACCGCGTCGTGCAGCGCGAAGCCGGGCAGCTTCTTGTCGATCTCGGGAATGCCTTCGCGGATCGCCTCGATCACGTAGTCGGGCAGCGAGGTGCTCAGGTCTGTCGGGGTCACGCCCGGCTTGTAGGAAGGCTCGACCGAACCCAGCGAGGTCGACGCACGGCCGGCGATAAAGTCGCCGACCAGCTGGCCCGGCGCGTTGTAGTTGCGCCCGCCCAGCTCGAACGCGCGCTCTTCCCACTTGCGCTGGAACTCGATGCCGGCCAGCGGGCCGCCCGGATAATCTTCCGGCGTGATGCCGACCACGATGCCGGCATTGGCGTTGCGCTCGGCGCGCTTGTACTGGCTCATGCCGTTGGTCACCACGCGGCCCGGCTCCGATGCTGCCGCCACCACGGTGCCGCCCGGGCACATGCAGAAGCTGTACACCGAACGGCCATTGCTGCAGTGGTGCACCACCTTGTAGTCCGCCGCGCCCAGCAGCTTGTTGCCGGCGAACTTGCCGAAGCGGCTGCGGTTGATCAGTCCCTGCGGATGCTCGATGCGGAAGCCCAGCGAGAACGGCTTGGCCTCCATGAACACGCCGCGGTCATGCAGCATCTGGAAGGTGTCGCGCGCGCTGTGGCCCACCGCCATGATGACGTGGTCGGCCTCGAGATACTCGCCGTTGGACAGCTTCAGGCCGCGCATCCGGCCGCCGTCGATATCGATGTCGTCGACACGGGTCTCGAAGCGGATCTCTCCGCCCAGCTCGATGATCTCGGCGCGCATCTTCTCGACCATGCTGACCAGGCGGAAGGTGCCGATATGCGGGCGTGCCTTGAACAGGATGTCTTCCGGCGCGCCGGCGCGCACGAACTCGTTCAGCACCTTGCGGCCATAGTGCTTCGGGTCCTTGATCTGGCTGTACAGCTTGCCGTCAGAGAAGGTGCCGGCGCCGCCTTCGCCGAACTGCACGTTCGACTCGGGATTGAGAACACTCTTGCGCCACAGGCCGAAGGTGTCCTTGGTGCGCTCACGCACTTCCTTGCCGCGCTCGAGGATGATGGGGCGGAAGCCGGACTGCGCCAGGATCAGCCCGGCCAGCAGGCCGCACGGGCCCATGCCGATCACCAACGGGCGCGGGTGCGTGCCGCCTTGCGGCGCGCGCGCGACGAAGTGGTACGCCATGTCGGGCGTCACGCTCCAGTTCGGCTTGCCGGCCATGCGGCGGATGGCCGCGGCCTCGTCGCGCACCTCGATATCGATGATGTAGGTCAGCTTGATATCCGAGCGCTTGCGCGCATCGTGGGCACGGCGGAATACGGTATAGCCGATCAGGCCGTCTCCCTTGACGCCGATCTGCGCGGCACCGGCGCGCACGGCGGCGTCGAGGTCGCTTTCGGTATGGTCGAGCGGGAGTTTGACTTCACTTAGACGTAGCATGGGGAACCCGGGAACTGCGGCCGGGGGGTTGGGCACACCAATGTGCCAGGCCGGCCGGAGCGCAATTTTATCGCCTTTGGCGCGCCGGGTCGGGAATCGGCAGCGGGACCGGCCGGGCGGCTGGACGCGGACGGTGCCAAGGCCGCGCCAGCCGCGCCCGCAACCGTGCCAGCCAACCCGGCGGCACCGTGACCGACAAGGCGCCGCCCCGGAGCGCCGACACCGTCAGCCAGCCGCGCGTTGGCACGACCCAGGTATTGCCCGTAAGCAGGCGCTGTTGCGGCATGTGGCAGTGGCCGGCGAGCCATTGCATCGGCCCGGCCAGCACCATCTCGCCGGCGGCGGCGTGCAGCACGGTGCCGGCCGCCACATGCAGCCGCAGGGCCTGGCCGGCCGGCAGTGGCATCACGGTCGGGGTGTGGTCGAGATCGCTTGGCATGGCAGGACTCCGGTAGCTGGCACAGGACTCCAGCCTATCGACCGCCGCGCGCGCGCGGCAGGCACAAGGCCGCATCGCGGCGACCGGAACAGCAGCCAGGATTTCCGCCTGTTACGATACAGCGCCCCCGCCTCTGTATCTGTACCGATGCGGCCCGCCACGCCACCATGCCGCCATGGAAACCACCCCGCTCTATCGCCAGCTTGCCGGCCATTACCGCCGCGCCATCGACTCCGGCACGCTCGCCGCCGGCGACCGCATGCCGTCCGTGCGCGCGCTGATGGCGCTGCACAGCGTAAGCCTGTCGACGGCGCTGCAGGCCTGCCGGCAACTGGAGAGTGACGGCCTGCTCGAAGCGCGGCCGCGCTCGGGCTACTTCGTGGCCGCGCCGCGGCGCGCCGCGCTGGCGGCGCTGTCCGAGCCCGCCGCCGCGCTGCCCGACCCGGCCCAGTACGTCGGCATCCACCAGCGCATTTCCGGCCTGCTCGCGCGCGGCCAGCACGAGCACGTGCACACCAACCTGGGCGGCGCCTACTGCGCGCCCTCGCTGTACCCGACCGAGGCGCTGCGCAGCGCCGCGGCGCGCGCGCTGCGCCGGCATCCGCAGCTGTTCGGCGAGGGCGTCGAGCCCGATGGCTACCAGCCGTTGCGCGCCGCGATTGCGCGGCAGGCGCTGCACAACCGCGTGCAGCTGGCCCCGGAGCAGATCGTCATCACCAACGGCTGCACCGAGGCGCTGAACCTGGCGCTGCGCGCGGTGGCGGGCCCGGGCGATGTGATCGCGGTGGAGTCCCCCACCTACTATGGCCTGCTGCAGATCCTGGAAAGCCTGGGCATGCGCGCGCTGGAAATCCCGTGCAGCCCGCAGACCGGCATCTCGCTCGAGGCGCTGGAGCTGGCCGCGCAGCACTACGACAACATCCGCGCGGTCGCGGTGGTCCCGAACCTGCAGAACCCGCTCGGCTGCATCATGCCCGACGCGCACAAGGCGCGGCTGGTGCAGTGGTGCGAGGCGCGCGGCATCGCGCTGATCGAGGACGACTGCTTTTCCGCCACCGCCGACAGCGACGCGCCGCCGGCCGCGGCCAAGGCCTGGGACGGCAGCGGCAACGTGATCCACTGCGCGTCGCTGCACAAGGTGCTCGCGCCCGGCATGCGGCTGGGCTGGATCGCCGCGGGCAAATGGCAGGCGCGCGTCGAGATGCTGAAGTTCGGGCTGTCGCGGCCCAACGAGATGCTGTCGCAGATGGCCGCGGCCGATTTCCTGGCATCGGGCGCGCATGAGCGCCACCTGCGCCGGCTGCGCACGCGGCTGCGCGCGCAGCGCGAATGGTTCACGCAGGCCATCGCCGCCGGCTTTCCCGCCGGCACGCGGCTGGGCGCGCCGCGCGGCGGCATGCACCTGTGGGTGGAGCTGCCCGCGCAGGTCTCGTCCGAGGCGGTGTTCGACCAGGCGCTGCAGGCCGGCATCCGCGTGATGCCAGGCGTGATGTTCTCCAACGCCGGGCGCTTCGACCACTGCCTGCGCATCAACTGCGGCGCGCCACGCTCGGCGCAGATCGAGCGCGCGCTCGGCACGCTTGCCGCGATCGTGCAGCGGCTGGCGGGCTGAGCGATGCCGATGCCAGCGCCGGGGTTCGCACCGGTGCCGCGCCGATTTGCAACAACCCTCCCTTTTTGCCGGCGCCTCGCCTATCCTAGTGCGCTGGTGTGCACGCGCCCGTCCGGCTGGTCCCCGGAGACCCGGTCGCATCGGTTGCCACGGCGGCCGCGCACCTCCACGACAAGAACAAGGAGAATGGCCTTGACCAGTACATCCGTGGCGCCGTCAGCCCAAGGTAGCGCCGACCCCGCCCCCACCCTTCCCGACGATTACCAGGCCCTGTTCCAGCTGGCGCCGGTGTCGCTGTGGCTGGAAGACTTCAGCGCGGTGCGCGAGTGCTTCGCGCAATGGCGGCAGCAGGGCATCACCGACCTGCGCGCGCACCTGCGCGACGACCCGCGGCGGGTGGCGCAGTGTTCGGCGCTGATCCGCGTGATCGCGGTGAACCGGCGCACGCTGGAGCTGTTCCGCGCCGCCGACCTCGACGACCTGGTCGCCAACCTCGACACCGTGTTCCGCGACGACATGTTCGAGCAGCATGTCGAAGAACTCGGCCAGCTGTGGGACGGCGCCAACGGCTTTGCCAGCCAGACCGTCAACTACGCGCTGGACGGCACGCGGCTCGACATCCAGCTGGAAGCCACGGTGATGCCGGGCCACGAACAGACCTGGGAACGCGTGCTGCTGTCGATCAAGGACATCACCCCGCGCCTGCGCACCGAGCGCGAGCTGCGCCGCAGCGAGCAGTATGCGCTGGGCCTGTTCGAGCATTCGCCGGTGTCGCTGTGGGTCGAGGACTTCAGCGCGGTCAAGGTGCTGATCGACGAGGTGCGCGCCGCCGGTATCACGGACTTCCGCACCTTCCTCAACGTCCATCCCGACTTTGTCTCGCGCTGCATGCAGGAAATCCGCGTGCTCGACGTCAACCAGCAGACCCTGCTGATGTTCGGCGCCGACAGCAAGGCGACGCTGCTGTCGCGGCTCGGCGACGTGTTCCGCGACGACATGCGCGTGCATTTCGCAGAGCAGCTGATCGACCTGTGGCATGGCCGGCTGTGGCAGCAGCGCGAGGTCATCAACTACGCGCTCGATGGCCGCGCCGTCGACGTGTTCATGCAGTGGTCGGTGTTCCCCGGGCGCGAGGCGGACTGGGACCAGGTGCTGGTGTCGCTGACCGATATCACGGCGCGCAAGAAGGCCGAGGCCTATGTCGAGTTCCTTGGCAAGCACGACGTGCTGACCAAGCTGTATAACCGCGCCTACTATGAGGACGAACTGGCGCGGCTGGGCCGCAAGGGGCCGTGGCCGGTAAGCGTGGTGGCGGTCGACCTGAACGGGCTCAAGGTCGTCAACGACCAGTTCGGCCACGCCGACGGCGACAGCCTGCTGCGCCGCACTGGCGAAGTGCTGAAGAAAGCGGTGGGCGAGCAGGCGTGCGTGGCGCGCACCGGCGGCGACGAGTTCATGGTGCTGCTGCCCGGCCGCGACGAGCGCGGCGCCGCCACCGTGGTCGAGCAGATCGACAAGGTGGTGGAGCTGAACAACCAGTTCTACCCGGGCACGCGGCTAAGCCTCTCCATCGGCCACGCCACCTGCCAGCAAGGCGAGCGCCTCAGCGACCTCGTCAAGCTGGCCGACAGCCGCATGTACCAGGCCAAGCGCGATCACTACGCCGCGCTCGCCGCCGAACGCCGTCGCGACTGAAGGCCGGGCACTACTGCGCCACGCCTCAGCCCGGCGTGCACTCGCCGCGCATCAGCGCCCATTCCTCGCACTGCTTGCCCGACGGGAAGGTGCAGATGCCGGTCTGGCCCGCCGGCGTCGACACGATCTGCAGCTTGCCGCCGCGCTGCGCGCAGTTGACCGAGGCAGGGTTGGCCATGCCGATGGCGGCGCCGGTGCTGGCGGGGCGCCCGGCGGGCGTGGTGGTGCAGGCGGCCGCGGCAAGGCTGGCGGCCAGCCCTAAGGCTACGGGAACAATGCGCATCGGCATCTCCGGCAGGAGGCAAGTCCATAAAGCAAGAGAGCCGGCTGGCGCCGGCTCTCTTGCTGCTTACAGGTAGACGATCAAACCCACGCCCAGCACGATCAGGCCAAACTTTGTCACGTAATAGAGCTGGCGGTTCCAGGCCTTGAAGCGGCGGCGATACTGGCCACCCAGCCAGACAAAGCGGAACAGCCGGTTGATCATGCCGGTCTGGTCGTGCTCGTCGTTGGGCGAGCTGGCCGCGGTCATGACCTTGCGGCCCATCCAGTGGTTGAATTTCGCGGCCCAGCCGTAGCGCATCGGGCGCTCGATATCGCAGAACAGGATCAGCCGGTTGGCGTCGCTGCGGTTCTCGGCCCAGTGCAGGTAGGTCTCGTCGAACACCACGCCCTCGCCGTCGCGCCAGCTGTGGCGCTCGCCGTCGACCTCGATAAAGCAGCGGTCATCGTTCGGCGTCGCCAGCCCCAGGTGATAGCGCAGCGAGCCGGCAAACGGGTCGCGGTGCGGATTGAGCTTGCCGCCCGGCGGCAGCTCGGCAAACATCGCCGCCTTGACCGTGGGCAGCTCGCGCAGCAGCGCCACGGTCTTGGGGCACAGCTGCTCGGCCGACGGGTGCTGGGCTTCGTACCACTTCAGGTAGAAGCGTTTCCAGCCGTACTTGAAGAAGGAGTTGAAGCCGGCGTCGTCGTTCTTGTCGGCAGCCTTGATCTTGCGCATCGCCGCCAGCGCCAGGCCTTCATCGCGGATCTCCGGCCAGGCGGCGCGCAGCTTTTCCAGGTCGGGGAAATTGTCGACCGGGATATACGGGGTGCGGGGCACGCCCGAGAACGCGTACATAAAGCAGTTGATCGGGGCCACCAGGGCCGAATGGTCCAGCAGCTGGCGCCACAGGCGCAGGCGCACCTTGCCGCGGAAGTGCACATACAGGATGGCACCGAGGTAGCCCGCGACGATTATCCACTTGATCACCGAAATCCTCCTGGTCAGCCGTCTCCGCCGCATGGCGCGGCCCGGCTGGGCGAAAACCCGTATTTTAGCGAAACGGCGGGGGCACCGCAGCTTGCGCCGGCTGCGGCACATGCGGGACCGGGACAGCGCCGGTTGTCAGCGCCGGATAGCAGCGACTCAGGCGTCGCCGCGCGACTGGCGGGCGATGCGCTCGATCAGCGCGCGCGCGTCGTCGGGCTGGCCCTGCAGCGTCAGCAGGCGCGCGTTCAGGACCAGGTTCTCCAGCACCAGCTTGGCGGTCGAGGCCCACATCGTGGCCAGCAGCGCCTCCACCGGCAGGCCGGACGCTTCCAGCTCGCTGGAGCGTTCGGCGATCAGGCGGCAGGCCAGCTGGCGCAGCGCGGCGTCGTCGAACGGCAGGTCGGCGTAGTCGATCGGGTCTTCCTTCTCGACTTCCGTCATCAGTTGCAGCAGGGTGTCTTCGGTCATGGGCAGACTCCTGGCGAGGCACGGCAGACTACATGAGGCGTAGCCATGGACGTAGCCTACCATCCCCTCGGCACGCAAGCGCGCACCCGCAACGCCCACCGATGCCATGTGAAGGATCTGCAACAAGGCTAAAGCCTACAGGCCCCTGGAGCTGGCCGCCCCACGAAGGCGGCCAATACGCAGCCGATCAGAGCGCCGGCGGCTGGCGACGGAAGCCGACGCCGAAGCGGTTCCAGGCGTTGATGGCCGAGATCAGCAGCGTCAGGTCGGCCATCTCTTTTTCCGAGAACTGCTCGCGCAGGGCCTGGTAGTCCGCATCCGGCGCCTGGCTTTGCGGCAGCAGCGTCAGCGCCTCGGTCCACGCCAGCGCGGCGCGCTCGCGCGGGGTGAACCAGCTCACTTCGCGCCAGGCCGGCAGCAGGCTCAGGCGGCGCTCGCTTTCGCCGTGCTTGCGCGCGTCGGTGATGTGCATGTCCAGGCAGAAGGCGCAGCCGTTGATCTGCGAGGCGCGGATCTTGACCAGCTCCTTCAGCGTGGTTTCCAGCGAGCAGCGCGCCAGGTAGACCTCGACGCCGACCATTGCCTTGTAGGCGTCGGGGGCCACGTCTTGCCAGTTCATCCGTTCTTCCATGATCGATCTCCGGTTGGGTTCAGTTAAATTCAGCGGGCGCTGGGGCGGCGCCCGACGGAATGAAAGATAGACGCCTGCATTGGCCCCGTACACTGCCAATTCTTGGCAGAATCAGTAGACCAATCGACATCGCCGCCACCCGCCATGGAACTGCATCTGGTCCTCGACCACGCCAGCGACCTGACCGCGCAGATCGTCCACCACATCCGCGACGCGATCCAGGCCGGCCGGCTTGAAGCCGGCGCGCGCATGCCGCCGTCGCGCCTGCTCGGCACGCAGCTGGGCGTGGCGCGCAAGACCGTGACCACCGCCTACGAGCGGCTGGTGGCCGAAGGCTGGCTGCATGCGCGCGTCGGCGACGGCACCTATGTCGCGCAGGGGCTGGCGCGGCCGGCGGTGCGCATCGCCGCGGCGCCGGTGCTGCCGCCTGCGGTGCAGCGCTGGCTGGCCGTGCCGACCCCGTTCCTGGGGCCGATAGGCGGCGCCCGCTATGCCTTCCAGCCCGGGCAGGCCGATACCACCCGCTTTCCGCACGAAGCGTGGTCGCGCTGCGTGCGCGCCGCGCTCGCGGCCGAGCGCACGCGTGCGCCCGGCCCGGCCGATGCCGCCGGCGAGATGCCGCTGCGCCAGGCGATCGCGCGCCATATCGCCTTTACCCGCGGCGTGCAGAGCGCGCCGACCGACATCCTCGTCACCAGCGGCGCGCAGCAGGGCATCGACCTGCTGGCGCGGCTGCTGCTCGGGCCGGGCGCGGTGGTGGCGATGGAGGATCCCGGCTATCCGATGGCACGCGCCTTGTTCCAGGGCCTTGGCGCGCGGGTGGTGCCGGTGCCGGTCGACGACGAAGGCCTGGTGGTGGGCGAACTGCCCAATGACGCCACGCTGATCTATGTCACGCCCTCGCACCAGTCGCCGCTGGGCGTGCCGATGAGCCTGGCGCGGCGCCAGGCCCTGCTCGACTGGGCCGCACGCCGCCATGCGGTGATCCTGGAGGACGACTACGACAGCGAGTTCCGCTACGGCGGCCAGGCGCTGGATGCGCTGCAGACGCTCGACCGGCACGGCCGCGTGGTCTACCTGGGCACGTTCTCCAAGACCCTGGCGGCCAACCTGCGCGGCGGCTATCTGGTAGTGCCGCCGTGGCTGATGCCGGCGGCGCGCAAGGTCAAGCACCTGATGGACTGGTACACGCCGACGCTGCTGCAGCAGGCGCTGGCGCGCTTCCTGTCGGAAGGCCACCTGCTGCGCCATATCCGGCGTTCGCATGCGCGCCATGCCCAGCGCCGCGCGCGCTTGCTGGCGCGGCTGCAGGGCGACCTGTCGCCGTGGCTGGAGCCGCTGCCGGCGGTGGCCGGCTTCCACCTGGCGGCACGGCTGCGGGTGCCGGTGGCCACCGAGGCGCTGGTGTCGATGGCGCGGCTGGCGGATCTGGAACTGGCCACGCTGGATCCCTGCTATGCCAGTCCGCCACCCAATTGCGCGGGGCTGCTGCTGGGCTTCGGCGCGATCGATCTACTGGATATCGACCCTGCCCTGGACCGGCTGGCGATGGTACTCTCTGCCTTGGCTCCCGCCCCGCCGCACCCTGCGTGATGCGGCCGGCACCGGAGCGTGCCAGCCGCGCACGGCAAGCAGGTGACACACCTTCGACATGGCGCCTCAGCCATACTTGCCGGGCGAATTTGCTGTGAACAAAACGGATGTACGAAAGTCTCATTCGCACTTCCAAACAACCCGAGTCGCGTTCATGACCAAGCGTTTGTTGTCCGCCATGCGTCAGTACGCATGGTTTGCAGGGGTGAAGCATCATGTCGTGCAGGGCGTCGAAGCCCTGGCCGAGCTGCTCAAGTCCCCTTCCGCCGCGGCGCGCGCCGTCGCGGCCATCGTTGCCGAAACCGAGCAGGGCGTACAGGTCTGGGTCTCGTACTTCGGCAAGCCGCTGGACCCGCACACCAACTATGTGCTGTGGCCGAACCGGGCGCTGCGTCCGGCGCGGCGGCGCATCCAGCCTTCTCCCATCGAGTTGCTGCAGCATCAGCGACGGCGCGACGACTAGTCGCCCTGCCCATCCCCGCTAATCCAATGCCGCGCGCCCGCACGGGCGCCGGCAGGGCTCAGGCGTCGGCCCAGCGCCGCAGCAGGTTGTGATAGACGCCGGTCAGGCCGATCACCGATTCGTGCGCCTGGCCGAGCTGCTGCGCCACCTGGCGGATGCGTCCGTCGAGCTCGAACAGCATCGCGCGCTGGCCGTCGTCGCGGACCATGCTCTGGATCCAGAAGAACGACGACACCCGCGCCCCCCGCGTGACTGGCGTCACGTGGTGGATGCTGGTGGCCGGGTACAGCACCATGTGCCCGGCCGGCAGTTTCACGCGCTGCTGCCCGTAGGTGTCCTCGATCACCAGTTCGCCGCCGTCGTAGTCTTCCGGTTCGGTCAGGAACAGCGTCGCCGACAGGTCGCTGCGAATGCGGAAGCTGGTGCCGCGCAGGTAGCGGATCGCGTTGTCGACATGGTTGGCAAAGGTATGCCCGCCCTCATAGCGGTTGAACAGCGGCGGATAGACCTTCAGCGGCAGCGCCGCCGAGAAGAACAATGCATGGTTGCCCAGTGCGTCCTGGATCAGGTCGCCGACCTGCCGCGCCGCCGGCGAGCCCTCGGGCAGCTGCAGGTTGCGCTTGGCCAGCGCCGACTGGTAGCCCGAGGTTTCGTTGCCATCGGTCCAGGACGCCGCGTCGATGATCTCGCGCACCTGCGCGACCTGGGCCTTGGTCAATACGTCGGGGATCTGCAGCATCATGATGGCTTCTACGTCGGGATAAATCGGCAGGCGCCCATTGTAGGGGAAGCCCGCACCGGCCCCGAACAAGAATCATTATTGTTTGATCCCGTGCAGGCGGCGCCTTCACTACAATGGTTGGGGTATGCCGTCATCGACAAGGAGCAGACATGTCCGAACCGCTACACGACGAAGCGCTGGTCAATCTCTACCTGGAACGCATCTCGGCCCTTTCGGTCAGCGCCTTCGACGGCGCCGACGTCAGCGGCGAAGTCGATGCGGTGATGCGCGAAGCCGTGACCAAATGCCAGGCCTCCGGCGGGCCGCAGGCACAGGGAACGCTGACGGTGCTCGCCGCGCGCTTGCGCGATCGTGCCAACGCGGCCGAACGCGAAGACCAGCCGCTGGTGCGCGACACCTTCAGGCTGGCAGCGGAACGCGTGCCGGCCTGACGTTGATGCGTTGCGAGTCCGTGCATGCGTGCAATGGCCGCATCGGCATCGATGTCAAATCACTAAGGGGAGTTGGCCGGTTGGCCTGAGGAACAACGCTTGAGAGACTGCGGCGGTTGCCGCGGCTGGCTGATTGCCAGGGTGTTGGTTGCGGGGGCAGGACTTGAACCTGCGACCTTCGGGTTATGAGCCCGACGAGCTGCCAACTGCTCCACCCCGCGTCTGAAGGAGATGGATTATGGGTGATCCGCCGGCGCATGGCAAGCACTATTTGCGTCTGCACGGCAAATCGTTCGCAACCGCGGGCAAGGCAATACATCACAACGTGATATAAACCGCTGCGCGCGCGATGGCGCTATGGCTTGCCGCGTTTATTCGGCAGGTCCCAGCAGGCGATCGACCAGCGCATAGCCGGCGCCGAACGCAGCCACCTCGGCCGCATGGCGCGTGGAGAACTGCTGTGGCCCGCTGGCGAGCAGTTCGGTATCGCCGGCATCGGCCGGATCGGCACCTTCCTGCGATACGCGCACCTCGTAACCCCAACGGCCGATGCTGCCCTGCCCCTGCGGCGACACCAGGACGTAGACGTCCATGCCGCGATATGCCTCGACGCGCCAGTCAGCGTTGTCCATGCGTACGACTCCCGGTTCAGTGATGATGCTTCGAGACTAGGAGGCGCCACGCGCGACTGCAAGGCACGGCGAACAGCAAAGACAGACGCAGCAAACAAAAAGGGCTTCCGTTTCCG
This sequence comes from Cupriavidus nantongensis, assembly GCF_001598055.1. NCBI lineage: Bacteria > Pseudomonadati > Pseudomonadota > Betaproteobacteria > Burkholderiales > Burkholderiaceae > Cupriavidus > Cupriavidus nantongensis. The sequence goes on along the minus strand of NZ_CP014844.1, from coordinate 1,223,171 downwards.
GAAGCCCTTTTCTTTCTGCATAGGTGGCGCGGCTGGCAGGATTCGAACCCACGACCCCTTGGTTCGTAGCCAAGTACTCTATCCAACTGAGCTACAGCCGCACGCGAGAAAAAGATTATAACCCAGTTTTCGTTTTTGGGAAGCCCCCTTCCAACTTTTTTGTGATCTTTATCGCGGCGGGTCGAGGCAGGCCCGCCCTGGCGCGGCCTGCCAGCGGGCTTTTCCTATAATGGCAGACTGAAGAAGTGATGCGGACCATGAACAAGGCATTTGTCAAAGAGTCCTCGGGCGACGAGGACGACGATCTCCCCGAAGGCGCAGCACCGCTGCCACCCGGCACCAAGAACTACATCACCGCGCAAGGCTATGCGCGCCTGCGCGATGAACTGATGCACCTGATCGATGTCGAGCGGCCCGACGTGGTGCAGATCGTGTCGTGGGCGGCGTCGAATGGCGACCGCTCCGAGAACGGCGACTATCTCTATGGCAAGAAGCGCCTGCGCGAGATCGACCGCCGCATCCGCTTCCTCACGCGCCGCCTCGACAAGGCCGAAGTGGTCGACCCGTCCCTGCAGGGCGACAACGACCAGATCTTCTTTGGCGCCACCGTCACCTACGCGCATGCGTCGGGCGAAGAGACCACCATCACCATCGTCGGCATGGACGAGGTCGATCTCGACCACAACCACGTCAGCTGGATTTCGCCAATCGCCAAGGCGCTGCTCAAGGCGCGCGAAGGCGACACCGTGGCGTTGCGCACGCCGGCCGGCGTCGAGCAGATCGATATCCTGGAAGTCCGCTATCCGGCGCCCAAGCAGTAAGCCGGCGCCGGCGCTTTAGTTATCGTTGCGATCGCGGAAGATGCGGATCACGTCGGGGTTGCGGCGCAGCCCGCGCATCACGTTGGCCAGGTGCAGGCGGTTCTGCACCTGGATGATGAACTGCATGTAGGTGGCTTCCTGCTGGCCGGCGTCCTGCTGCTCCATCGCCACGTGGGCAACGTTGGCGTCGGCCGCGGTCAGGTCCGCCGCGACGCGCGCGACGATGCCCTTGACGTTGCGCACCATCACCTTGATCGACACATCGAAGGCGCGCGTGGTCTTCTTGGCCCACATCACGTCGATCCAGTGCTCGGGATCCTTGCTGTGCAGGCGCTTGGCGATCTTGCAGTCCTGCACGTGGATCTGCAGCCCCTCGCCCTTGCCCAGGTAGCCGACGATGGAATCGCCGGGGATCGGGCGGCAGCATGCCGAGAAGATCATCGACATGCCTTCGTCGCCGGTGATCGGCACCGCGGGCGCTTCCTCGCCGGCAAAGGTCTGTACCGCCGCCAGCAGCGCGCTGTCGACATCGCCGGACAGCTCCTGCAGCAGGATCTCCATGCGCTTGGCCACCACCGCCGGCACGCGACGGCCCAGCGCCAGGTCGGCGAAGATGTCTTCGCGCTGCTTGTTGCCGGTCCACTGGATCATGCGGTCCCACACCGACTGCGGCACCGCCTTCAGCTCGATGCCGAGCTGGCGCGCCGACTGCTCCAGCAGCCGCTCGCCCAGCTGGATCGCCTCGTCCAGCTTGGTGGTCTTCAGGTAGTGGCGGATCGCCGCGCGCGCCTTGCCGGTGCGGACGAACGACAGCCACGCCGGATTGGGCTTGGAGTACGGGGCCGTCACCACCTCGACGATGTCGCCGCTCTTCAGCTCGGTGCGCAGCGGCAGCATCTCGTTGTTGATCTTGACCGCGACGCACTGGTTGCCCAGGTCGCTGTGCACCGCGTAGGCAAAGTCCAGCGCGGTGGCGCCGCGCGGCAGCGCGCGGATATGGCCCTTGGGCGTGAACACGTAGACCGCGTCCGGGAACAGGTCGATCTTGACGTGCTCGAGGAATTCCTGCGAATCGCCGGTCTGGCTCTGGATATCGAGCAGCGACTGCAGCCACTGGTGCGCCTGCTGCTGGATATCGTTGGCGTGGTCGGCCTGGTGCTTGTACATCCAGTGCGCGGCCACGCCGGCCTCGGCGATCTGGTGCATGTCGCGCGTGCGGATCTGGAACTCCACCGGCGTGCCGAACGGCCCCACCAGCGTGGTGTGCAGCGACTGGTAGCCGTTGATCTTGGGGATCGCGATGTAGTCCTTGAACTTGCCGGGCATCGGCTTGTACAGGCCGTGCAGCGCGCCCATCGCCATGTAGCAGTGCATCTGCGTTTCCACCACCACGCGGAAACCGTACACGTCCAGCACCTGCGAGAACGACAGCTGCTTGTCGTGCATCTTGCGATAGATGCTGTACAGCGTCTTCTCGCGCCCGGACAGCTCGGCGACGATGCCGGCATCGGCCAGCGCCTTCTGCGCGGCCTCGAGGATGCGCTTGACCACCTCGCGCCGGTTGCCGCGCGCGGCCTTGACCGCTTTTTCGAGCGTGGCGTAGCGGAACGGCGAGCCGACCTTGAACGACAGTTCCTGCAGCTCGCGGTAGATCGTGTTGAGACCGAGACGGTGCGCGATCGGCGCATAGATCTCCATGGTCTCGAGCGCGATGCGGCGGCGCTTCTCCGGCGGCACGAAGTCGAGCGTGCGCATGTTGTGCGTACGGTCGGCCAGCTTCACCAGGATCACGCGCACGTCGCGCGCCATCGCCAGCAGCATCTTGCGGAAGCTTTCCGCCTGCGCCTGCTCGCGGCTCTGGAATTCGAGCTTGTCCAGCTTGGTCAGGCCATCGACCAGTTCGGCGACCTTGGGGCCGAATTTCTCGGCCAGCTCGCTCTTGGTGATGCCCTGGTCTTCCATCACGTCGTGCAGCAGCGCCGCCATGATGGACTGCACGTCCAGCTTCCAGTCCGCGCACAGCTCGGCCACCGCCACCGGATGGGTGATATAGGGCTCGCCGCTCTGGCGGTACTGGCCCAGGTGGGCCTCGTCGGAAAACTGGAAGGCCTCGCGCACGCGCGCCAGGTCTGGTGCCTTCAGGTACGCGAGCTTCTCCATCAGCCGGGTGATGGAGATGACCTGCTGGCGCGGCGGCACCGCCGGCTGCGAGGTCGGGCCGAAGAAGTGCCGGTATGACTGCGCCAGCACCGCATCGATAAACAGGCTGTCGGCTGCCGGCGGCGCCACTTGCTGCGCCGCGGCCAGTTCATCCGGCACCGCCGCGCCGCGCGCCTTGCCCGGTGCCAGCGCTGGCGCGACGGCGCGCTCGCCGACGACATCGTCGCCGAGCGGATCGGGAAGATTGGGAGCGCCGGTGCGCGCGTTCACGGAAGACTGGCCCGGAATGGTGCGCTTACGCGCGGCGGGCGGGGCCGCATCGCCAGGCGCCGGCGCGACGGCGGTCGGCGACGGCTGCGATGGAGGCTTGGAGGGCGGATGCGGCGAAGGCATGGCGGCGGCCCGGGGAATCCGGCTGGGTAGCCTGGAACTGTGCTGGCACGATGCAGGGATGAGCCATGGGCCGCCTGGTCGATCAGGTCGGGACCTTTTTCAGCATCTCGATGCCGACCTGGCCCGACGCGATCTCGCGCAGTGCCACCACGGTCGGCTTGTCCTTCGCTTCGACCTTGGGCGTGTGGCCCTGCACCAGCTGGCGCGCACGATACGTGGCCGCCAGCGCGAGCTCGAAACGATTCGGAATGTGTTTCAGACAATCTTCGACGGTAATACGCGCCATATCAAATCCACCTTGGGACAAAACCTTACGTTGGGTTGCCATTTTACAGCACGCGGCGGAAAACGCCGGCGGCGCTCCGAGCGGCTGTCATCGGCAGGCATCGTTTCAGTGGATGCCGAGCTCGATGAACAGCTCCGCATGCCGCGCCTTCTGCGACGAAAAGCGCAGCCGCGTGGCGCTGACGACGTTGCGCAACTGCTCCAGCGCATCGTCGAACACCTCGTTGATGATCACGTAGTCCGACTCCGAGGCGTGGGCCATTTCGCTGCCCGCGGCCAGCAGGCGGCGCACGATCACGTTGGGCTCGTCCTGGCCGCGCTTTTTCAGGCGCTCTTCCAGCGCGGTCAGCGACGGCGGCAGGATGAAGATCTCGACCGCGTTGGAAAAGCGCTGGTGCACCTGCTGCGCGCCCTGCCAGTCGATCTCGAGCAGCACGTCGTTGCCTTGCGCCATCTGCTGCTCGATCCACACGCGCGAGGTCGCGTAGTAGTTGCCGTGCACCTCGGCCCATTCCAGGAAGTCGCCGCGGTCGCGCGCGCTGCGGAACGCGTCGACCGTGACGAAGTGGTACTCGCGGCCGTCCTCCTCGCCCGGACGCGGCGCGCGCGTGGTGTGCGAGATCGACAGGCGGATGGCGGGGTCCTGCGCCAGCAGCGCGTTGACCAGCGTCGACTTGCCCGCGCCCGAGGGCGCCACCACCATGAAGAGGTTGCCGGGGTAGGCGGTGTCGATGGCGGTGTGCGAGATCGGAGCGGAGGCCGATGGAGAAGTTGAGCTCATGATGATTCGGTGACTGACTGACTTACTCTAGATTCTGGACCTGCTCGCGCATCTGCTCGATCAGCAGCTTGAGCTCCATCGAGGCATCCGCCAGCTCCTTGGCGGCGGCCTTGGAGCCCAGCGTGTTGGCCTCGCGGTTGAGCTCCTGCATCATGAAGTCGAGGCGCTTGCCGACCTGGCCGCCCTTCTTCAGGATATGGCGCGTTTCGTTCAGGTGCGCCTGCAGCCGCGACAGCTCTTCGGCGATGTCGATGCGGATGCCGTAGACGGTGGCTTCCTGGCGGATGCGCTCGGCAATCTCGTCGCGGCTCATCGCCGGCATGCCGTTGGGCGCGGCCAGGTTGAAGGCTTCCTGCAGGCGCTCGGTCAGCTTTTCCTGGTGATGCGCGATCAGCTGCGGGATGGTCGGGGTCAGGCGCTCGACGATCGCCAGCATGGCGTCGATGCGCTCGGTCAGCGTGGCCTTGAGCGCGTCGCCCTCGCGGCGGCGCGCTTCCAGCAGCTGGTCGAGTGCCTCGCGCGCGGCGCCGAGCACGGCCTCGCGCAGCGACTCCTGCGACAGCTCCGGTTCGACCAGCACGCCGGGCCAGCGCAGGATCTCGCCCATGCGCAGGGTGCCGGCGCTGCTGAAGGTGGCGGCCACGGTGGTTTCGAGCGCGCGAATCTGCGCCAGCAGCCCGTCGTTCAGCGCCAGCGTGGCGCCGCCGGCATCGGTGCGCTGCAGGTTGATGCGGCACTCCAGCTTGCCGCGCGACAGCTCGGCCATCAGCATCTCGCGCAACGCCGGCTCGAACGCGCGGCATTCTTCGGGGGCCCGGAACAACAGGTCGAGGAAACGCGAATTGACAGTGCGGAATTCCACCGAGACGGACGCGGTGCGGCCGCTGGGCTCGCCCTGCGCGTTGGTCAATGGCGCCTGGCGCGTCGCCAGGCCGTAGCCTGTCATGCTGTGGATCATTGGTTGTTCTCGTGATTGGCGCCGCACCAGGCCGAAGCGGCCGCGGCCTGCCGGCGGACACCCGCCCGGCAGCTGCGCGGCGCAGCCTGAGGGGGCGCCCTCAAAACGTTGAAAGGCGGGCAATAACGCCCGTATTTGTGTTCTTTACAAGTGACCGATTAGCCCGGACAATCCTGTGGCAAATCCGCGGGGGCAACTCCGGTCCTATTCCCATGACAGAGCCAAAGGGCACGCCACAACCGAAGAGTGCACCGCTGCCCGTCGGCACGCTGCTGTCCAACTATCGTATTGTAAAGAAGTTGGCCAGCGGGGGGTTCAGTTTCGTCTACCTGGCCACCGACGAAACCGGCGCGCCGGTCGCCATCAAGGAGTACCTGCCGTCGTCGCTGGCGCGGCGCAACCCGGGCGAACTGATCCCGGTGGTGCCCGAGGAAAACGCCGCGGCGTTCCGGCTGGGCCTGAAGTACTTCTTCGAAGAGGGCCGCTCGCTGGCCCGCATTTCCCATCCCAGCGTGGTGCGCGTGGTGAACTTCTTCCGCGAGAACGCCACCGTCTACATGGTGATGAACTACGAGCTGGGCAAGACGCTGCAGGAGCATGTGCTGGCGGCCCGGCAGCAAGGCCGCGCCAAGGTGCTGCGCGAGCATTTCATCCGCAAGGTCTTCCACGACCTGATGAGCGGCCTGCGCGAAGTGCATATCCACAAGCTGCTGCACCTGGACATCAAGCCCGGCAACATCTACCTGCGCGAAGACGAGTCCCCCATCCTGCTCGATTTCGGCGCCGCGCGGCAGACCCTGACGATGGAGGCGGCGCGCTTCCAGCCGATGTACACGCCCGGCTTCGCCGCGCCGGAACTGTACGGCAAGCACACCGACCTGGGCCCGTGGACCGACGTCTACAGCCTGGGCGCGACGCTCTACGCCTGCATGGCCGGACTGCCGCCGCAGGAAGCCAACCAGCGCGAGAAAGACGACCGCATGGGCGAGGCGCTGATGCGGCTGCGCAGCAGCTACACCAACGGCCTGGTCGACCTGGTCGAGTGGTGCCTGCGGCTGGAGCCGTCGGGCCGCCCGCAGAGCGTGTTCCGGCTGCAGAAGGAATTGCGCGAGCAGACCAACGCGCTGGGCGAGCAGGCGCTGGCGCCCGCGACCCAGGCGCCGGCACCCGCCCCCCTGCCGCCGGAAAAAGCGCCCGCGACCTCGCGCTTTTTGACGCTGCTGCGCCGGCGCGATGAGCCCGCACCCGGCGCGAGCGTCGACTGAATCACAAAACCGGCCGCGACGCCTGTGCGCGCGCGTCCGACCCATCGAACCCCAGGAAAGCCAACCAGCCAACATGCGATTCTCTGTCTACCAGGAAAGCAGGAAAGGCGGCCGCCGCATCAACCAGGACCGCATGGGCTACTGCTTCACGCGCGACGCGCTGCTGATGGTGCTGGCCGACGGCCTGGGCGGGCACGCCCACGGCGAAGTCGCCGCGCAGCAGGCGCTGCAGACGCTGGCGCGCCAGTTCCAGCTGCAGGCGCGGCCCGCGGTGCGCAACCCGGCCGAGTTCCTGCAGGACACCATCATGCTGGCGCACCGCGAGATCCACCGCTATGCCGAGGCCAACCAGATGGCTGACGTGCCCCGCACCACGGTGGTCTGCTGCCTGGTGCAGCACGGCCAGATCCACTGGGCCCATGCCGGCGATTCGCGCTATTACCTGCTGCGCAAGGGCCGGCTGCTGACGCGCACGCGCGACCACTCCAAGATCGAGAACCTGCTGCAGCAGGAGCGCGTGCTGCCGATGGAGGTGGCCAACCACCCCGAGCGCAACAAGCTCTACAACTGCCTGGGCTCGCCCAACCTGCCGCTGATCGACCTGGGCGGGCCGGTGCGGCTGGAACCGGGCGACGTCGCCCTGCTCTGCTCCGACGGCCTGTGGGGCCCGCTCGACGAGCCGGTGCTGGTCGACAAGCTGTCGCGGCTTTCGGTGGTGCAGGCGGTGCCGGCGCTGATCGACCAGGCGCTGCAGCAGGCTGGCGAAGGTGCCGACAACACCACCGGCATCGCCATGATGTGGGAGCTGGACACCAACACCGCCGGCCAGGATGCGGTGATGACCGACACCCTGCCGCTCAACGCCTTCACCACCTCGATCCTCGAGCGCAACGGCACCGACAGCGACCTGCTGTCCGAGGAAGAGATCGAGCGCTCGATCGCCGAGATCCGCGCCGCCATCGACAAGACCAGCAACTTGATGCGGTGATGGCACCCGCAGGGGACCGTCCGGGGCGGCGCGCCAGCGCACACCGGCCGGCAGCGGTAGAATCGCGGTCTCTCCTCTCTACCCCTTGCGGACAGACCATCTCATGCGACCCAGCGGCCGCGCAGCCGATGCGCTGCGTTCCATCAGCCTTACCCGCCACTACACCCGCCACGCCGAAGGCTCGGTCCTGTGCGCCTTTGGCGATACCAAGGTGCTGTGCACCGCCAGCGTGCTGGCCAGGGTGCCGCCGCACAAGAAGGGCAGCGGCGAAGGCTGGGTCACGGCCGAATACGGCATGCTGCCGCGCGCCACCCATACGCGTTCCGACCGCGAGGCCGCGCGCGGCAAGCAGACCGGCCGCACCCAGGAAATCCAGCGCCTGATCGGCCGCGCCATGCGCTCGGTGTTCGACCTGGCGGCGCTGGGCGAATACACCCTGCATCTCGACTGCGACGTGCTGCAGGCCGACGGCGGCACCCGCACCGCAGCCATCACCGGCGCCTTTGTCGCCGTCCACGACGCGGTCGCGACCATGCTGCGCGACGGCCTGATCGCCGCCAGCCCGATCCGCGACCATGTCGCCGCGGTCTCGGTCGGCATGGTCGACGGCGTGCCGGTGCTGGACCTCGACTACGCCGAGGACAGCAACTGCGACACCGACATGAACGTGGTCATGACCGGAAGCGGCGGCTTTGTCGAAGTGCAGGGCACCGCCGAGGGCGCGCCCTTCAGCCGCGCCGATCTCGACGCCATGACGCGCCTGGCCGAAGCCGGCATCGCCCGCCTGGTGCAGCTCCAGCGCGAAGCGCTGGGCCTGGCCTGAGCCACGGAGCCCGCGATGCAACGCCTGGTACTGGCCTCCAACAATCCCGGCAAGCTGCGCGAATTCGGCGCGCTGCTGGCCCCGCTCGGCTTTGACGTGGTAACGCAGGGCGAGCTCGGCATCCCAGAAGCCGAAGAACCCTTTGCCACCTTCGTCGAGAACGCGCTGACCAAGGCCCGCCATGCCAGCCGGCTCGCCGGCCTGCCCGCGCTGGCCGATGACTCCGGCATCTGCGCGCAGGCGCTGGGCGGCGCGCCCGGGGTCTATTCCGCGCGCTATGCGCAGATGGCGGGACAGGCCAGGTCGGACTCGGCCAACAACGCCTACCTGGTCTCGCAGCTGGCCGGCAAGCTCAACCGCCACGCTTACTACTACTGCGTGCTGGTGTTCGTGCGCCATGCCGATGACCCGTGCCCGATCATCGCCGAAGGCGTGTGGCATGGCGAGGTCGTCGACGCGCCGCGCGGTGCGGGCGGCTTCGGCTACGACCCGCACTTCCTGCTGCCGGAGCTGGGCAAGACCGCGGCCGAGCTGCCGCCGGAAGAGAAGAACCGCGTCAGCCACCGCGCCCAGGCGCTGCGCGCACTGGTGGCCCGGCTGCAGGCCGAGGCCGCGGAGCCTGCCCCCCGATGATCCCGATCGTACCGGCCTCGGCGTCCGTGCCCGTCGACAGCAAGCAGCTGTGGCTCAAGCCCGGGCAGATCAGCCTGCCCGGCTCGCCGCCGCTGTCGCTGTACGTGCATATCCCGTGGTGCGTGCGCAAGTGTCCGTATTGCGATTTCAACTCGCACGCCGCGCCCGGCGCCGACAACCACGAGATCCCGGAAGACCTGTACCTGGACGCGCTGCGCGCGGACCTGGAGCAGTCGCTGCCGCTGGTATGGGGCCGGCCGGTGCATACCGTCTTTATCGGCGGCGGCACCCCGAGCCTGCTGTCGGCGGCGGGCATGGACCGGCTGCTGTCGGATATCCGCGCGCTGCTGCCGCTCGACGCCGATGCCGAGATCACGATGGAGGCCAATCCCGGCACCTTCGAAGCCGACAAGTTCGCCAGCTACCGCGCCAGCGGCATCAACCGGCTGTCGATCGGCATCCAGAGCTTCAATGACCGGCACCTGCAGGCACTGGGCCGCATCCACGGCGGCACCGAAGCGCGCCGCGCCATCGACATCGCCCAGGCCAGCTTCGACAACATCAACCTGGACCTGATGTACGCGCTGCCCGGCCAGACCCTGCAGGAATGCCAGGCCGACGTCGAGGCCGCGCTGGCCTACGGCACCACGCACCTGTCGCTGTACCACCTGACGCTGGAGCCGAACACGTTGTTCGCGAAGTTCCCGCCGGCGCTGCCCGACGACGACAGCGCATACGAGATGCAGGACTGGATCGAAGCGCGCACCGCCGCGGCAGGCTATCGGCACTACGAGACCTCGGCGTATGCGAAGCCGCATCGCGAGGCGCGCCACAACCTGAACTACTGGCACTTCGGCGATTACCTCGGCATCGGCGCCGGCGCGCACGGCAAGCTGTCGTTCCCGCAGCGCGTGCTGCGCCAGATGCGGCACAAGCATCCGGCAACCTACATCGCCCAAGCCATGGCCGGCAACGCGGTGCAGGAAGCGCGCGACGTCGGCGCCGACGAGCTGCCGTTCGAGTTCATGCTCAACGCGCTGCGCCTGACCGACGGCGTGCCGGCGTCGAGCTTCCACGACTACACCGGGCTGCCGCTCCACACCATCAGCAAGCAGCTGGCCGAGGCGGAGAAAAAAGGCTTGCTGGAAGCCGACCTGACCACGATCCGACCCACCGAGCTGGGCCGGCGCTTCCTCAATGACTTGCAGGAGATGTTCCTGAAGGACTGAGCGGCGCGCAGTCCGGCAGCGATAAAAAAAGGCCACGCAAGCGCGTGGCCTTTTGCCTTCCGGCAAACGTCAGCCTGGCAGGTCAGTACGGCGTGGCCATGTCGTTGGCCACGCGCGCGCGCATGCCCACCTGCAGGCTGCCCAGGTTGGACTGCGTCACCGTGGCGAGGCGGCCGTCATCGAGCCGCACGTTGACGCGATAGACCGTCTGCGTATTGCTGCCCGCGCGCTTCTCGATCTGGTTGCCGGCCACGGCGCCGACCACGGCACCGCCGATGGTCGCCGCGGTCTGGCCGCGCCCACCGCCGATCTGGTGGCCCAGCAGGCCGCCCGCGGCGCCGCCGATCACGGTGCCCAGCAGGCCCGAGCTGCCTTGCGTGGTGGTGACCGGCTCGATCGATTCCACGCGGCCGTAGTAGACCGCGCCGGCCGGCGCTTGCGAGGTGTGGGGGTTCTGGTAACCCGGCGGCGGCGCGTTGTAGCCGGTGTTGTAGCCCTGGTCGTAGCCACTGCCGTACGGCGCCGCACAACCGGCCAGCGCGGCCGCGGCGGCCACCGGAACGATCAGCCATGTCTTGCTAGGGGTTCGCATTTTGCGCATTTTGAGTTCTCCTCTGTTGCCAGGCGAAAGCCGGGGATGCGGCACACACCGCAGTGCCCGGTACGACAATATGAGCGATGGCGCGATGTGAAGGTTCCGCCTTGTCAGACGGAACCTGACAGCGCGGCAGAGGATGTGGCAGGAAATTTACGCTCGCCGCCCAAGCCGCGGCGCAAGTCCCCATCAAGCCGCGCGGGGCTTGTATAATGCGCGGCCAGACCGTGGCGTCTGCATGCGGCAATGCGCCGGAGGGCCTGCCCTTTCGCGCTACAATGCCCGCACTTTTCCGGAAGCGTGGCCGAGTGGTTTAAGGCAGCAGTCTTGAAAACTGCCGATGGGGTGACCCATCCGTGAGTTCGAATCTCACCGCTTCCGCCAGTTTGCTGCGAGGGACAGGGCCGCTTCGGTCAGCGCAGTTCCAGCGCCTTCTCGATCGACCTGACCATGGCCACCAGCCGCGGACCGATGTCCGCTGTCAGCTGGCCCTGCCGCAGCAGGTAATCCGGCATGCTGCAGTTGAATACCAGGATCTCGCCGTCAGGCAGGGGACGCATCGGCACGGCGACGGCATGGGTCCGCGGCTGCCAGTCGCCCAGCGAACAACAAAACCCGCGCGCCTCAAACGCCCGAAGATTCGCCTCGATGGCCGCCCGATACCTGGCCCACTGCTCAGGCAATTTGACCCGCAACTCATTGATCAGCGCCGTGCGTTCGCCGGGTGCATAAGCGGCAAGCAATGCCCGTCCCATTGCCGTGCGGGCGATGGGAAAGCTCAGGCCGGCGTCGGCAGGGTTGGGGAGCTGTGCCCCGCCCAGGCTGCTTTCGACATACATGACATTGAGCCGGTCGCGCATGCCAAGCGCGACGGTACCGCCGACAGCATCCGCCAGCGCCTTCATGAAGGGCCGGGCGGCTTGCCTGACATTCAAACTCGCCAGCAGCGGATAGCCGATCGAGAGCACCGCCGAGCCCAGCTGGTACTTGCCGTTGATGCGGTTGGCGCGAAGATAGCCCATCCGCACCAGCGTGTACGTGAAGCGTGAAATGGTGGCCTTGGGCATGCCGGTGCGCGCCGCCAGCTCGGCATTGCTCAGCTGCGAATCGCGCGACGTAAAGCAGTGGAGTACGGCAAAGCCGCGCGCCAGCGTCATCGCGAACTGCCGGTCGTCTTCGAACGCATCGAGCGTGACATGCGCAGACGCCAGCACCGGCTCGGGGCCGGGCCAGCGATCGGTTTGCCGGGCCGGTTCGCCCTGCCCCGGCGGCTCGGCTGCATCCCGTCTGCATGGGAACGGCTGCGGCATCCTTCGCTCCAGGAATGAATATGGACAGTCATGGCCCCGGCAGTGTGACAGGATCGGGCAGCGCGGGCGCAGCGATTCCCGCCAGACGTGCGCAGCCGTTTCCGCCGCGCATGCGGAAACGGCTGCGCAACCACCCAAGCGCTGGAAACTGCGCCGCGACGATTCAACGCCTAGTTGAACTTCACGCCGGTCGCCTTGACGAGGCCTGCCCACGTCCTGGTTTCGATGCGCATCTGCTCGGCGAACGCCGCCCGCCCGATCTGGGTATCGTGCAGGCCGAACTCCGCCACCCTGGCCTTCATGGCGGGGTCGGCGGCGGCTGCATGCGCGGCCTGTTCGAGCAAATCGACGATCGGCTCAGGTGTGTGCGCCGGGGCGAACAGGCCGAACCAGATATCGAGCTTCAGCGGGATGCCGCATTCGGCGAACGTCGGGATATCCGGCAATGCCGGCGAGCGCTCGGCGCCACTGACCGCGAGCGGCCGCAGCTTGCCGGCCCGGATCAGCGACAGCGCGGTGGTGGTGTCGGACATCCCGATCGGCAAGGTGCCGCCCATCACGTCGGCCAGCACGGGGCTGGCGCCCTTGTACGGGACATGACGGAGCTGGATCCCAGCCGCGACGTTGATGCTGGTTACCGCCAGATGGCCGCCGGAACCTTCGCCCCAGGAACCGTAGGCAATGTCCGCGCCGGGCTTTTTCGCCATCGCAATCAGCTCCGGCAGGCTGTGCGCGGCAAAGCCCGGATTGGCGACCAGCACGTTGCCGCCGTAGGCAATGCGGGAGACGGGAACGAAGTCCCGCAGCGGATCATAGGGCAGGCGCGGGAAGGTCGACGGGGCGATGACATGCGTGCCCGAGACGCCGAGCAGCAAGGTATAGCCGTCCGGAGCGGCGCGTGCCACCTTGTGCGCGCCAATGGTGCCGCTTGCCCCGGGGACATTCTCGACCACGATGGGCTGCTTCAGGATAGCGCTCATGCGGGCGGCAACCACGCGCGCGAGCACGTCGCCGCCACCGCCGGCCGTATAGGGCACGACCAGGCGGATGGGCTTGTCGGGATACGCCGCGTGCGCCGTTGCCGACGTTGTCGACGTTGCCATCGCCAGCATCGATGCGGCGAGCCCCAGGCATGCGCTGGCGAGGCTTTTCAATTGCTGTCTCCTGTCTTGTTTTCGGCATCCGATGCCGCCCTTGGGCTGGCCGGCTATCCCGCAGCGGCATCGCAAGGCTTTGAGCGACTTTAGCAATGCGGACAGCGGCGCGAAATCACTGTTTCGCAGAGTCGAACGCAACGCATGCGCCCGCAAAAGAAAACGGCCCGCACCAGTCACTGGTGCGGGCCGTCGTCTCCTTCGGCGGCGTCGTGCAGGCCTTGCTTCAGCAGCCGGTAGGCCTCGGCCTCGGAGATCCGCAGCCGGTATTTCGTCGCCAGCACGCGCGCCAGCCCGCGGGCCGCGCCCGGCGGGCTGTGGCGCAGCTGCTCGCGGTAGGCCTCGACCTCATAGCGCAGGCGCCAGCGCCGGCTGGCCAGGTAGAGCACGCCCATCAGCCCCCAGCTGCGCCAGAACTGGCGCACGTGGACCTTCTCATGCTCGATCAGCGCCTGGGGGGCGCCGGGACGCAGCAGGATCAGCGGGCCGGGCGTGAAGCCGTCAAACCCGCGCGGGATCAGCCAGCGGGTTTCGATGACCAGACACAGGGGCGAGCGGCAATAGCGGAGCATGCCTCTAGCATAGCGCGGCCGGCCGCGTCGTGGCGTGGGCGTCCGGTTGCCCGCTCAGGCGGCCGCGCGCAGCGGCGCCGCGGGTGCCGCCGGGGTCGCCGGCACGCCGGCCTGGCCGCGCGATCGGCCGGAGCTCAGGTAGCCGGCGATCGATTCCTGCGTGACCTCGCCCAGGTAGGCGCCGTCGGCGCCCATCACCGGCAGCCAGCTGGTGTTGTGCTGGTACATGCGCGACAGCACGATGCGCAGGTGCTCGTCGAACGCCGCGGTGGCCGCGAACGGGCGCATCACGTCGCTGCACGTGCCCTGGCCCGAGCGCGCGTCGCGGCGCGTGACGTAGCCCAGCGCGACCTGCGCGTCGTCGACCACCGGCAGGTGGCGCACGTCGGCGTCGTCCATCACGCCCAGCGCCTCGGCCAGCGGCATGTCCGGGCGGCAGCTCGGCGGCATGGTGGCGGCATCGCCGGCGCGCACCAGCAGCAGGCGCTTGAGCGTGTTGTCGTGGCCGACGAAGGCCTGCACGAACTCATCGGCCGGATGCGCCAGCAGCGCGTCGGGATGGTCGAACTGCACCAGCTTGCCGCGGCGGAACACTGCGACCTTGTCGGCCAGCTTGATGGCCTCGTCGATATCGTGCGAGACCATGATCACGGTCTTGCCGAGCTGGCGCTGCATCTGCAGGAATTCGTTCTGGATGCTCTCGCGGTTGATCGGGTCGACCGCGCCGAAGGGCTCGTCCATCAGCAGCAGCGGCGCGTCGGCCGCCAGTGCGCGGATCACGCCGATGCGCTGCTGCTGGCCGCCGGACAGCTCGCGCGGATAGCGCGCCAGCAGCCGGTTGGGATCGAGCTGCACCATCGCCATCAGCTCGCGCGCGCGCTCGCGGCACTGCTTCTTGTCCCAGCCCAGCAGGCGCGGCACCACCATGATGTTCTCTTCGATGGTCATGTTGGGGAACAGGCCGATCTGCTGGATCACGTAGCCGATCTTGCGGCGCAGCGTCACGCCATCGAGTCCGCGCGTGTCCTCGCCTTCGATGCGCACCGTGCCCGAGGTCGGCTCGATCAGCCGGTTGATCATCTTCAGCGTGGTGGTCTTGCCGCAGCCCGACGGGCCCAGGAAGACGCAGATCTCGCCGCGCGGCACCGTCAGCGACACGGCGTCGACGGCGCGCGTTTCCGTGCCGTCTTTCTGCGGGAAGGACTTGGTGAGTTGGTCGAGTTCGATCATAGACGGATCCCCTTCGGCGTCAGCGCCCGCTGCAACCCCTGCAGCAAGGCGTCCGCCACGATGGCGAGCAGGCTGACCAGGACCGCGCCCACGGCCAGCTTGCTCATGTTGCTCTGGCTGATCGCCTGCAGGATCAGCACCCCAAGGCCACCCGCGCCGATGATGGCGGCAATGGTGGCAACCCCGATATTCATCACCACGGCGGTGCGCACGCCGCCGAGGATCACCGGCACCGCCAGCGGCAGGTCGACCAGCCGCATCCGTTGCCAGGTGGTCATGCCGATGCCGCGGCCCGCTTCCTGGATGCCGGGATCGACATTGGCGAGCGCGGTGTAGGTGTTGCGCATGATCGGCAGCAGCGAGTACAGGAACACCGCCGTCACCGCGGGCACGTAGCCGAGCGCATGGCCGAAGCGCGCGAAGATCGGGATCATCAGCCCGAACAGCGCGATCGACGGCAGCGTCAGCACGATCGTCGCCAGCGCCAGCAGCGGCGTCGCCAGCGCGCGGAAACGCGTGATCAGGATGCCCAGCGGCACCCCGATCAGGATCGCCAGCCCCACCGCCGAGCCCACCAGCGCCAGATGCTCGCCGGTCAGCTTCAGCAGCGTGGGCCAGCTGTGTTGCAGGTATGCGAACAAGTCCATGCGGCCCTCCTCAGATCAGTCCGTGGCCGCGCAGGAAGTCCTCCGCCACCTTGTCCACCGGCTGCTGGCCGATGTCCACCTTGTAGTTCATCTCGGTCATGCTGTCGTTGTCGAGCTTCGCCGCGAGCGCGTTGAGCAGGCCCGCCAGTTCCGGATGCTGGTCGAGCACGGGCTTGCGCACCACCGGCGCCGCGTTGTACGGCGGGAAGAAGTGCTGGTCGTCTTCCAGCAGCACCAGGTCGAAGCCCTTGACGCGGCCGTCGGTCGCATACACCAGCCCTAGTTCGACCTGGTTGTTCTTCAGCGCGGTGTAGACCAGGCCCGGATCGAGTTGGATCACGTCGCGGCGCGAGAACGGCAGCTGGTACAGCGCCTTGAGCGGCTCCAGCCCGTCCGGGCGCGCGGCGAATTCCATGTCGACGGCGAACGGATGGCTGGCGTCGGCGCCGGCCTTGCGCATGCGCTCCGCAAAGGCCGACAGCGTGGTCACGCCGCTGGCCGCCGCGCGCTCCTTCGGCATGGCCAGCGCATAGGTGTTGTTGATGCCCGAGGGGTCCAGCCACACCAGCCCGCGCGCACCGTCCATCTGCTTGACGCGCGCATAGCTTTGCTGCGCATCGAGCTTCTCCTCGACCTTGTTGAACACGATCAGCGCGGTGCCGGTGTAGTCCCACACCACGTCGAGCTGGTCGTTCTCCATCGCCTGGCGCATCAGCGTGCTGCCCAGGCCTGCGGTCAACTCGGCGTCGAAGCCCTTGGCGCGCAGGTACTTGGTGGTCATCGACGACAGCAGCAGCTGTTCGGTGAAGTTCTTGCCGCCCACGCGGATCGGCGCGGACTCGGCGCGCGCTTCGGGCGCGGTGGCCAGCGCCAGCCCCGCCGCGAACGCGGTAACGGCTGCCACCAGCATGGCGGCGCGGCGCGCGCGGCGGCGGATAAATTGCATCGGATCTTTCATATCGGCCCCTTGGTTCAGCGTGCCAGGCCGCGGCGGCGCAGGTATAGCTGGCCGGCGGCGGCGAACAGTGCATCGAGCGCCAGCGCCAGCAGCGCGGTGGCGGCAGCGCCCAGCAGCAGCAGCGGCTGGTTGTTCAGGTAGATGCCCGGGAAAATCAGCTCGCCCAGGCTGTTGGCGCCGATCAGAAACGACAGCGGCACGGTGCCGACGTTGATCACCAGCGCGATGCGGATGCCGGCCAGCATCACCGGCAGCGCGTTGGGCAGCTCCACCCGCACCAGGCGCTGCGCCGGCGTCATGCCGATGCCGCGCGCCGCTTCCAGCAGCGTCGGCGAGACATTGCGCAGGCCCTCGTAGGTATTGCGCACGATCGGCAGCAGCGAGGCCAGCCACAGCGCCAGGATGGCGGGCCGCTCGCCGATGCCGAGCACGGCCAGCGCCAGCGCCAGCACCGCCAGCGACGGCACGGTATTGCCGACATTGAAGACCTGCATCAGCCGGTCGGCCCAGCGCCGCATGCACGGGCGGCTCAGCGCGATGCCCGCCGGGATGCCGGTGGCCAGCGCCAGCGCCATCGACAGCACCACCAGCCGCAGGTGGTCGACGACGTCGTAGAGCAGGCGTTCCTGGTACTGGCGAATCACATCGACGCCGATCCACGCCACCAGCGCAGCCAGCGCGGCAAGCGTCAGTCCTGCCCAGGCCAGTGCCCGTGCCGGTTGCTTTGACATACTCTCCCCTTCTCCGGCCCAAAAAAGCGCGCAGCGCGCCACTTTCCGGCGACGGAAAACAATATGGGCTGGTGCGTGCGGAGATGGGCGCCACCAGTCCCGGTTCAGATTGCCTTGCCGCCATGACCGGCACGATTGCCGGCGGACGGTCTGTGGATTCGTCCGCCGCGGGCGGGGAATCTCGATTGACGGGATGCCGTGTGGGCGGTCCCTGAAGCGGCGCAACCGGCGGTGCAAGCACAGCGCGAACGGTTGGCCAGTGGCAGCGCAAGTATTGAAGTTTTCCGACGCGCCGCCGGTCCATCGGCCGTTGACTGGCAAGAGCTGGCGGGACTTTCCCCACCCTGCTTCTCGCATCAACGGATGACAAAGAGAGCGCTATTATAGCGATCTTCATCGATCTTGTCATCTTTGGGCTTTCCGGCGGCGATCTGACAGCGATTTCCGGGCTTCCTGCCGCCGCTGTGCGAGGCTCCGCACGCGCCACACGCCGCGCCGCGATCGTTCCGGAATCGAACCAGCGAGCCACTGGACTTGAGTCACTGGCAGAACAATCTGTTGCCCTTGCGCCCTCTACTCTTTCCCCGCCAAACCACTAAATTGACGAGGTAGCTGAAACGACGGACCGGCCGGCCATCGCCCCGCCGGACCGCCACACAGGAGCAAGACATGGATACCCGTACCCTCGCCACCATTCCCGCCGCCGCCGCGGAAAGCGTGCAGCGCTCGCGCACCGTCGACCGCGTGGTGCGCGGCATCGCCACCTCCGACGGCGCCGGCGTCAAGCTGACGCGCGTGCTGACGCAGAACCTGCAGCGCCGGCTCGATCCGTTCCTGATGCTCGATGCCTTCGGCACCGACAGCAAGGACGACTACATCGGCGGCTTCCCCGATCATCCGCACCGCGGCTTCGAGACCATCACCTACATGCTGGCCGGACGCATGCGCCATCGCGACAGCGCCGGCAACGAGGGCCTGCTGCAGGGCGGCGGCGCGCAGTGGATGGTGGCCGGCGCCGGCGTCGTCCACTCGGAAATGCCCGAACAGGAAGACGGCCGCATGGAAGGCTTCCAGCTGTGGCTGAACCTGCCGGCCGCCGACAAGATGACGGCGCCGTGGTATCGCGACCTGCCCGCCGCCGAGATCCCGACGGTGGCGCTGGAGCATGGCGCCACGGTGCGCGTGCTGGCCGGCGCCAGCCATGGCGTGGCCGGCGCGATCACGCGCCCGGTGACCGAGCCGGTCTACCTCGACGTCGAGCTGTCGGCCGGTCAGGACTTCGCGCAGGCGCTGCCGGCCGGGCATAACGCCTTTATCTACGTGTACCGGGGCGAAGTCTCGGTCGGCGCGGGCGACGACCGCGCCGTGGTCGAGGCGCAGCGCATGGGCGTACTGGACAACGCCGGCCAGGCTGACGGCGTCATCGTGCGGGCCGAGGCCGACGCGCGCTTCCTGCTGATCGCCGGCCGCCCGCTGAACGAGCCGATCGCGCAGTACGGCCCGTTCGTGATGAACACGCAGGAGCAGATCTACCAGACCCTGGCGGATTTCCGGGATGGGAGGTTTGCGACGGCTACGGGCGGGTAATCCGCCGCCCGATCTGCTCGCCAGCGTTACAAGACCGCCGCCTCCGGCAAGAAGGCGGCGTTTTTTTTGTGCTTGCGCCGGCATGCGACTTGCAACCACCCGCCAACCGTTGCACAGACTGGACACCGGCCCGATTCAAGCCTTCCAGCCCGTGCACACTTATATAATTCGTCACCAATATCCGGCATCACGAATCCATGATGAATGCTGCAATGCGTCGCGGCGATGCTGCGCCACGCACTGCCGCGCTTTGACGCATCCCCGTTGCTGCCACAACAACAACCCGAGCCGCCTCAGTGACATCACAACTCCCTCCCCGGCTGGCGCTGGCCCATATCAGCAAGCGCTACCCGGGCGTCGTCGCCAACGACGACGTCAGCCTCAGCGTCGCGCCCGGCGAGATCCATGCCGTGCTGGGTGAAAACGGCGCCGGCAAGTCCACCCTGATGAAGATCATTTTCGGCGCGGTCCGTCCGGATGCCGGCGAGATGCACTTCAACGGGGCGCCGGTCAGCATCGGCAGCCCGCACGACGCCCGCAACCTGGGCATCGCCATGGTGTTCCAGCATTTCTCGCTGTTCGACACGCTGACCGTGGCGGAGAACATCGCGCTGGGCCTGCCGGCCGCGCAACAGGGCAATATGAAGCAGCTGGCCGGGCGCATCCGCGCCACCGCCGAACGCTACGGCCTGCCGCTGGAGCCGAGCCGCCATGTGCATACGCTGTCGGTGGGCGAGCGCCAGCGCGTCGAGATCGTGCGCGCGCTGCTGGCCAGCCCGCAGTTGCTGATCCTGGACGAGCCCACCTCGGTGCTGACGCCGCAGGCAGTGGAAACGCTGTTCGTCACGCTGCGCCAGCTGGCCGCCGAAGGCACCAGCATCCTCTACATCAGCCACAAGCTCGACGAGATCCGCGCGCTGTGCCATCACGCCACCGTGATGCGCATGGGCAAGGTCACCGGCGTGTGCGATCCGCGCCAGGAAACCGCGGCGTCGCTGTCGCGCCTGATGATCGGCGGCGAACCGCCGCGCGAGGCGCGCGTTGCGGCCGAACGCGGGCCGGTGCGGCTTAGCGTGCAGGGCCTGTCGCTGCCGCGCGCGCATGCGTTCGCGACCGAGCTGAGCCAGGTTGCGCTCGATGTGCACGCGGGCGAGATCGTCGGCATCGCCGGGGTTTCGGGCAACGGCCAGCAGGAATTGCTGGCCGCGCTGTCCGGCGAGGACACGCGCGCCGACGCCACCTCGGTGCAGCTCGATGGCAAGCCCGCGGGCCGCCTCGATGCGCGCCAGCGCCGCCGCGCCGGACTGGCCTTCGTGCCGGAAGAGCGCCTGGGCCGCGGCGCGGTGCCGGGCATGAGCCTGGCCACCAATATCCTGCTGTCGCACCAGACCCCGCCCTATGTCCGGCAAGGCATGATCTCGCCTGGCGCCGCCAGCGGGCTGGCGTCGGCGGTGATCAACCGCTTCCGCGTCAAGGCCAGCGGGCCGCAGGCGCTGGCGCGCAGCCTGTCGGGCGGCAACCTGCAGAAATTCATTGTCGGCCGCGAGATCGAAAGCGGCCCGAAGGTGCTGATCGTGGCGCAACCGACCTGGGGTGTGGACGTCGGCGCCGCGGCGCAGATCCACAACGAGATCCTGGCGCTGAAGGCCACCGGCTGCGCCATCCTGGTGGTGTCGGAAGAGCTCGACGAGCTGTTCGCGATCTGCGACCGGCTGCACGTGATTGCCAAGGGCCGGCTGTCGCCGTCGCTGGCGACCGAGGCCGCCACGCGCGAGCAGGTCGGGCTGTGGATGAGCGGTCTGTGGGATGGCGGTCCGGCCCGGGCCAACGCCGGCGGGGAGGTGGCAAGCCATGGCTGATATGCGCCCCCTGATGCCCCGTTCCCCGCTGACGCTGGCGCCGCGCGGTGTGCCCTCGCGCGCGATGGCCTACGCCTCGCCGGTGCTGGCGCTGGCGCTGACGCTGCTGTTCGGCGCGCTGCTGTTCCTGGCGCTCGGCAAGGACCCCGTGGCCGCGCTCAAGGTGTTCCTGGCCGATCCGCTGCGCGACAAACGTGCGATCGGCGAGGTGCTGCTCAAGACCGTGCCGCTGGTGCTGTGCGCGCTGGGCCTGTCGGTATGCTACCGCGCCAACGTGTGGAATATCGGCGCCGACGGCCAGCTGATTGCCGGCGGCATCTGCGCCGGCGCGGCGGTGCTGTACTTCGATGTGCCGGGACAAACGATGAACGGCACCGTGGTGCTGGTGCTGGCGTCGCTGGCCGGCATTGCCGGCGGCATGGCGTGGGCCTCGCTCACCGCGCTGCTCAAGGACCGCTTCAACGCCAACGAGATCCTGGTCTCGCTGATGCTGACCTATATCGCGCAGCAGCTGCTGCTGTGGGTGGTCAACGGGCCGCTGAAGGATCCCGACGGCATGAACTTCCCGCAATCCAAGGTGTTCTCTTCCGACTACCTGCTGCCGAACCTGATGTCGGGCTCGCGGCTGCATGCCGGCTTTGTCGTGATGCTGGTGCTGGTGGCGGTGATGACGGTGTTCGTGTTCCGCAGCTTCGCCGGCTACCGGCTGCAGGTCGGCGGCACCGCGCCGGCGGCGGCGCGCTATGCGGGCTTCTCGGCGCGCAGCGCGCTGTGGAGCGCGCTGCTGATCTCGGGCGCCACCGCGGGGCTGGCGGGCGCGTTCGAAGTGGTCGGGCCGATCGGGCAGCTGCTGCCGTCGATCTCGCCGGGCTATGGCTTCACCGCCATCATCGTCGCCTTTATCGGCCGGCTGCATCCGGTCGGCACCGTGTTCGGCGGCATCATGATGTCGCTGTTCTATATCGGCGGCGAGATGGCGCAGTCGCGCCTGGGCCTGCCTTCGGCCATCGGCTGGGTGTTCCAGGGCATGCTGCTGTTCTTCCTGCTGGCGTGCGACACGCTGATCGACAACCGCCTGCGCTGGCGCGCGGCCACGGCCTGAGCGGAGCACACCAACAACATGGAACAACTCGCCCCCCTCATCGCCACCGCCATCAACGCCGGCACGCCGCTGCTGCTGGCGGCGCTGGGCCTGCTGATCAACGAACGCTCGGGCGTGCTCAACCTGGGCGCCGAAGGCATGATGCTGGTCGCCGCGGTGGCCGGGTTCATGGTCGGCTACCAGACCCAGTCGCCGCTGCTCGGCTTTGCCGCCGGCGCGCTGGCCGGCATGCTGATGGCCACGCTGTTCTCGTGGCTGGCGCTGGTGCTGGCCACCAACCAGGTCGCCACCGGACTGGCGCTGTCGATCTTCGGCACCGGCCTGTCGGCCTTCATGGGCCAGCGCTTCGTCGGTTATGCCATGCCGGCGCAGGCCAAGGCCGTGCCGGGACTGGCCGACCTGCCCTTCGTCGGTCCGGCGTTCTTCCAGCATCACTGGATGGTGTATTTCAGCCTGCTGCTGTGCTTCGCCATCATGTGGTTCCTGTTCCGCACGCGCGCGGGGCTGACGCTGCGCGCGATCGGCGAATCGCCGGAATCCGCGCATGCGCTGGGCTACCCGGTGCGCACCATCCGCTTCGGCGCGCTGCTGTTCGGCGGCGCCTGCTGCGGGCTGGCGGGCGCCTACCTGTCGCTGGTCTACACCCCGATGTGGGTCGAGAACCTGGTGGCGGGCCGCGGCTGGATCGCGCTGGCGCTGACGACCTTTGCCACCTGGCGTCCGGGCCGCGTGCTGGTGGGCGCGTGGCTGTTCGGCGCCGTGACCATCCTGCAGTTCTATCTGCAAGGCGTAGGCGTGTCGGTGCCGTCGCAGTTCCTGTCGATGCTGCCCTATGCCGCCACCATCGTGGTGCTGGCGCTGATCTCGCGCAATCCGGCATGGATACGCCTGAACATGCCGGCGTCGCTGGGCAAGCCGTTCCGCCCCGGCAACGCCTGATCGTTTTTTCTGACGGAAATCCCCGAGCCATCAACGATTCACACAAGGAGAAATCATGATCGTCACGCGCAGGAAGACCCTGGCGGCGCTGGCCGCCACCGCCGTGCTGGCCCTGGCCGGCTGCGGCAAGAAAGAAGCCGACAAGCCCGCC